>CAYUTG010000211.1:0-4940 GCA_964447555.1 uncultured Marinobacter sp.
GACGACAAAACCATAAGCGCTGAAGTTTACCATAGCCGGGTGCCATCCCAATCCCTGCAACGGATATTCTGATGCGCTTGTAATCCAGGCCGGTGTGCTTGCCCACAGCCTGACCGGGCAAACGTTTGCCGGTTTTTTGACACAGGCCGGGGGCTGATCAGGACCTACTGCTGCATCAGATGAACAGATACGCATATCTGACTGTTTATTGGCGATTTTCCATTTTAGGCATGAAAAATGCCGTAACTCAGCACGAACGACACGTTTACGTCAGCCAGAGAGCAACCCGTAGTGAAAAATATACCGTCTATCCAGCAATCTGTTTCTCAGCCCCGCAAGCTTGCCGCTCTGAAGCAGGCTTATCAGAACTGGAATAATGAAGCCAATCCACTTGCGCGACTGGCTCGCCGTCTGGCAACAACGCTGTCTCTGGAAACTCAACTGGGAATACTGACCGAAGAACTGGCTGAAACCATTGCATTCGATACACTGAACTACCGGCACCGGATCGCCCGTCAGGATTTTGTTTTTGCAACAGGCATGGGCGGCCAGCATCGCTGTGAGTACCGCCTTACGCTGGAGGGTATTAACTGCGGTACGCTGGTACTGCATCGGCGTAAAAAGTTTCAGGAAGAAGAGTTGCAGGCCATAGAGACGATTATCAGTATTGCTATATGCCACCTGCGCAACGCCTGCCAGCACGCCACTATTGAACAGGCTGCGCTTACTGATTCGCTGACCAGCATCCCCAACAAACGGGCCATGCACGAAGCCCTGCATCGTTCCAGCCAGTTAGCCGACCGCCATGGTGAGCCCTACTCCCTGATTCTGTGTGATCTGGACCACTTCAAGGCGATTAATGATAACAACGGCCACATTGTCGGCGACCACCTGCTGCAAGTAGCCGCTGAAGCCATTGAGCGATCCCTGCGGGTTTCAGACAGTGTTTACCGCTTCGGGGGGGAAGAATTCGCGGTGTTGCTGCCACACACGGATGTGCAGGCAGCCAGTGATGTGGCCGACAGAATTCGCCAGGCCATTGCCGACATACGGATAGACCGCGGCAATGAACCAGCTCTGTCTGTTACCGCAAGCTGTGGGGTCGCTATGCACATTACGGGCGAAACGTCAGACCAGTGGCTGGCCCGGGCGGACGAAGCCATGTACCGGGCAAAAAAGCAGGGCCGTAACTGCACCCGTGTATTTGCAGCTATCAACCAGCCATAGGACGCTACGGTTAACCCCGGCGACCTTTATCCCGACTATCCCGGCCGTCTTTACTTTTACCAGGCTTTTTTGCCGGGCCGCTGTCGCTGACCTGCCAGCGATTGGCGCCGGATTTCTTCGCGGGCCGCCCGGGGCTTTTCCGGCGCCGGCGGTCCTGATCTGCTTTTTCGTCCGGTGTTTTCTGGGGTATATCAAGATTGGCCAGACCCACCGCGTTGCTCAGTGAATTCACAGCTTTCTGGTCCAGCTCCTCCCATTTACCGACGGTCAGGCGACTGGGTAAAAAAATCGTTCCGTAACGTACACGTTTAAGGCGGCTGACCCGGACTCCCTGAGACTCCCACAGCCTGCGCACCTCCCGGTTACGGCCTTCCAGCAAGGTAACGTGGAACCAGCGATTCATGCCACTTCCGCCGGCAGGCGTGATATCCGTAAACTTTGCCGTACCGTCTTCCAGCAAGACCCCTTCCATTAGCCGGGTAATCATCGCGTCATCCACATCACCAAAAATACGCACCGCGTACTCACGGTCAATCTGGCTGGAAGGATGCATCAACCGGTTGGCCAACTCGCCATCCGTGGTGAACATCACAAGGCCTGTGGTGTTGATATCCAGGCGGCCGATGGAAATCCAGCGGTGATCTTTCAACCTGGGCAATCTGTCAAAAACCGTAGGCCTGCCCTCCGGATCTTTCCGGGTGGTCACCTCACCTTCCGGTTTGTTGTAGATCAGTACCCGGCGAACAACCTGTGCTGCTCCGGAGACATCCAGTTGTTTGCCATCCAGTTCGAATTTGTCTGTCACCGACGCTTTGTCACCCGGCAAGACAGCCTGGTTATTCACCATCAGCCGCCCCGTTTCCATCCAGCCTTCAATTTCCCGGCGCGAGCCTACTCCGGCACGTGCCAGCAGCTTTTGAATGCGCTCAGGTCCGGCGGCCTGGCTGGTTGTCGTTTTCGCAGGCCGCTTAGCCTGCCTGGGGCGCTCTGACGCCATAAATCATTTCCTTTATAACACGCTGATACCTTCGGGTATCAGTGAAGGGTTTGTTCGTCCGGACTGTCCGGCGATGGTTGTTCGAAGCTGATTTCAGCCTGTATATTTTTTTCGATTTCCTGGCCGATAACCTCAAGATCCCGGATTTCCGATAAAGGGGGCAACTGGTCCAGCCCGGCCAGATTAAAGTAATCAAGAAACTGCCTGGTGGTGGCATACATGGCCGGGCGCCCCGGAACGTCCCGGTGGCCAACCACCCGAACCCACTCACGCTCCAGCAGTGTGCGAACGATATTGCTGCTCACCGTTACCCCCCGGATGTCTTCTATCTCACCCCGGGTAATTGGTTGCCGATACGCTATCAGCGCCAGTGTTTCCAGCAATGCACGGGAATACCTGGGTGGCTTTTCTTCAAACAGGCGGCCAACCCAGGGCGCATAATCCTGGCGCACCTGCAGGCGATAGCCACTGGCAACCTTGCGTAGTTCAAAACCCCGCCCCTCACAGGCTTGCTCAAGCAGCATCATGACATGCTCCATCACCTGGCGGGCAGGACGCTCTTCCTCGGTAAACAGGGCACGAAGCTGCTCCAGAGACAACGGCTTACCCGCGGCCAGTAAAGCGGCTTCCAAAATAGCCCGAACACGTAATAAATGCTCTTCACCCATAAAACTGCCTGATTCCGTAATATCAGTTTGTGTGGTGTTTACTCAGTTTGCTGAGCGGGCCCGCACATGAATGGGCCCCAGTACATCAGCCTGCACCACCTCTATCAACTGCTCTTTAATCAACTCCAGCGTGGCCAGGAAGGTAACCACAACACCCAGCTTGCCTTCTTCATGGGTAAACAGGCTTTCAAATGCGACAAAGTGGTCGCCCTGCAACGCAGAAAGAATGGCAGACATGCGTTCACGGGTCGATAGCCTTTCCTGCTCAACATAGTGGCTGGTAAACAGGTCTGCACGCTGAAGCACACCCTGAAGGGCCAGCAACATTTCCCGCAAGTCAACATCCGGCTCCGGATGACTGGAGGGCAACTCCGGCAGAGCCGCAGAACCTGAAAACAAGTCCCTCTCCATCCGGGGCAACTGGTCGATATCTTCTGCGGCTTTCTTGAACCGCTCATATTGCTGCAGGCGGCGAATCAGCTCAGCCCGCGGGTCGATGTCTTCATCATCTTCGGCGTGTTGTCTGGGCAGAAGCATCCGGGACTTAATCTCCGCCAGTGTGGCAGCCATCACCAGATATTCCGCCGCCAACTCAAAGCGCATCGCTTCCACAGCACCAATATAATCCATGTACTGGCGGGTAATTTCACTGACGTCTATTTCCAGGATATCCATATTCTGGCGACGAATGAGGTACAGCAGCAGATCCAGCGGCCCCTCGAAAGCTTCCAGGAATACCGCCAGTGCATCTGGCGGTATATAGAGATCCTTTGGAAGATCAACCACGGGTTTGCCAGACACCCGCGCCAGCGGAGAGCCGTCAGCAGCCTGCTCCTCTATGCCGGGCGTCGTCACCGTTGTGGTATCGTCCGTCATGCTCTTCCCCCGGGATAACCCGTGACACGTGTCAGGCTTGTGGCCTGGTGACCATTACCGGTAATGGAGCCCCATTGCAGAGCGTACTTCTATGAGCGTATCTCTCGCCGCATCCCGGGCGTGTTCACGCCCCTCCTGCAAGATGGACTGCACCAGATCCGGGTTGTTTTCGTATTCAATTGCACGCTCCCGCAGAGGACGCTGCTCCTCAATAATTGCGTCGATAAGCGGCTTTTTGCAGTCCAGGCAGCCTATGCCTGCACTACGGCAACCGGTTTGCACCCATTCCTGAGTATCGGCATCTGAGTAAATTTTGTGCAACCCCCACACCGGGCACTTTTCAGGATCGCCTGGATCGGTCCGGCGAACACGCTGGGGATCCGTTTGCATGGTGCGGATCTTCTGTGCGACGCTGTCGGGCTCTTCCCGCAAGCCGATGTAGTTATTATAAGATTTGGACATTTTCTGGCCATCAAGCCCCGGCATTCTGGACTCAGGCGTTAGTAGCGGCTGAGGTTCCGGAAGAATCACTTTGCCACCGCCCTCAATGTAACCGTACAAGCGTTCGCGGTCGCCCAGGGAAATGTTCTGTTGTTCTTTGAGCAACGCACGTGCCGTTTCGAGCGCTTCCATATCGCCCTCTTCCTGATATCGCTTTTTAAGGGTGCGATACAATCGTGCGTTCTTCTTGCCCATTTTTACGATAGCGGCTTCTGCCTGGTCCTCAAAGCCTGGCTCGCGACCGTAAAGATGATTAAACCGACGGGCAATTTCACGGGTAATCTCAACGTGTGATACCTGGTCAGCACCGACCGGTACCCGGCCAGCCTGGTAAACCAGAATATCTGCACTCTGAAGCAGCGGATACCCGAGAAAACCGTAAGTTGCGAGGTCTTTCTCACGTAACTTCTCTTGCTGATCCTTGAAAGTAGGAACCCGCTCAAGCCATCCGAGTGGTGTGATCATGGACAACAACAGGTGTAACTCGGCATGTTCAGGCACCTGCGACTGTATAAACATGGTCGATGAACCAGGGTTCACACCCGCCGCCAGCCAGTCGATGACCATGTCCCAGACGCTCTGCTCAATACCAGAAGGGTCATCATAATTGGTGGTGAGAGCATGCCAGTCTGCGATGAAAAAGAAGCACTCGTACTCGTGCTGGAGTTTCA
>CAYUTG010000212.1:0-4862 GCA_964447555.1 uncultured Marinobacter sp.
GCTGGATTCGGGTAGGTTGCTTGAGGCCTGTGGTGACGCAGGCCCTAGATGAATGACTGTCCACGACAGAACCCGGCTTATCGGCGAGCTCACTCTTTCTTCCTTTATATGTGACAAACATCATCCGCAACAGATGTTTGTTATAGCTAAAAAATCTTAAACCTCACTTGTCTTCTCCAGACATTTTTGCAGGTAGTTGATTTTCCTTCTTTTCTTTTTCGTAATCTCATCTCTTTGGCAAGCCTTCTTTCGTAACTCATTGTCGTAGAAGGAACTTTTCCGGGTGTGACCTTGTTCGCGGCGCTTGCATTGTGTATTGCGTGTTTCTATAGTGTGCACAAGTGGGAAAAAGTGGTTTCTTGTGGTTTTTAGTGGATAACAAGCTCTCAGAGATCGATGCATGAGTAATTTTCACGGCAGTCATGCCATCAATATGGACGCAAAGGGTCGCCTCGCGATCCCCGCCAAGGTGCGCGAAGATCTCGCGCAGCATTGTGGTGGCCGTATTGTCGTGACAGCAAATGCTGATGCCGATGAAGAGCGTTGCCTTTTAGTTTATCCGGAACCCGAGTGGGAAGAAAAACGGCCCAAAATTGAAGCTTTGCCCAACCGGTATAAATCCGTTCGCCGCCTGCAGCGGTTAGTGCTTGGCAACGCGGCACCGATGGAGCTGGATTCGGCCGGGCGTATTCTGATTCCCCCGACATTGCGCAGTTACGCCTACCTTGAGAAAAAGCTGATGCTTATCGGGCAGGGTAACAAGTTTGAACTCTGGAGCGAGGAGCGTTGGCTGGCCTGGCTTGATGATTCGTCTGGCTGTGACGATATGCCTCCCGAGATGGAGGTGCTCTCACTATGACATCCGGGCGGCACTTGAGGGGCGATGACGCCCTGATGCATCGCTCTGTTCTTCTGGATTCGGCGGTCGACTATCTGGTGAATGCCCCGGAAGGGCGGTATGTCGATTGCACATTCGGTCGCGGCGGTCACAGCAAACTTATTCTGGGTGGCTTAAGTGAAGGGGGGCGGCTGCTTGGCATTGATAAAGACCCCGAGGCGATCACCGTCGCCAGGCAGTTGGCTGCAGAGGATGGACGGTTTACCTGGTTTCATGGCTCCTTTGCCGAGTTGGAGCCGGCGCTTGATGGTGAGGGCTGGGGCCGGGTTAATGGGGTGCTGATGGATCTGGGTGTGTCGTCACCACAGCTTGATGACGCATCGCGTGGGTTTAGCTTTATGCGAAATGGCCCTCTGGATATGCGAATGAACCCCTTGCAGTCACCCAGTGCCTCAGAGTGGCTGGCAGTAGCAGAGGAGTGGGAGATCGCTGATGTGATCTGGCGGTACGGTGAAGAACGGTTCTCTCGTCGCATTGCGCGCCTGATTGTCGCACGTCGGCAGGAAGAGGCTATCGAAACAACCCGGCAACTGGCCGAGCTGGTCAGCGAGGCCGTGCCGAAAAAGGAAAAGCACAAGCACCCGGCAACCAGAACCTTTCAGGCCATTCGGATTTTCATTAACCGGGAGCTTGAAGACCTTGAAACCGGGTTGCGGCTGGCCGCTGAACGCCTGGCGCCAGGTGGCCGGTTGGTTGTGATCAGCTTCCACTCGCTGGAAGACCGTCTGGTAAAGCGGTTCATGCGCGCCCTGGCAAAAGGGCCGCAACTGCCGAAGGGCATACCGGTAACCGCAGATCAGGAAGCCCCGGACTTTCGATTGATTGGTAAAGCCAGTAAAGCCGGGGCCGATGAGGTTGGTGAAAATGTCAGGGCCCGTAGTGCGGTGATGCGGGTGCTGGAGCGCATTGATTCAAAAACAACGTCGCAGGGGAGCGCGTAATTATGGGTGCTGTCGCTATAGAGCAACCAGTACGAACGGCAAAGCTGAATAAGCAAAAAGTGCGCGATGGCGTGGCAACGGCCGTCCGTATTTCCCAGCAGGTCTTTGCTGCAGGCAGGCAGAAAAATGTTCTGATCTCGCTGGCCCTGATTGCGCTTCTGCTGGTTTCGTCCATCGGCGTTGTTATCAGTGCCCATGACACCCGGGAGATGTTTAATACGTTGTCTCAGCTGCAGGGTGAGCGCGACCAGTATCACCGTGAGTGGAGCCAGCTGTTGCTGGAGCAAAGCGCCTTGAGTGCTCAGAGCCGCGTTGAGAGTCTGGCAGCGCAGCGATTTAACATGGTTGTGCCGGGCCGGCATGACATTGTATTGGTGCCGTTGATGTCCGCAGTCGGTAGCCCGTAATTCACGATAACAACAACCGCAGGTGATCGATTTGTCCGGTCAGGGAACGCAGACAACATGGAGCCAACGACTGGCGGCGGGCCTGAGTGCCTGGCGCTATGGCTCTGTGCTGGGCGGTTTTCTGCTGGTGGTTGTCGTGATTGGCTGGCGCCTGGTGGACTTGCAGGTGGTTGATAACGACTTCCTTCAGAAACAGGGTGACGTGCGCACCATTCGTGTGGAAACCATTGATGCGCACCGCGGCGTTATTTCTGATCGTTATGGTGAGCCGCTGGCGGTGAGCACGCCGGTTCAGACCATCTGGGCCAACCCTTCGGAAACAGATCCGGATGGAGCAAGGCTCACCAACCTGGCGCGCCTGCTCGGCCTTAATGAGGCCACCCTTCGGAAGCGCCTGCGGCGCTACTCCGGGCGGGAATTCATTTATATTCGCAGAAAAATACAGCCCAGCCTCTCAAAGCAGGTGATGGCTCTGGATATTGATGGTATCTACACACGCCAGGAATATCGTCGGTATTACCCCGCCGGAGAGGTGGCCGCCCATGTGGTTGGGTTTACCAATATTGATGAACATGGTCAGGAAGGGCTGGAGCTTTCCTACAATGAATGGCTCTCGGGTGAGCCCGGTCGCAAACGGGTTCTTAAAGATAACCGTGGCCGTGTCATCAAAGACCTGTCGCTGATACGTGATGCCAGCCCCGGGCACAATCTGGAGCTGAGTATCGATCTGCGCCTGCAATACCTGGCCTATCGGGAGTTGAAAGCCGTGGTGCAGGCACAGAACGCCCATGGCGGCACCCTGGTTATGCTGGACGTGAATACCGGTGAGATACTGGCCATGGTTAATCAGGGTTCTTACAACCCTAATGATCGCAGTCAGCTGGCACCTGAAAACCTGCGAAATAAAGCTATTACCGACCTGTTTGAGCCAGGTTCCACCATGAAGCCGATAGCAATGGCCGCGGCGCTGGAAACCGGAAAATATTCCGTAAATGACACCATTGATACGTCGCCCGGATATCGCCGTTTCGGGCGCTTCACTATTCGTGACCACCGAAACTATGGCGTGATCAGCCTGACCGACATTATTGCCAAATCGAGCAACGTCGGGATCAGTAAAATTGCAACGGATATTGGTGGTGACACCATACGTAACCTCTATGCGCGAGTGGGCATCGGCCAGCCGACGGGTGTGGGCTTTCCCGGGGAAGCTATTGGAGTGCTGCCCGCTCCACCCAAGTGGCGGCCGGTTGAAGAGGCGACACTGGCCTACGGCTACGGCATGAGTGTAAATGCGCTGCAGCTGGCGCAGGCGTACATGGTGATTGCCAATGGTGGCACCCGGTACCCCTTAAGCCTGCTCAAACTGAAGGGCGAGCCCCAGGGCCAGCGCGTTCTGTCAGAGAAAGTTGCTTACGAAGTACGGACCATGCTGCATGAAGTGATTACCCACGGAACCGGCTCCCGGGCTCAGCCGGGGTTTTACTCTGCCGGTGGCAAAACGGGAACGGTTCATCTTGTCGGCAAGCATGGCTACGAGGACAGCCAGTACAAAGCCATTTTCGCGGGTATGGCACCCATTGAGAATCCACGAATTGTTACTGTTGTTGCTGTTGATGCCCCTCAGTCAGGGGAGTATTACGGTGGGGAAGTTGCAGCCCCTGTATTTGCCAGGGTAGTCAGTGATGCGTTGCGGTTGCTGAACGTTAAGCCTGAACTGGAAATCGGTGGCGCCCAGACATCTGAAAACACGACCGGGAAGCGAGGGTAAGGCTATGTGCATCACCTCTCTCAGTACGTTGTTACAAGGGCTTGTCGCAATACCTTCAGTATTTGACGTTACGATTCACGGCCTGAAAACCGATAGCCGTGAAGTAAAGACCGGTGACGCATTTGTTGCACTGGCGGGTGCACATACGCCGGCGGGCTTCTATGTTGACCAGGCTATAGCCGCTGGCGCAAATGTTGTTCTTATCGATACCGACCAGCCAGGTGAATGTTCAGAGCAACAGGGGGCGCTGCTAGTGCCCGTGCCCGGCCTGAAATCCTTGCTGGGCACCATTGCTGCCCGGTTCTTTGAGCGCCCCTCTCAGCGCCTGCGTCTGATTGGCGTTACCGGTACCAATGGCAAAACGTCAGTTTCCCAGTACATAGCCCAGTTACTGATTTCAGCCGGTACGCCCTGTGGCGTACTTGGTACGCTGGGTTATGGCATGCCGGATGCGCTGCAACCGGCCACACATACTACTCCGGACGTTGTCCAGACCAATCGGGTGCTGTATCAGATGCTGGCTCAGGGAGGCCGGGCTGCTGTTATGGAGGTCTCGTCTCACGCCCTCGACCAGGGGCGGGTAGACAAGCTGGCCATAACCGGAGCCGTGTTTACCAACCTGACCAGGGATCACCTCGATTATCACGGTTCGATGGAGGCCTACGGACAAGCCAAAGCCAGGCTCTTTAACCGTGAGGGGCTGCACTTCTCCGTTATCAACTTTGATGACCCGTTCGGCCAGCAGTTATTTGAGCAGCTGGAAGGGAAATGTGACCGGGTAAGGTACAGCCTTCATGAGGCCCAGACCGAGCTCTGGCTGAAAGACTGTCAGCCCACGGAGAACG
>CAYUTG010000213.1:0-4859 GCA_964447555.1 uncultured Marinobacter sp.
CCAGCTTCCGCAATGCCGGAGAAATCGAGATGCTGGCCGGCTGCGACCGCCTGACCATCAGTCCGGCTCTGCTTCAGACTCTACAGGATGACGAAGGCCATCTCGCCAGAAAGCTGTCTGCAGACAGTGCCAGCTCACCAGACCACTTCGGAACCATCGATGAAAAGCTGTTCCGTTGGGAATCCAATGAAGATGCCATGGCAACCGAAAAGCTGGCCGATGGTATTCGCCGCTTTGCCGGTGACCAGATCGAACTTGAAAACCGGGTACGGCAACTATCGTCCAGAGCCGCCTGACCCTGCCATTAATCTGATTCAGGTTTTGTACTCATGATTGAGCGTCTGAAAAACTTATTCGCAGCACCGGAGACCGAAAAGAAAGAGCCCGATGCCCATGAACTGGCCGTGGCTGCTACGGCTCTGATGGTTCAGCTGTCCCGGGTTGACCGCGACGAAGACGAGCGTGAGCTGCAGATTATGGTCGATTGCGCGGTTAAAGCTCACCAGTTCACTCAGGAAGAAGCACAAAGCATTCTCAGGGATGCTCAAAGTCAGGCAGACGAAGCCACATCGCTTTATGAGTTCACCGGGCAGATAAACGAGTATCTGGATCAGGACGCCAAGCAGGTGGTTCTGGAGAATATCTGGCGGGTAGCGTTCGCCGACGGACGAATTGACAAGTATGAAGAGCACCTGATCCGCCGCATAGCCGAGCTGCTGGAGCTGAACCACCGGGAATACATACTTGCGCGGCATCGGGCGGAAGAAGCCCGCTAACACAAGGAGTTTGTATGCTTGCCATTCTTTATCCTGACACACCGCTGGATAGCGATGCCTACCGCCAGACCATGCACCACCTGGAAGACCTGCCCGGCATTTCTGTTCAGGTGCATGAAATACAGGGTGCCAGCCAGCGGCTGACTGAGATTTACCTGCTGGGCAATACCAAATCGCTGGAAATCGACGAGATTGAAGCACTTCCTGCTGTTGAGCGGGCCATTCGTATTTCCGACGAGTATCGAATTCTGGGCCGCCACAAGGACAGTCACCGGCAAAGTGGCTTTACTTACAACGGAGTGGAGTTCAGCCAGACTAACCTGAATATCTTCGCTGGTCTGTGCGCCGTGGATATACCAGAGCATGTGGAAATGATGATGCAGGCCCTGGAAGACAACCACCAGGTATGCACACGCATGGGCGCTTACAAGCCCCGAACCAATCCCTATTCATTTCAGGGCCACGGCAAGGGCTGCCTGCCCTGGGTTTTCGAGAAGGCGGGCAAACATGGCATCAAGGTGATCGCCATGGAAATCACCCACGAAAGTCATATTGAAGAAATCGATACCTGCCTGGAAAAGCTGGGGCACCCCACCGGTGTACTGCTTCAGATTGGCACCCGAAACACCCAGAATTTTGAGCTGTTAAAAGCCATCGGCCGGCAGCGCACCTACCCTGCCCTGCTTAAACGCGGGTTTGGCATTACGCTCAATGAATCACTGAACGCTGCGGAGTATCTTGCCAGCGAAGGTAACGCCAACGTCATTTTTTGCCTGCGCGGCATGAAGACTGAAGCTGGCCAGCCCCACAGGAATATGGTCGATTTTGCCCACGTTCCCGCGGTAAAGCGCCTTACCCGAATGCCAGTCTGTGTCGATCCATCACACTCTGTGGGCAGCCGTGATCAGTGCGCTGATGGTATTCTCGATGTGATGCACGCTACGGCTCAGGGCGTAATCGCAGGCGCCAATATGGTGCTGGCAGACTTCCACCCCAAACCCGAAAAGGCACTGGTAGACGGGCCACAGGCCTTGCTGATGAATGAACTACCTGCCTACCTGGAAGATATACAGCTGTGCCACGACACCTGGAAAAAACGCCAGTCAATTTATCAACGCTTGCACGGTGAAGCGACGGAATGATTGTTTACGGACACAGGGGGGCGAGGGGCGAGGCTCCGGAGAACACACTACCAGGCTTTGCCCACGCTTACCGACACGGAATCCGGCACTTTGAATTGGACCTGGTGCTGTCAAAAGACGGCAAGCCCGTAATCGTGCACGACCTTACGGTAAACCGCACCACCAGCCACAAAGGCAACGTTGCTGATTATACCGCCGCACAACTGGCGGACATGGACGCGCGCAGCAACACCAGCGCCTGGCACCATAAAACCGGCATTCCCACGCTGGAAGATCTGCTTGAGCAACATGGTGATATAGAACACCTGCAGCTTGAGGTTAAGAAAGACAGCCGGCATCGCCTGAACATATTGTGCAACCGCCTGACGGAAATCATCCAGCGCAGGCGCTTATACCAGGCGGTGGCTGTCACATCATCTGACACCTGGTTTCTGAAGGAGATGCGGCGTCGGAACAAAGGCATCCCTGTGGGCCTGGTGGCTGAACGGAAATTCCCGCAACCATTAGGGATGGCATCGCGCCTGGGCTGCGATTTCCTTTGCATAAACTGGAAGTTGTGTACGCCCGGTATGGTTGAGCAGGCACACCGCAAGGGCATGCATGTGTCCGCATGGACAGTGAACCGTATTCACGACATGCTGAAGCTGGAAGAGATGGGGGTAAACAGCATTATTACCGACTACCCTACCAGCACCCGCATATTCTTCGATAACCGCGCAGATTCGCTGTTCAGATTGCCTGGAGCAACTGAAGAATCAATCGAAGATAATAACCCCATGCTTCCCGGCGCTACCGGCTGAACGGGATCAGAAAATCCGGTTCAGCCCGTTCAGTGCCGCTACCCGATAGGCTTCCGCCATGGTTGGGTAATTGAACGTCGTATTAATGAAGTAGTTAAGGGAGTTGGCTTCCCCCTCCTGGTTCATAATAGCCTGGCCGATGTGAACAATTTCCGCAGCCTGGTCACCAAAGCAGTGAATGCCGAGAATTTGCCGGGTTTCCCGATGAAACAGAATTTTCAGCATGCCCACCGCTTCACCGGTAATCTGGGCTCGGGCGAGGTCTTTGAAGAACGCCTGGCCCACTTCGTAAGGAACCCTGGCTTCTGTCAGTTCACGTTCCGTTTTACCCACCGAACTGATTTCCGGAATGGTATATATGCCCGTTGGCACATCGGAGACATAACGGAAATAATCGTCGCTCACGATATCGGATGAGGCAGACCGGCCCTGATCATAAGCCGCACTGGCAAGGCTGGGCCAGCCGATCACATCACCGGCAGCGTAGATGTTCGCTACTTCGGTACGGTAATGCTCATCCACGGCCAGCTGGCCGCGGCTGTTAGGAGTCAGCCCCACATTGTCGAGGCCCAGGCTGTCGGTATTTCCGGCCCGGCCGTTACACCACAAGAAGGCATCTGCCCGGATTTTCTTGCCAGACTCCAGAGAAAGCACAACACCGTGATCGTCGCCGTCCACCGATTCATACTGTTCGTTGTGGCGAACCAGAACCCCGTTGTTGCGCAGGTGATAACTCAGGGCATCAGATATCTCATCGTCCAGAAACGACAGTAACCGGCTCCCCGGATTGATCAGGTCTACCTTCACTCCCAATCCGGCAAAAATCGACGCGTATTCAGATCCGATAACACCAGCACCGTAGATAATGAGCGTGCGCGGTGTATGGGACAAATTCAGTATGGTGTCGGAGTTATAAATCCGGTGATGGCGAAAGTCCACGTCCGGCGGTAAATAGGGGCGTGAACCTGTCGCAACAATAGCATGTTTAAAGTGCAGGGATTCAATGGATTTGCTACCCCGGATTTCCAGCCTGTTCTGATCAACAAATGAAGCACGGCCATTAATAAGATCAACCCGGTTTCTGGAGTAAAACTGGGTTCTGAGTTTTACCTGCTTACCAATAACCTTCTGAGCACTCTGCAACACCCGGGGAAATGAAAACCAGCGGGGCTCACCGATATCACGGAACATCTGGTTGGTGTTAAAGGTAATGATCTGCTTAACGGAATGGCGCAGAGCCTTCGAGGGAATGGTGCCCCAGTGCGTACAATTGCCACCCACTGTGGGCTTGTCCTCAATAATGGCGACACGCTTGCCATGCTTGGTTGCATTCATCGCTGCGCCTTCGCCAGAAGGGCCAGCGCCGATAACGACAACGTCGTAATGATGTTCCGCCATAGGCGCAGTAACTCCTTATCTACGTCTGGGAAATGAGTGTGTGCACCCTTAGCGGGTGGTGTCCGCGTCGTAGGACAAGTCTGCAGTATCAGCACCGCCGGCGCGCCGCTGACTTTCCTCTTCACACTTCTGCGTATTGCCACCGCAAATATCACAGGCAGTGCCCATGCCCAGTGCACCGATACCACCACAGGTGCCACTTATTGGCTTGCGCCCGAAAATAATACCCACGCACATGCCAACCATCAGCACGATCACAATTGATAAAACCAGTAGAAAGGTACCCATAATATTGCCCTCGCTTTACTGTGTTACATAGGACGAGAATGCAGGTGTCTGGTGTGTCTCAAACCCGTTTTCCGTCCGGATAATAAAATAAACCGGAATATTTTCCCGCATCGCAAGTGCTTCCGCACGGCTGAATCCCATAACATTGAAGCCGGTGGCCAATGCATCAGCCGTCATGCAGTCATCTGCGATAACCGTTACCGATGCCAGATTATGCGTGATCGGTTTGCCCGTTGCCGGGTCAATTGTATGGGAATAACGATGCCCTTCCGATTCGTAATAGTTACGATAGTCTCCGGACGTTGCCATTGCCTGGCCTTCCAGTGCAATAACCCGGTTCACCTGCCGGGATTCAGATACCGGCTCCTCAATAGCCAGGCGCCATACATCGCCGTCTGGTTTGCGGCCTTTGGAGCGTACCTCTCCCCCTATTTCCACAAGATATGCGCTCACAC
>CAYUTG010000214.1:0-4834 GCA_964447555.1 uncultured Marinobacter sp.
CTGCGGACATTCCTAAAAACAAACATCGGTGTGGGGCTTGGAGTTATTGGTCAGACTCTTGGCAGGTTTCTCGTGGACTCTACAAACCAGGGCATTGTACTTGGTTCGTTAGTAGAGGTAGCCGGTATAGTTGTATTTGTCTGGGGCTGTGCGTAGTACGCCAAGGCCAAGGGGCACTCGGGCTGGTTTGGGTTATTTGGGCTTCTCTGGCTAATTGGGCTCCTCGTGTTGTTCTTCCTGTCTGACAGGCACAAGGGAGATAAGACATGGAAGGCGGGCAAAGAGCATAACCAACGGCTGGACAGCGACGGGCTTTGAGCCGCACCTATTAATATATAGTGGGAGAACGATCATGATTAAGCTATTGCAAGTAGATTTTGATTTCGAAGGTCCATTTGGTGAGGAAATGGCCAACAAGTTGGCAGGCTTAGCTGAGTCAATTAATAGTGAGCCGGGTTTTATTTGGAAGATCTGGACGGAAAGCCAGAAAGATCAATTAGCTGGAGGCATTTATTTATTTGAAGATGAGGCATCTGCCACTTCTTACTTGAAAATGCATTCAGCTCGTTTGAAAGAGATGGGAGTAAAGGAAGTTCGAGGACAGATTTTTGATGTGAATATCCCTTTATCCGCTATCAATAAAGGCCCTATCGCCTAGCCAGGTATCGAGAGTGGCGGCAGCCACTAGAATTGCCTGGCCCACGGGCGCAGCTCGATTTCCCAACTCCAGGAAGACCGGTGCTGCTCGATCAGATGTATATAGTTCCAGGCGATCTCATCAGGGTCCATTGGGCTGTACGTTGCATCTGCAGACGTTGAGTTTTCTTCCTGCCCGGCCTTGCCAATACGGCCATCGATGACCACATGCCCGATGTGAATGTTCCGGGGGTGAAGCTCGCGTGCCAATGATTGGCACAGGCCTCGTAAGGCAAACTTGGCCATCGCGTAGGGGGAAGAGTTGGCGTAGCCCTTCACTCCAGAGGAGGCACCGGTAAACAGCATTGTGCCGCTGCCGGTATCCAGCATACGTGTGGCTGCCTGCTGCGCCATCTATATCGTCGATTGTCCTGAATAGCTCAGCAACAGCATCGGGCTTACTGGCATCACACTGCAGTGCTGTGCCGTTAACCTCGGCGCAAAGCGCATCAAGCTTATTTATATCGCGAGCTATCAGGATTGGGTGATAGGCGCGTTGAGCAAGTGCTCGGGCAATCGCCGCAGATAAGCCCGAACCGGCACCTACAACAAGCGCGAGAGACGTCATTGTGAATACCTCCTGCGGTGCACAGCATCATGGTGAAAAGTTCTTTCCAACATATAGCACCCAGCCAGTCGAGTCGATCGTAGCGACAAAATTCGCTATCTTTGAGTACATGGCCTCCAGCAAGGACAAGTTTGCCTCGGGCCTGGGCCAATGCTGGTGGCGTCAGAGTGAATAATGTCGAGAGGACTATGGTTACTATCCATATAAATGGCCAGGACAAGACCCGGCAGATCAGCGATTGGAAAATACGGAGTGCTCACCAAGGCCTGGAACTGACCTGCTTTTTCCCTTCCGGAAAATCCTATACCCGCCCGCTCAGTGAATGCGAGATCACACCCATCGAGCTTATGGAAGACGTGCTCCTTGTGAAGGCAGAAGGCAGTGCGTTCGATCACGTGGATAAAGTGGTGGTTTATGGGAACAAGCAAGCGGTTGTCCAGTATTCAGAGAACGCTAAACCCTACGTTATGAATATGGATAACATCCGGCTTGTTAAAAAGACAAAACTTAAGGAAGGCGACATCTTTCGGTATTTTCTTTCTGTCGCTGAGAACAGGCTGGAAAACGCGAGGACCACCCATAAGGGAGGGGCAGCCATTGCTGACAATGTATTGCGTCAACTGAAGGCCCTGCCTTCAAACCCAGAGGTGGTGTTGAATTCATACTGCACTGGGCGTAGTCAGCCAAGAGAAGCTGCAGCGAATCTCATTTTTCCTTTCGGCATCAATGAAAGCCAGCTAGAAGCGGTAGCGAGAGTTTTCTCCTCACAGGTCAGTGTTATTGAAGGTCCTCCTGGCACAGGAAAGACCCAGACCATATTGAATATCCTTGCCAACATTCTTTTGCGGAAAAAAACTGTTGCCATCCTTTCCAATAACAATACCGCCGTTGAAAATGTCTATGAAAAGCTCAGCAAAGAGGGATTGGATTTTCTTGTCGCCAAACTCGGTAACAGAGAGAACCGCAATGATTTTTTTGCCAACACGCCTGGCGTCCCATCAAATGAGTTAACTTCCGCGCTGCTACTGAAGGACATTGAGGGCCAGATAGAGCAGTTGAAGCAGTTTCTGCATGCCCGTAATCAGGTGGCAAAGCTGCAAGCTGAAATTGATGAGCTGACCACCGAACGGAAACATCTGCTTCAATGGCGGCAGGAGAATCTGGAAACCGAGCCGCACGCGCATAACACTGACCCATTGGGAAAATTCCGGTTATCTAAGCAAAAGATCACAGGCCTGATGGCTTATCTGACCATGCTAGATGACAATCCCATCACTCTGAGGAACAGAATAGAGCTGTGGTTGAACTTCCGAATTTTGCGCACCAAACCATTTAGTCCCTCCAATAAGCGCAACGCGACAATCGATGCTTTGCAACTGGGCTATTACGATAAGGCATTGCAGGACAAGAAAGCCGTCTTGGCTTCCTGTCAGCAGACTTTGAAGGATGGTGATTTCGACGCCTTATTAGCGGGCGCGACCTCTTCATCGATGGTGTACCTGAAAGACCAGCTCCAACAACAGAAATGGTCTGAGGAAGTCTTTAATTCCCAAGATTATCGTGACCGAATCGATGCGTTTTTGAAGCGCTATCCGATCATTGGCAGCAGTACACACTCCATTATCAATTCGCTTAAGTCAGGGACCGTTCTCGATTACGCCATCATTGATGAAGCTTCACAACAGGATATTATTCCGGGCATATTGGCGCTGGGTTGTGCGCGAAATCTCGTTATCGTTGGTGACAGAAAACAGTTGCCTCCCATTTTTGCGAAGATCGGGAGCACGGCGCCTGATGAAAGGTATGACTGTGAAAAGTATAGCTTGCTGGACTCTTGCCTTCGTGTTTTTGGCGACACCATTCCGGTGACCCTGCTGAAGGAGCACTACCGGTGCCACCCCAGAATTATCCAGTTTTGCAATCAACAGTTTTATGACAATCAGCTTATTCCGATGACGCAGGATGCGGGTGAAGATGCCCTGCAATTGATCGTAACAGCCAAAGGAAATCACACCCGGCGCTATAAAAACCAGCGAGAGCTGGATTCGTTGCTACAGGTGCTGGAACGTGGCGAAAGTAGCCATTGGGATGAGGGGGCGAAGCGCGGATTTATTGCACCATATAATGCGCAGATCGCGCTGTCGCACTCGCATCTACCTGCCAGTTTCGTCAAGGATACTACCCATAAGTTCCAGGGTAGGGAGTGTGATGAGGTTGTCTTTTCAACAGTATTGGACAAGAAGACGAGTAACCAGAAAAAACTGAAGTTTGTGGACGATCCCCATTTAATCAATGTGGCGGTGTCCCGGGCAAAAAAGCAGTTTACGTTGGTAACCGGTGATGATGTGTTCAGTGACGCAAATGGGCCTGTTGCGGCGCTGATTCGCTATATCGAGTATTACGCAAATCAAACCACACGGGTCCACCGTTCTCCCGTTGTGTCGGCTTTTGATTTGTTGTACGCCGAGTATGATCAATCTCTGGAAAAGCTGAGGTCTCATTTAAGGGCGAACGATTCGCAATTTAAATCAGAACAGATCGTTGCCCAGATACTGCGCGAGCGCCTTTCTCTGTTTTCGAATCAGGCGGTAACCTTCCATACACAGGTCGCTCTGAATCAGTTGGTGTCTCTTGGCAATGAAGCTCTGACTGCGAGAGAGCGCGGGTTTATGAAAGGCCGAAGCCGCTGTGACTTTGTGCTCTACTTTAAGGTGGGTAAGAAACCTCTGGCGGTTATTGAAGTAGACGGAGGTGACCACGAAAAGCCCCAGCAGAAGGAATGGGACGCCCTGAAAAACAGTATCCTCAAAAAAGGGGGCTTGCCTTTGCTTCGCTTGAGAACGGTTGAAAGTTATATTGAGGAAAAAATCGAAAGTTTCCTGGTTGCAGTGGCCGGGGGAATGCAGTCTTCGGATTAGTGTCAGCCCATTCAAGAAAATGCCGATTGAGCCAGGTGAGATTCCCAATGGTTTCTACCCGGTTGATGACAATGGGGGGAGCCTTGGCTCACCCCGTTCTTGTTTATGCAGCCGCAGCCGGCTTTCCCTCATCAACAAATTGCTGAATTTCATCCAATGGAATGTGGTCACTGGTGTCGCGACCGTACCAGACCTTTTCGATTCGACCGTCTTCGGTTATCAGGAAGTCGGCGGGAACGATCTTTACATGCGGGTTGTTGCTAGGGCGCGCGCCTTTGAATAACCCCTTTATGATCCGAGGAAATTTGAATAGCAGTGCTTTAAGCAGCGCCATGGAGGAATGCTGAATGCCGTAACGATTGTAAATTTCCAGGTCTGGGTAGGCTAGCATGGTAAAGGGCCTGGGGTGCTTGGCTACGAAGTGACGGACTTGCTCGGAGGTATCGCTGAATACCGCGATAATTTCCAGATTTTGATCGTGCCAGTTTTTATAATTGCGAGTTAGTTCGTACACCCGCAGATTACAAAACGGGCAGCCTATAACATAAAGATTTCGGAAGATGCCCTTGAAGGGTCAGTGAGTTTTAGTATTGGATGGCATATACCTGTTTGAACGCATACGGGAATCCAAAACCGGAGGTATACGTGATAG
>CAYUTG010000215.1:0-4826 GCA_964447555.1 uncultured Marinobacter sp.
ACTGGCTGTCATCCAGCGAGCCGGTAATTTCTTTACGGTAACGGGCAATAAACGGAACAGTGGCCCCCTCATCAAGCAGGTTGACCGTGGCATTAACCTGTTGTTCACGTATACCAAGTTCGTCGGCGATGCGCCTGGAGATACTGTTCATGCAACCTCTGCTGATAACATCGGAATCAAATTCAGAAGGAAAGGTACAGCGGCTTACCGCTGCAGGCAAGCAGACTGATTACGGTTGTGCAGAAATTGCACAAGATCGTTCCAGGGCATGGGGCGGGCGTAATAGTAGCCCTGAATCTCATCGCACTGCTGCTGGCGCAAGAACTCAAGCTGACCCTCGGTTTCCACACCCTCTGCCACCACGCTGATCTGCAAGCTGTGGGCCAGGCTGATAATCGCCCGGATAATATGCTCGGCGTCGGCCGAATTGCCCAGGTCCTGCACAAAGGATTTATCAATCTTTACCAGTGAAATCGGCAAATGCTGAAGGTTACTGAGGGACGAAAAGCCCGTACCAAAGTCATCCAGAGCAAAGCTGATACCAAGCTGGCTAAGCTCCCGCAGGCAGCGTTGTGCATACTCCGGATCGTGCATCATAGAGCTTTCGGTCAGCTCCAGTTCCAGCAGACTGGTGTCCACATTGGCATTGAAAATAATCCGGAAAATGGTCTCGGTCATTTTCCGGTCGTGAAACTGCCGGAATGACAGGTTCACCGCCAGAATCAGGCCGGGGAACCCCAGCTCAGCAACTTCCTTCAGGCGCTGGCAGGCCTGCTCGATAACCCAGTAACCAATAGGCACGATGAGCCCGCTGCGCTCGGCCATAGGAATAAACTCATCCGGCCCGACCAGCCCCCGCTCCGGGTGGTTCCAGCGCAGCAGACACTCGGCACCACGCACTTCCTCGGTAGCAAGATCAATGCGTGGCTGAAAGTACAATTCCAGCTCGTTACCGCGCAAGGCACTGCGTAAATCGGCCTCAAGCCGCAGCTGGTAACCGGCCATAATATGAAGCTGGCGATCGTAAAACCGATAGCTGGTGCCCGGGTCTCTTTTTGCCTCAAACATGGCCCGGTTTGCCCGGCTCAACAGATTTTCGGCTCTGGCACCGGCCTCAGGGTAAGTGGCAACCCCCAGACTGGCACTGACGGCAATCACTTTGCCATCGATGGTCAGCGGGTCATTCAGAGCCTTCACCACCTTCCGGATAATGCGGGTAATATCCAGGGAGTCTTCCACTTTTTCGATAATAATGGCGAGCTCATCACCACCTATACGCATCAGCGAATCGGCCCGACTCAGGCTGCTGCGCAGGTGCTCCGCCAGGTTCATCATCAGCTGATCGCTTTTCTGGTAGCCAAACGATTCATTGATATTGCGGAAGTCGTCCACATTCAGGTGCAGCAATGCCAGGCGTTGATCACACTGCTCGGCCCGCAACAGGGATTGCCGTAGCCGGTCAAAAAACAGATCGCGGTTTATAAAGCCGGACGCAACATCACGGCCAAGTTGCTGGTGGGCGGTCTCTGCCAGTTGTCCGCGATACCAGAGCCCTTTGACTGCCCGACGGAAAGCCCAGCCATCGAGCTGGTTGCGGGACAGGTAATCGGCGGCACCAGACCCAAGCAACTCGCCAGCCCGGTCGTTTGCTGGCTCAGCACTCAGCGCCAGTACCGGTTTTTCATGGCCGGCAACGGCCAGATACTGAAGAAAGGCGGATTCCGAACCGCTGTTCAGCACACAGTCCCACACAATGACATCAAACCGGGTATAACGGAGCAGGTCATCGCAATCAATCAGATCCGGACACCAGGTGGCATCCGGGCTGAATTCCGGGTCTCCGGCCAGCAGTGCGCTCAGCCAGAGAAAGTCGGAATACTCTGGAACAAGCACCAGCAGCCGCAACTGGCCCGGGCTTGTCATCTCCAGTGGCAGTGTCATTATGCAGAGTCCATTTATGCGTTAATGATCGAATCCGTCTTATTTAGAATAGCTGATAGATCTTCAAGGTACAGAAACTTGCGGTGGTGTAGAATACACCAAACGTCCGATACACCCATTTCGATTTATTCCGGCACCCTATTTCGTGAACAAGCTTAACCCGAGACAAAATGAGGCGGTGCGCTACGCTGATGGCCCGCTGCTGGTACTGGCTGGTGCCGGCAGTGGCAAGACCAGCGTGATTACCCGCAAGATTGCCTGGCTGATTGAACAACTGGGCATTCCTGGCCGCCACATTGCCGCGCTCACCTTTACCAACAAAGCCGCCCGGGAAATGAAAGAACGGGTTGGCCGCCTGGTAGACCGCAAACTGACCCGCGGCCTGATTGTCTCTACATTTCACAACCTCGGGCTGAACATTATCCGCGAGGAACACCCGCACCTTGGCTACCACCCCGGCTTTTCCATTTTCGATGCCGAGGACGCCAAAGCCCTGATGCAGGACCTGATGCACCGGGAAGGCAGCACAGACGCTGGCGATGAACTGGGCAGCGTACAGATGACAATCTCTTCCTGGAAGAACGCCCTGCGCGGACCGGAAGAAGCTCTGAGCAAAGCCGCCGATGAGCGGGAGCAGCGCATTGCACTGATTTACCAGAAGTATAACGAATACCTGAAAGCCTACAACGCCGTTGATTTCGATGACCTGATTCTTCTGCCCGTACAGTTATTCCGCACCCACCCGGATGTGCTGAACAAGTGGCGACGCAAAATTCGCTACCTGCTGGTGGACGAGTATCAGGACACCAACGTCTGCCAGTACGAACTGGTGAAGTTGCTGGTGGCGGAAAGAGCGGCCTTTACGGTGGTGGGCGATGACGACCAGTCCATTTACGCCTGGCGCGGCGCACGGCCGGAGAATCTCGCCCAGCTGAGACAGGACTTTCCCAGCCTGAAAATCGTCAAACTGGAGCAGAACTATCGCTCCACCAGCCGAATACTGCGCAGTGCTAACACGGTGATTGCAAACAACCCGCACGTATTCGACAAGGCACTGTGGAGCGACCACACCATTGGCGAGGAACTGCGCATTATCCGCTGCCGCAACGAAGACGCAGAGACTGAGCGTGTGGCGACTGAAATCCTCGACCAGAAGCTGAAACAGGGCCTGAACTTCCAGGACTTTGCGGTACTTTACCGGGGTAACCACCAGGCACGCCTGCTGGAAATGAAGCTGCAGGCTTACCAGATTCCCTATCGTATCTCGGGCGGCCAGTCGTTCTTCTCAAAAAACGAAATCAAAGACGCCATGTCTTACCTGCGCCTGTTGATCAACCCGAACGACGATGCGGCCTTTCTGCGCGTGGTTAACGTTCCGCGCCGGGAGATTGGCCCACGAACGCTGGAACAGCTCAGCCACTACGCCCGGGCCAGAAACATCAGCCTGTTCAAGGCACTGAGCGACATGGGTGCAGAAACCCACGTCACTGAAAAAGGCCTGGACCGGCTTCGCCGCTTTGCACACTGGGTAGATACAACCTGTGAGCGCCTGCATACCGGCGACCCTGTCCCTGTGATCAAACAGCTGTTCACTGATATTGAGTATGAAGAATGGCTGCACCAGCATTCCGGCACACCCAAGCAGGCTGCACGCCGCATGGACAACATCTGGTACCTGGTAGATTCCATTCAGCGCATGCTGGACGACGGCAAGGGTACCGCCGATGAGATAGGCATTGAAGATGCCATCGCCAAACTGATTCTCCGGGACATGATGGAACAGCGGGAAGAGGAAGACGACAGCGATAAAGTGCAACTGCTGACCCTGCACGCCTCCAAGGGCCTGGAATTTCCCCATGTGTTCATTATGGGGCTGGAAGAAGAAATACTGCCTCACCGAAGCAGCATTGAAGAGGGCAACATTGAAGAAGAGCGTCGGCTGATGTACGTGGGCATTACCCGTGCGCGGGAAACCTTAACCCTGACCTATGCGGCCACACGCAAACAATACGGCGAGAAGCTGGAGACTATTCCCAGCCGCTTTCTGGACGAACTGCCTGAAGATGACCTGAAGTGGATAGGCATGGGTAATCTGGATGCCGAGGCCAACCAGAAAAAAGGCAAGGCCACGCTCAGCGCTTTGCTGGGAGATCTGGAGCTGTAACCAAAAAACCCTCGCAAAGCGAGGGCTTTTACTCAGTACACAGAGCCGGCTTACTTACTCTCGGACACCATATATTCTACAGCGTTCTTAATTTCTTCATCCGGGCAGCTGGCACAGCCACCTTTGGCCGGCATGGCGTTATAGCCGTGCAGTGCGTGCTTGAACAGCGTTTCCATACCTTCGGCTATACGAGGTGCCCAGGCATCTTTATCGCCTTTTTTGGGGGCACCGGCAGCACCGGTAGAGTGGCATGCCGTGCACACGGCGTTATAGACATCGGGGCCGGAGCGCGGGCCGGAACTGGCGGTTTCCGTAGCAGCTGCCGCAGATCCGCAGTCATCACCCTGAACACACACGTCGCCTACCGGCTGAATACGGGCGCGAATCTCGTCTTCAACGCTGGCTGTTGCGGTACCAACAGTAAAACCAACGGCCAGCAGTACCATAGCCAGAGCATTCATAATGGCTCGCTTCACGGCTATATTCATGACTCTCTTCATCTTCACAATGCACCTCGCATCAGAGCGTTATAATTTTCAGTCGTCGCATTATAGCGAGTGAACCCTGGCAAAAAAACCAGACATCAGAATCAGAAGGTGATTTGAACCATTTTAATTGCCATTTGGTAAGTCTCGGAGGCGTTTAAAGGCCAATCCGGTTACTATAGACGCACCTTACACCCTGCTCCGGAGCGATGATATGCAAAAGCCTGATACACCCC
>CAYUTG010000216.1:0-4669 GCA_964447555.1 uncultured Marinobacter sp.
CGTCGCCACTGACGATATCAACCGTGCCATTGCCCTGATGGACATCGAAATCAATGATGGCTACCCGTTCCAGATGATGAAAGTTCAGGGCGCGCTTCGCAGCCAGGGCAATGTTGTTATAAAAACAGAAGCCCATGGATTTACCACGCTCTGCGTGGTGGCCGGGTGGGCGTGCACACACGAAGGCATTGGTTACCTGGCCGCTCATCACCATATCAACCGCCTGAATGTTCGCACCGGCGGCCAGCCGGGCAGCGCGGAGGGTATCCGGCATCAGGGCAGTATCCGGGTCGGTAAAAACCCGGCCGCGTGTGGGTGCCATCAGCTCCAGTTGTTGCAGATATTTTTCCAGATGAACTGTCAGTAACTGATCGCGGGTTATTTCTTCAGGCCTTACCCAGTCCAGTTCCTGCGTGAAACTGCAGTCCGCAAGGTAGCTGAGTATGGCTGAAATCCGCTCCGGGCATTCCGGATGTTCCGGGCCCATGTTGTGTTTCAGGCAGTCATCGTGAGAAAAGAAGGCCGTAGTCATACGTCTGCGGATACCCTGTGCAACTCTGTATTTTTGTTTAGCTTATCAGGGATAACCGTCAGGTGCCGTGTTTCTTTGGTCTTAGAGGGCGCAAGGCCGTTTTACATCGGCTAATCTCTGCCTAAGATTAGGTATACACTTGGCAGCAGTGTGTTTTATTAACATCATTACCGGCCTGGTTTTGGCAGCCGGTTTCAGGGAGAGTCAGTTTGAGCACCCGGTATCTGGAAAGCCTGTTCAATCCCGCTTCTATAGCGGTAGTTGGTGCATCTGAACGGGCCGATAATCTCGGTGGTATGGTGTTACGAAATATTCTGGGTGGGGCGTACCCCGGACAACTGCTGGTTGTGAACCACAACGACTACGATAATGTGCACGGTGTTCCCTGTGTAAAAAAAGTCGCAAAGATGGGGTTTGCGCCAGACCTTGCCATTGTCTGCACGCCGCCGCATACCGTCGCCAGAACCATCCGGAAGCTGGGGGAGGCCGGGGTCCGGACGGCCATTGTTATGACCGGCGGCATGTCCCGGACCCACAGTAAAACCGGCAAGCCGCTGATGTACTCAGTACGTGAAGCCGCACGGGAAACCGGTATTCGCGTACTTGGCCCGAACACCATCGGCCTGATGGTGCCAGCCCGCAGCCTGAACGCAACCTATGCCCACATGGGCGCCATTCCCGGCCGCGTAGCCTTCGTGGGGCAGTCTGGCACGATTGCCAGTTCGGTGATTGACTGGGCGTTTGCCCGTGGGGTTGGTTTTTCTTACTTTCTGACCCTTGGCGATGGTATGGATATTGACCACGATGATCTGATCGATTATCTGGCTCAGGATTCCCAGACCCGCGCCATCCTGCTGCACATTGAAAATGTACCCAACCCCCGGCGGTTTATGTCTGCGGTCCGGGTCGCATCAAGAACCAAGCCAGTTATCGCCGTGAAGTCGGGCCGGGTGCCGGAGTCTGAGTGGTTTCGCCATGAACTGCCGGCGGGGGTCACCCGCAGCGATCCTATTTACGATGCCATGCTCAAACGGGCGGGTGTGCTGCGTGTGGATGGCCTGGGGCAGATGTTTGATGCGCTTGAAACCCTCACCCGCATGCGCCCTCTGCGCCGGGAATCTCTCGCTATTATGGCCAATGGTGTTGGCCCGGGGGTGTTGGCAGTAGACCGGTTAGCAGACCTTGGCGGCGAACTGGCCACTCTGTCGGAGCCGACGATTGAGGCACTTGCAGAGCTTCTGCCCCCTTACTGGACCCGCCGGAACCCTATCGACCTTAACTACGATGCCTCGCCGGAATTGTACAGTAATGCAATCCGCATTCTGGCCAAAGATCCGGAAGTGGCCAATGTGCTGGTGATGTATGCCCCCAGCCTGACTGAGGACAGCCTGCAGATAGCCGATGCGGTTGTTCAGGCCGCAAAAGGTACGCGCCTGAATGTGTTTACCTGCTGGCTTGGCCAAAGCACGGTCATGGACGCACGGGATGAATTTTATCGTGCGGGGGTTCCTTCGTTTTTTAATCCTGAAAAAGCCGTTGTTGCGTTCATGCAGCATGTAAGGCACCAGCGAGTGCAACGGCTACTGACCGAAACACCGGAATCGTTTACCGACCATTTTGCAGACCGTGCGGCTACCCGCCGGGTGGTTATGAGTGCGGCACGTGCAGGGCGGCAGCATTTGTCCAGCCAGGAGGCCCGGGAGCTGATTCGTGATTACGGCATCAACACCATAGAGACGCTGTATTGCGATGGGGTAGAAGAGGTACTGGAATCCTTCTCGGTGGAGCGGGTTCCGATTGATATAACGGTGGTTCACGAGCAGGTGTGTGAGCCTTTTCTGGATCTCAGTCCGGCCCAGCGCCGCTATAAGGGCACGGTACAAAAACTGAGCAGCGAAGCCGCCATAATGGATGCCTGTCGGTTTCTGATGAATGAGTATCAGGAGCACTTTCCCGAAAGCGGATTTCTGGGCTTTGCCGTGCAGCGTTCGTATCAGCATGTCGGCGGCATTGAGTTCAGTGTTGGCATTACCCGTGATGCTGTGTTTGGCCCGCTGGTGGTCTGTGGTGCCGCCGGTGCCCAGATAAATGTCATGACAGACCGCCAGATAGCATTGCCACCCCTGAATATGGTGCTGGCCAGAGAGCTGCTGCGGCGCACGTATATGTACAAGCTTCTGAAAGAGTACAGCCTTCAGCCGGAAGCCGATATTCGGGCCGTGTGCGAAACCCTGGTAACGCTGTCTCAGATTGTGATTGATATTCCTGAAATCCGGGGCCTGGAAATATCACCCCTGTTGTTTAACGAGCAAGGGACTGTTGCGGTTAATGTGGCGGTGAATCTGGCGGACAAGCCGGGCAGGCCCATTATTCAGCCTTATCCGCGAGAGCTGGAAGAGTGGATGATTCTGCCGAAATCGGGGCGCCGGGTGATTATCCGCCCGGTATTGGCGGAAGATGAGCCATCACACCGGGTTTTCCATGAACTTCAGTCACCTGAGTCCATACGCTATCGGTTTTTCCAGTACCGCAAAAACTTTTCGCGGGAAGACGTGGCGCAGATGGTACAGATTGATTACGACCGCGAGATGGTCTTCATTGCCAATGCCCCCCGGGAAGATGGGGTGGGAGAGGAGACCCTGGGTACCGTGCGCACCTGGACCGATGCCGACAATCTGCAGTGTGAGTTTGCCGTTATGGTGACCGATAATATGAAAGGCGAGGGGCTCGGCATTGCGCTTATGCAGAAGATGATTGACTACTGCCGGGCCAGAGGAACCGTGGAAATGGTGGGTAACGTGTTGCCTGATAACCGGCCCATGCTGCAACTGGCGGAACACCTGGGCTTTGAGATTAAATATAATATGGAAGAAGAGGTAATGGACCTCCGCCTGGTGCTCAACGAGCCCGAGACAGACTGGCAAAGAGAACGGCTGGATAAAAGCGCCCACTAAGGGCGCTTCAGTTATCGAAAGTTGGCGCTTTAGTCTTCAACGATGGCAGACCGGTCCTCGCCCCCCAGAGCCTCCAGCAAGCCCGGAATAAGCCGGGAGAGCTCAAGAGTCATCAGCGTAAACGCCGCATCGAATTTAGCGGCTGCGTCATCCACGTCCACATCATCCAACTGCTCTTGCAGAGTGTCGCCGAACTTGAGGCGGCGAATGCCCAGCTCCTCATCAAGCACAAAAGATACGTTGTCGTCCCAGGTCAGAGCCAGTTTGGTGGCCTGCATGCCGGCATTGAGGTGATTAAGGATTTCTTCTGCCTGCAGGTCCACGCCTTTGCACCGGATGACGCCGCCATCTTCAGACGGGTCTTTAAGTTCGCATTCGTTACCGAGGGTTATCCGGGCCGGAATATCAATGGTTTCATTCAGCCACCCGGTGAACGTAAACGCAGGTGCCTGTTCCACGACCGGCGGCCGGACGGGCAGGGAACCCAGGCTTTTCCGCAGGGCGGAGGCCAGGTCTTCAGCCTGCTTTGCAGAGCCTGCATCAACAACCAGCACGCCGTCGGCTGGCGCCAGGTAGGCGAAGCCACGGCGGTTTTTAGAGAAGGCGTGAGGCAGCATCTCAAGGATAACCTGCTCTTTTATTTCGTCCTTTTCCTTGCGGCGGACCTTGCGGCTCTGTTCAATCTCGATGGCTTCAGCTTTCTCTTCAACGGCTTCCTTCACCACTGAACCAGGCAGGATTTTATCTTCCCTGCGCAAGGCAATTAAGTGATAGCCGTTGGCACTATGAACCAGCTGTTCACCGTGTTTACCCAGTGGTGGAACCCAGCCCTGCCGTGTGGTTTCCTGCGGGCCACAAGGTTTGAAGGCATCGGCCTGTAACTTTTCCTCCAGCGCCTCTGCTGAGATGTCGAAGGGTTTGGTGAAACGGAAAACGCGGGCATTACGAAACCACATCAGGTTTAGTCCTTGCTCTTGGTTCAAATCGGATAAAACAATAAAGGAGGGGGATGATACGGCCGCCGGGCAGCGGCCGCAAACTGACAATCAGAGCGTCATATCTGCATGACTTCGACCAGAACGGTCTTGATAATAAATCCAACAACGCCTGCGCCCAGAACGGTAAACATGGCCATTGTGCCAATCTTTCCGGCCTTTGATTTCTTGGCCAGTTCCCACACGAT
>CAYUTG010000217.1:0-4561 GCA_964447555.1 uncultured Marinobacter sp.
CTCGCCTCCTCGATGCCATCAGGGTCAGTCAGGAAGAAAATGGACTCCCTGACTGACAGCATAGCCTGTTCTGACACCAAAGATAAACGACGAGTTCCGCCAGACGGATCATATTTTTTAACCATCAAACGCGTTTTCCAGTCGCTCGTAGTAACCAAACCAGGGGTTTGCCTCTTCCAGCTGAGCAGCCAACTGCAGTAGCTGGGCTTCATCACCATGGGGCGCACCAAACTGAACCCCTACCGGCAGGCCGGAATCTGTCCAGTGCATAGGAACAGACATGGCGGGGGTGCCCGTAAGATTGGCAAGCTGAGTAAAGGGCGTGTGCGCCAGACTCTCCATGGCCATCTGACTGACCTGGCCTGTCCGGTGTACCAGTCTTCCGGCCTTCAGTGCCAGCATGACCCTGGCAACCATCTGCAAGTGGGCAGGCGTGTCCAGTGCACCGATCTGCGCCGGCAACTGACCGGTTGTAGGGCACAGATAGAGATCATAACCGCTGAAAAAAGCGCCAAGGGCACGGGCAAAATCATTCCACTGCTGCCGGCGCTGCACATAATCCGAGAGCGGCATGGCATTACCCAGCATGCCAATCAGGCGGGTATCCAGCTCAAAGTCATTATCACGCGCACCGAACTGATCTTTCGCTTTTGCCATCAGGGCAGACACTTCACCAAAATAGAGGCCCAGATAACAATGAGCCAGCGCCATGCCGTCAAACTCTGGCCGGGCGTACTCGACGTTGTGCCCCAGGTTTTCCAGTATCCGTGCGGTGGATTCCACAGCAGCCACACACTCGGGCGCCACCTCTGTGTCATAGGGGGAGGAAGTAAATACGCCAATTTTCAGGCTGCCCGGAGATTGTTGCATCAGATCAGCGTACCGGCCGGCCGGCTCCGGGATCCGAAACGGGTCACCCGGAGCAGCGCCACTGAGCACATCCAGCATGGTGGCGCTGTCACGCACGGTGCGGCTTACTACATGATCGCTGGAGGCGCCGGTCCATGCCTCACCGTTGAACGGACCACAGGAAATTCTGCCCCGGGAAGGCTTCAGCCCGAACAGGCCATTGTAGGCAGCGGGGATGCGAATGGAGCCGCCACCGTCGTTGGCTCCGGCCATGGGCACAATACCAGCGGCAACGGCAGCGCCGGAACCACCACTTGAGCCACCCGGCGTCAGCCCGATATTCCAGGGGTTGCGGGTCGGCCCCCACAGTGCTGATTCAGTAACGGCCTTCAGGCCAAACTCCGGTGTGGCGGTCCGGCCCAGAAACACCAGCCCGCCCCGGCGGGCCAGGCGAACGTACTCGGAATCCTGGGGTGCAATGTTTTTAAGCAATCCCCGGCTGCCATAGGTACACGGGTAACCCGCCTGCTCCTGCGCCAGATCTTTCAGAAGCAGCGGCACACCGGAAAATGGCGCCTGTGCCGGAAATTCCTGCTTCTGTGCTTCGGCAAACTGCGGGTGACAAATAGCATTCAGAGTACCGTTCACCCGGGTTGCCCGCTCCACGGCTGCCTTGCATACTTCCTCAGAGGTTAGTTCGCCACGCTGAATCAGATCTGCCAGCGCGGTTGCATCGTATCGCAGATACTCGGATTGCTTCATGATGAGGTCCGTTTGTTATTGTGGTCTCAGAAAGGTCAGAGTTTAAATACCTATGGATATCAGATTCAGGAGCTTACGTCAGCTTGTCTTGTTTTTCATCCTGACCGGAACTGTCTATAGCCGGGCCTGGGGGGAACAGACTTCTGTTGAGCAGGAGGAGAACTGGACACAGGTTGTACGTAGCTCGCCCTACTGGGTCAGCCAGGGGGTTTACCAGAATATTCTGACCATCCGGAGCTGGGTGCTGGGCGAGTCTGGTTACTGTGCAGAGCCGGAGCGGCACATTCTGTTTGATATGCGAGGCCAGTTTCTCGCCTGGATGTCCAACGGCCGGAACCGCGAGAGCACCCAGACAAGGCTGAACGACACCCGACGTTCGCTCCGCGACAGAGGGCAGGTGGACTCCTGGGTTCCAGGCAGTGAAGGCGCAATCGGCTACCCGTTCGCGCTGGCCTGCGACCAGCCTCACGTTAACCTCAGTGACGCAGTTGCACGGTATCTGGGTACAGATGCCGCTGAACGGATCTGGGGAGCCTGGGATGACCTGACGTTTGCAACCCGCGAGAAGCCCGGCAGCCTCCACGAGGCGCTGATGTATATTTACCGGAAACGCCTGGCACAGAAGCGCCTGACCCTTCCCGGTGAAATACCGAGATACCTTGCCGGCCAAATCCTGATCGAAAGCAGCGGCCAGGCAAGAGCCCATTCCGGGGCCAATGCCCGGGGTATTCTGCAACTGTCGCCATCGGCACTCTCTGACTGCCGCATAAAACCAAGGAACTACTGGCACCGCCTGGCGCAGATTGACTGCGCCCTGAAGCTGATGAACCAGAATGCCCGTAATCTGCGCCCGGTGTTCGAGCAACGCTTTGGCGAACTGCCGGAAGCCAAGCGCCATCATCTTTTTACCCTGTTGCTGGTGCAGGCATACCACGGCGGTGCGGCCAGGGTTCAGGCGTTGCTGGAAGACGACACCCTGTCAAAACCCGCAGCCTATTTTGCCGCACATCAGGAGCGGTTTACCGCGGGTGACATCGCCTTTGGCATGGTCTTTCATAATCTCGGGCGGGACCACCTTGGCCTGGCATCCCTGTATTACGTCGCCGATGTTCAACAGGCTACCGAGGCTTTATGCAGCACGGCCAGCCTTAACGATACCGGTTTCTGTACCCAAGACTGAGCCTGTAACGGGCCAGAATAGCCCGTCAGGAGGCTTCAGGCCCGGATGTGCCGGCGGGTACTGGTACAACAATCACGGAATTCCGGCCGCAGGATTTGGCGATATAGCAGCCTTCATCTGCACGGGCTACAACGTCTCTGGGGCCTTTATCCCGACGTGACAGCTCCGTCAGGCCAATGCTGGCCGTTACCCCGAAATGTTTGCCATCCTTCTCAATGCGCAGGTTCTGAACGCCAAGCCTTATGCGCTCTGCCAGCTCCTCTGCCCGCTGAATACCGCAGGCGGGCAGAATCACGCCAAATTCATCGCCTCCCAGACGGGCCACGATATCGGTTTTGCGTACAACGTCCCGGAACAGGTCTGATAACTTCTTCAGCAGATCGTCACCCAGCAGATGGCCGCCTTCGTCATTCACCGGTTTGAAATAATCAAGATCAATGGCCATCAGAACCGAGGATGAAACCTGACGGGGTGCCTCATCAAGCGCTCGCTCAAGAGCGGCCGTAAACGCCCGGCGGTTCATTAACTGGGTAAGGCTGTCATGAGTGGCTTCCCATGACAGCCGCTCTTCTTCACGCCGGCGCTCCCGGTCGTCTCTGAGCACAAACACCATGCGCTGATTGTGCTTGTCTTTGCGGATATGCAGCAGTGTCAGGTCAATATCAAATACCCGCCCGCTACGATTGCGAAGCGTGACATAAAAGTTGTCCAGATCGCCTCCGGCCAGAAATTCCTGGCGGGTCAGCACACGATCGCCCTCGCTGAGGGTTGCCTGTTCAAAGAAGTTCAGCTCGGCATGCTCGCCATTCTTCCCAATAAACCGCCAGGCCGCGTCGTTCGCGTAACGAACCACACCGGTGGTATCAACCATCAGCACGCCTTCCTGCAGTACACCAAGAATATTTTCAGCCCGTTGCTGCTCTTCTTTCAGAGCTTCTTCTACTGCCAGTTCCCGGGAAATGTCCCGTACGACGGTAATCGTACCCAGCACCTTGCCAGGTGTTTCGATACTCGAGGTCATGACATCACCCCAGATAACCGAGCCATCAACAGGGCGGCAAAGCCGAAGCCGGCTGCGGAATACCTGACGCTCTTCCCGTGCCTTACGCCAGCCGGTCATAGCCTGTTTCCGATCCGGTTCGTAAATATTTCTGACCAGAAGGCTGTGTTGCAGCTCCGAACCCGCACATTGCATGATGTCTTCAAAGGCCGGATTTAAAAACTCGATCCGGCCCAGTACGTCGGTCTGTACAATGCCGATTGGCGCACTCTGGGTGAGTGAACGGAAGAACGCTTCCCGCTCTGCCAGAGAGCCAAGCACTTCATCCCGCTCATCCATGGTGGTGTTGAAAGTCTCTGCAACCTGGCGAATTTCATCGCCCCCGGCCACATCTACCGGCTGGGTGCGAATCCCCAGATGGCGCTCATTAATCTGTCGTGCCAGTATTTGCAGGGGTGCCATCAGTTGGCGGAATAGCCAGAAAGCCAGCGGCGCAGCTATCAGAATAACCCCCATAAGCGTCCATATCAGGCTACCTTCCATACGCGTGACCGGCGCATAGGCTTCTTTTGCAGGCCAGACGGCCGCCACAAACCAGGGCACCTGCGCCATCTGCTGAACCGACATAATGGTTTTTTCACCAGCCCCGTTACTGGTTTTACGGGTGCCCTCAAAGCCTTCCATCGCCTCTTTGAGCACCGGGTTTTCAACCCGCACCGGAACCATAATCTCACCGGTTCGTCCATGAGCCAGCGTAATACCACTGCGGG
>CAYUTG010000218.1:0-4533 GCA_964447555.1 uncultured Marinobacter sp.
CTTGGGGTAAGCGTAAGTGCAGGCTCACGCCGCAGTTGGGTAAGATCTCAATGGAGGAATACCGCAGTCAGCGTCCGATCGGGGCGTGGCCCATTTAACCAATTTCTGTGCAGCCTTTTGGTGCCGGAGGAATGATCGCCTTACTGTTCAAAAAACACCTATAGCCAACCTCCACCCAGTCTGTTAATGTGCCCCGCATCCTGCCTCTAAGGATTCCGCAGTTTCCGGCCCCAGGCCTTTTGCGAACCATCCATACGACCTGTCAGAGGACGTCACCCCGTTAACGGCGTGTGATTGTAGTCGTCTTTTATTCCATGACAATCATGGTTTCTGCCCGTATTCGCCGGCGATGGTGTTTATGGAGGCAGAGCAATCAAGAGTAATTATATGAGCTTTTCTTCCCTCGGGTTATCCGAGCAGCTGGTCCGTGCAACCACCGATCAGGGTTATGACACACCATCTCCTATTCAGGCCAAAGCCATTCCTGCTGTGTTATCCGGCAAGGATGTTATGGCGGCGGCACAAACAGGCACTGGTAAAACAGCAGGCTTTACGCTGCCGCTGTTGCAGCGCCTGTCGGAAAACCCCCGCACTGGCAAAGGCCCCCGTGCGCTGATTCTTACGCCCACCCGTGAGCTGGCGGCTCAGGTTCACGACAGTGTGAATCTGTACAGCCGGTACATTCCCACAAAATCTGCGGTGGTTTTTGGGGGTGTGAAAATCAATCCCCAGATGATGAAGCTGCGCAAAGGGCTGGATATTCTGGTGGCAACACCGGGCCGGTTGATGGATCTGTATCAGCAGAATGCCGTGCGCTTCAATGAAATTGAGGTTCTTGTATTGGATGAAGCCGACCGTATGCTGGATATGGGTTTTATCCGGGATATCCGCAAAATTCTTGCTTTGCTGCCCGCAAAGCGTCAGAACTTGCTGTTTTCAGCGACATTCTCCAATGAAATCCGTAGTCTGGCTCAGGGTTTGTTGAATAACCCGGTGCAGGTGGAAGTGGCGGCCAGAAACACCACTGCCGAAAAAGTAAAGCAGTCGGTGTATCCGGTTGACCAGAACCAGAAAACCGCTCTGCTGAGTAAACTGGTTCGCGACAACCGCTGGGAGCAGGTGCTGGTATTCACTCGCACCAAGCACGGCGCAAACCGCCTGACCCAGAAGCTGGAGAAAGACGGTATTACGGCTGCAGCCATTCACGGCAATAAATCCCAGGGCGCCCGCACCCGGGCCCTCGCAGAGTTCAAGCAGGGCGAAGTGCGGGTATTGGTTGCTACCGATATCGCGGCTCGTGGTCTGGATATCAAACAACTGCCACAGGTGGTGAACTTTGAACTGCCTAATGTGCCGGAAGACTATGTACATCGTATTGGTCGTACTGGCCGTGCTGGCGAAAGTGGCCATGCGTTATCGTTGGTCAGCGCTGATGAAGGCAAGTTACTGGCGGGTATTGAGCGGCTGATTAAAAAGCAACTGCCACGGAAATCCGTTGAGGGCTTTGAGCCATTGAACAACCTTCCTCTGAAGCCAAAAGCCAAGGCCGACCCGAGCAAAGCACGGAACCGTTCCGGGAACGGCGGCCGGCCGGGTGGTAACGGGAAAAGCTTCGGCGGGAAACCGGCGGGCAGAAATGCTGGAAACAGAAGCCAGAATGCTAACAGCCCGCGAGGCCGCTCAGGGCAGCGCCAGGGTGCCGGAAGAAGTACCAGCCAGCCCGCTTAAACAGCGCAGTTAGGCAGATTTCGTCCCGGATTCGTCCGGGACGAACACATCCCTTATGGTCAGCGATTTTCCGTCAGCGTCCTGCACTTCCACTGGCTGAATAGCCCGGCCAGTTGCGCGGTCTCGTAAATCGAGGCGCGCCCCATCCGGAACCGGGTTCCACTTGTCACCCCACTGCCGCAGTGCAATGACCACGGGAAACAAATCCCGGCCCTTTTCGGTAAGCCGGTATTCAAAGCGCGAACCATGCTCGCCAACATCCACTTTTCTCAGCACCTGATTTTCAACCAGGCGGATCAGCCGGTCGCACAAAATATTCTTCGCAATACCAAGCTGCTGCTGAAAATCCACAAAGCGCCGTGTGCCATACATAGCCTGCAGCACAATCAGAAGGGACCACCAGTCGCCCACTTCATTCAGTGCGCGGGCGACGGAGCAATTGGAGTCATCAAAACGTTTTCTGGCCATGGCAATTAGTGTACATAATAAGGTTGCATTTTAAAACCAGATTAAATAAGGTTGCGTTAAGAAACCAAAGTGGTGAGTTTGCTACTTTATCTTTCACGATTTGTTTTGCCGGAGTTTTGCGGATGACTATGAATCTTGGCCCCCTCTTTGAGCCGTTTAATGTTCACAACCTTACCCTGCGCAACCGTGTTGCCATGGCACCCATGACCCGTAATTTCTCACCGGGCAATGTCCCCGGTGATGATGTGATCAGCTACTACCGCCGGCGTGCGGCGAATGGCGTCGGGCTGTTGATTACCGAAGGTACAACCGTGAATCACCCTGGCGCTAATGGCTATCCGAACGTGCCTTTTTTCCACGGAGTAGAGGCTCTGGCGGGCTGGAAAAAGGTTGTGGATGCGGTACACGAGGAAGGCGGCGCGATTTTCCCGCAACTCTGGCATGTCGGCGCGGTGCGCAAGGAAGGCATTGAGCCGGACGCCTCAGTTCCCGGCTACAGTCCTTCCGGGCTGTATGCGCCTGAGAAACCGAATGGCAAGGCCATGAGCAAAGGTGACATTGAAGAAGTGATCAATGCTTTTGCTGATGCCGCTCAGGATGCCAAAGCACTGGGTTTTGATGGCGTGGAAATTCACGGCGCGCACGGGTACCTGATTGATCAGTTTTTCTGGGAAGGCACCAACCAGCGAGAGGACGAGTACGGCGGCAGTATGGCCAACCGCCAGCGATTCGCCATCGAAATCATTGAGGCGGTTCGCCAGCGGGTTGGACCGGAATTTCCGATTATGTTCCGGTTCTCGCAATGGAAAATGCAGGACTACGGCGCAAAGCTTGCTGCGACGCCAGCGGAGCTTGAAGCGTTTCTGTTGCCGCTGACAGAAGCCGGTGTGGATATTTTCCATGCGTCTACCCGTCGTTTCTGGGAGCCGGAATTTGAGGGCTCCAACCTGAATCTGGCCGGCTGGACCCAGAAGCTGACCGGAAAACCTGCCATGTCGGTGGGCAGTGTGGGTTTAACCGAAGACTTCATCAGCGGCACCTTCGCCAGCAAAAAGGAGTCGGTAGAGCAGTCCGGTATTGATGAGCTGGCTGAACGTATGGCCGGTGGAGAGTTCGAACTGGTAGCGGTGGGTCGTGCACTGCTTCAGGATCCGGAGTGGCTGGTTAAGGTAAAGGAAGGACGAATTGACGCGGTGGAGCCGTTTGCCAAAAAATCCCTGGCGAGACTGTATTGATCGGGTGAGTAGTGAGAATGTCCAGCCCCGGTTCGCCGGGGTTTTTTATGGATGAAAGGCCGGCACACAGGCAGGTAGGTAGCGCGATGTGTCCTGATGGTAATCGCGATTACCGCGGGTTCCACTATGATAGGGCACATCAAACACGGAAAAGGAGTCGATGATGTTTAAAGTAGCGGTACTCAGAATGACTGCTCTGGTTGCGGTTCTCACACTGGCAGGGTGTGCCACCGTGGGGCATGACTTTGCCACACACAATGTAGACCAGATTACGCTGGGCGAGACAACACGCGCGGATATTCAGGAAATGTTCGGGGAGCCCTGGCGTACCGGTATTGAAGATGGGCAGAGAACCTGGACTTATGGGAAATACCACTGGTCAGCGTTCGGTGATGCAGAAACAACGGATCTGGTGGTGCGCTTTGATAAAGACGGCAAGGTGTCGTCTTATGTTTACAATACCACCGAGCAATAAACCTCAAACAAAAAGGCCCGGAAAATCCCGGGCCTTTTCATGACTCTGTACTGATCAGTCGCGCAGACCAGTAACCAGCTTGTCGATACTGTCTTTGGCATCGCCGAACAGCATGCGTGAGTTGTCCTTAAAGAACAGCGGATTTTCCACCCCGGAATAGCCTGTTGCCATACCCCGTTTAAGAATGACCACTTACCGAGCTTTCCACACCTCAAGCACCGGCATGCCGGCAATCGGGCTGCCCGGGTCTTCAGCGGCCGCCGGGTTAACGGTGTCGTTGGCACCAATAACCAGAACCACGTCGGTTTCCGGGAAGTCGTCGTTGATTTCGTCCATTTCCAGCACGATATCGTAGGGTACGTGGGCTTCCGCCAGCAGCACGTTCATGTGCCCTGGCAGGCGGCCTGCGACCGGATGGATACCAAAGCGTACATTCACGCCGCGCTCACGAAGCAGTTTGGTCATCTCGCTGACCCCGTTCTGAGCCTGGGCAACCGCCATACCGTAACCAGGTACGATAATAACGGAATCGGCAGTGCGCAGTTCGTCGCAAACATCATCAATGCTGCTTTCGTGTACTGTCTGGTCACCGTCATCGGCAGAAGAACTGCTGCTGCTTGTCTGGCC
>CAYUTG010000219.1:0-1447 GCA_964447555.1 uncultured Marinobacter sp.
GTCGAAGCGGTGTATTTGACTTCATGATCCAGCGGGTAACTGCCTACGTACTTGCTTTGTATACTATTTTTCTTCTGGGTTTTGTGCTGACAACGGATGTCAGCTATGACACCTGGTCTGCTCTCTTCGGCCAGAACTGGTTTCGCATGTTCAGCTTGCTGACGTTGCTATCCATTGGTGCGCACGCCTGGGTCGGGCTCTGGACAGTGACCACTGACTACATCAAGCCTGCAGCCATTCGCTTCCTCGCACAGGCAGCCTGCGGTCTGGTTATGTTCGTCTATCTGGTCTGGGGTATCCAGATTCTTTGGGGGCTTTAAGTAATGTCTAATATCAAGACCATGTCATTTGACGCAATTGTTATCGGTGGTGGCGGTGCCGGCATGCGGGCCGCTCTGCAATTGGCGGAGTCCGGCGTTAACGCTGCGTGTATTACCAAGGTATTTCCAACCCGGTCACATACGGTATCTGCTCAGGGTGGTATCACCTGTGCAATCGGCAGCTCTGACCCGAATGATGACTGGCGCTGGCACATGTACGACACCGTAAAGGGGTCTGATTACCTGGGCGACCAGGATGCGATCGAGTACCTTTGCTCTGTCGGCCCGCAAGCTGTTTTTGAGCTGGAGCACATGGGCCTGCCGTTCTCCCGTACTGAGCAGGGGCGTATTTATCAGCGTCCGTTTGGTGGCCAGTCCAAAGATTATGGCAAAGGCGGCCAGGCAGCGCGTACCTGTGCGGCTGCTGACCGTACAGGCCATGCGCTGTTACACACCCTTTATCAGGCGAACCTCAAGCGTGGCACCACGTTTTTGAATGAGTGGTATGCCGTTGATCTGGTAAAGAACAGTAAAAATGAAGTGGTTGGTGTTGTCGCCATTGAAATTGAAACTGGCGAAGTGGCTTATATCAAGAGTAAAGCCACCGTTCTGGCCACAGGTGGTGCCGGCCGTATCTATGCGTCCACAACGAATGCGCTGATTAATACCGGTGACGGTGTTGGCATGGTGCTTCGTGCCGGGTATCCGGTGCAGGATATGGAAATGTGGCAGTTCCACCCAACGGGTATTCACGGTGCCGGTACACTGGTAACCGAGGGTTGCCGGGGTGAGGGTGGCTATCTGATCAACGCCGACGGCGAGCGCTTCATGGAGCGCTATGCTCCTAATGTTAAAGATCTGGCCAGCCGGGATGTCGTTGCCCGCGCCATGGTTATCGAAATTCTGGAAGGCCGTGGCTGTGGTCCCGATAAAGACCACGTAATGCTGAAGCTTGATCACCTCGGTGAAGAGACTCTGAACCTGCGCTTGCCTGGCATTTGCGAGCTTGCCCGTACCTTTGCCCATGTTGACCCGGTTAAAGAGCCCATCCCGGTGGTACCAACCTGTCACTATATGATGGGTGGTATTCCCACGAACGTAGGTGGTGAGGCTCTGACCATTGATGA
>CAYUTG010000219.1:1457-4532 GCA_964447555.1 uncultured Marinobacter sp.
GGGCCTGTTTGCCTGTGGTGAGGCCGCGTGTGTTTCTGTCCACGGTGCAAACCGCCTGGGTGGTAACTCGCTGCTGGACCTGGTTGTATTTGGTCGTTCTGCAGGGCTGCACATTGAAGAGAAGCTGCGCAGTGGTGAGCTGATTGACGATGCCAGCGATGAGGATATCAAGCGTGCGATGGCTCGTCTGGATCGCCTTAACGCTGCAACCGAAGGTGAGAATGTTGCTGATGTGCGCAAGGCGCTTCAGGAATGCATGCAGTTGTATTTTGGCGTTTTCCGCGACGGCAAGAGTATGGAAGAAGGCCTTGTTAAGCTGAAAGCTATCGGAGAGCGGGTGCGGAACACCAGGCTGGCTGATACCAGCAGTGCGTTTAATACGGCACGAATCGAGGCGCTGGAGCTGGACAACCTTTTTGAAGTGGCGTACGCCACAGCTGTCTCGGCCAGCGAGCGAAAAGAAAGCCGCGGCGCCCATGCCCGTAATGACTTTACGGAGCGTGACGATGAGAACTGGCTGAAGCACTCCATCTACTTCCCGCTGAACCAGCAGGTTGGTAAGCGTGATGTGAATATGCAGCCAAAAACCGTCGACACGTTTGTGCCGAAGCTTCGAGTCTACTAAGGGGAGCATATAAAGATGTTGGTAAGCCTTTACCGTTATAACCCGGAAACTGACAATGCCCCTTATATGCAGGACGTTGAGGTAGAGCTTCCGGCTGGCAAGGATATGATGGTTCTGGATGTCCTGAACCTTCTGAAGGAAAAGGACCCGACGATTTCTTACCGTCGTTCCTGCCGTGAGGGCGTATGTGGCTCTGATGGTATGAATATGAATGGTAAGAATGGTCTTGCCTGTATCACGCCGGTTTCTCAGGCGGTTAAGAAGGGTAAGCTGGTTTTGCGCCCGCTGCCCGGATTGCCCGTTATTCGCGATCTTGTTGTCGATATGAACCTTTTCTATAAGCAATATGAAAAGGTCATGCCGTACCTGATCAACGATGAACCGGTTCCTGCGATTGAGCGGCTTCAGTCACCTGAAGAGCGTGAGAAGCTGGACGGCCTGTACGAGTGTATTCTGTGTGCTTGCTGTTCCAGTTCCTGCCCGTCTTACTGGTGGAATCCGGACAAGTTCATTGGTCCTGCTGGCTTGTTGCAGGCGTACCGGTTCCTGGCAGACAGCCGCGATACAGCTCAGGCAGAACGTCTGGCTAATCTTGATGACCCGTTCAGCGTGTTCCGTTGCCGGGGCATCATGAATTGCGTCAGCGTTTGTCCGAAAGGGCTGAACCCGACCAAGGCTATTGGCAATATACGGAATCTTTTGCTGCAAAGAGCCACTTAAGCAGCAGAAATTCCAGTACACGCTATACTGTTCACATCAGGTTAGCACCCCGAAGGCCCTGCATTAATGCAGGGCCTTCAACCAATGGCTTATAGTTATAAGTCTAAGACAGGTGCACACTAGCCGGGCCATGGCGGGACCGCAAAGTTCCGACCAGGTTCGCTGAGTATAAAAACCATCGGGGGATGGAAAACATCCATGCTGGGTGTGGCGGCCAAAGTCGATCCCGTAAAAACGCGTATTGACTGGGAAATTCTGCTGGTTGACCATACTGAGCTCCCTCGCACCAGCCTAAGGTGAGCTATTCAAAATGCACGAAAGCATCATGGAGCAGTTATGGCAGACTTCCCACTTACAGGGTGGAAATCTGGCCTATGTTGAACAGCTTTTTGAAACCTACCTGACAGATCCCAATGCCGTTTCTGAAGAATGGCGTAGCTAATTCGATAAACTACCCAGAGTCGACGGCTATCAGGGCCGCGATGTACTTCACTCTTCTATCCGTGAACAGTTTGAACACATTTCCCGTAATCAACGGTTTCTGGCGACCAGTGGCGTGCCTGCAAACGTCACCAGTGATGCCGAAAAGAAACAGATTCGTGTTCTCCAACTGATTAATGGTTTCCGGTTCCGCGGTCATCAGGAAGCGAATCTGGACCCGCTCGGCGTATTGCAACGTCCCCCGGTGGAAGACCTGGACCCGGCCTTCCACGGTTTGCTTGAAGCGGATCGTGATCTTGAATTCCAGACCGGTTCCCTTAACTTCGGCTCCGAGACAATGAAGCTCGGAGATATCGTGGATGGCCTGCGCCAGACCTATTGCGGAAGCATAGGTGCCGAGTACATGCACGTTGTAGATACCCGCATCAAGCGCTGGTTTCAGCAACGCATGGAACCTGTTCGTTCACGGCCCAGCTATGAGGTTGAAACCCGCAAGCACATTCTGGAACGTCTCACTGCAGCTGAAGGCCTTGAAAAGTATCTGGGCGCACGCTACCCGGGTGTTAAGCGCTTTGGCCTTGAAGGGGGCGAGAGCCTGATCCCATGCCTGGACGAGCTAATCCAGCGGGCGGGCTCCTATGGCGCTAAGGAAATTGTTCTGGGCATGGCCCACCGGGGCCGCCTGAACGTTCTGGTTAACACCTTTGGCAAAAACCCAACCGAGCTGTTTGATGAGTTTGAAGGAAAGAAACTCGCCGATTCGGGATCGGGCGATGTTAAATACCATCAGGGTTTCTCATCCAATATTATGACGCTGGGAGGCGAGCTGCACCTTGCGCTTGCATTTAACCCATCGCATCTCGAAATTGTCTCCCCGGTTGTTGAAGGCTCCGTTCGCGCGCGGCAAACCCGCCGCAACGATTCGGACGGTACCCAGGTAGTACCCATTATTATGCACGGTGATGCCTCGTTCTCCGGTCAGGGTGTGGTAATGGAAACCTTCCAGATGTCCCAGACCCGGGGCTTCGGTATTGGTGGCACCATTCACATTGTGATTAACAACCAGGTGGGCTTTACCACCAGCAAGCAGGAAGATGCCCGCTCAACCGAGTATTGCACCGATGTGGCCAAGATGGTCCAGGCGCCCATCCTGCACGTTAATGCAGACGACCCTGAGGCTGTTCTGTTCGTCACTCAAATGGCGTTGGTTTATCGTCATGAGTTCAAGTGAGACGTTGTTATCGATCTGGTTTGCTATCGTCGCCGTGGTCATAACGAAGCCGACGAGC
>CAYUTG010000220.1:0-4521 GCA_964447555.1 uncultured Marinobacter sp.
GACGAATCCACCGCGAAACAGGAATGTAACCTTGGCTAGAATTATTGTCGTTACTTCAGGAAAAGGCGGCGTTGGTAAAACCACCACCAGCGCCTCGATCAGCACGGGCCTTGCCAAACGTGGCCACAAAACCGTTGTTGTCGATTTTGACGTAGGCCTGCGTAATCTGGACCTGATTATGAATTGCGAACGACGGGTTGTGTACGACTTCGTTAACGTCATTCAGGGTGAGGCCACACTCAACCAGGCTCTGATCCGCGACAAGCGGGTAAATACGCTTTACATACTCCCGGCATCACAGACCCGCGAAAAAGAAGCGCTGACCAAAGAGGGCGTAGAGCGGGTAATCAACGAGCTGTCCGAGACCTTTGATTACATTGTTTGCGATTCGCCTGCCGGCATAGAGCACGGCGCGCTGATGGCACTGTATTACGCCGATGAAGCCATTGTCGTAACCAACCCGGAGGTTTCCTCGGTTCGGGATTCCGACCGGATTCTGGGCATTCTGCAAAGCAAGTCCCGCCGCGCGGAGATGGGACTGGACCCGGCAGGAGAGCACCTGCTGCTAACCCGTTACAACCCGGAACGGGTCGAGCGCGGGGAAATGCTCTCAGTAGGGGACGTTGAGGAAATTCTTGCCATTCCCCTTCTGGGAGTGATTCCGGAAAGCCAGGTGGTGCTGAACGCTTCTAACCAGGGCCTTCCGGTTATTCTTGAAGAAGACAGCGACGCAGGCCAGGCCTACGATGACGCTGTTGCACGGCTACTGGGGGAGGAGCGGGAGCATCGCTTCATGACAACCCAGAAGAAAGGGTTTTTCTCACGGATGTTCAAGGGGGGCTAAGGGATGAGTTTCCTGGATTATTTCAGAGGTAAGAAACAGAACACCGCCAGTGTTGCCAAAGAGCGCCTGCAGATTATTGTGGCTCACGAACGTGGGCAGCGGGAGCAGCCAGACTACCTGCCACAACTGCAGCAGGAGCTGCTGGCGGTTATCCGCAAGTACGTTCAGATAAGTGACGACATGGTGCAGGTAGAGGTAGACCGTAACGACAGCTGCTCTGTACTGGAGCTGAACGTTACTCTGCCAGAACGCTGAACAGGTGCATTTCAGCCCGCGGTGCATTACCAGCGGGCAAAATGATCCTCCATCAATCCCTGTAACCCGGTTACAGGGATTTTTGCTCCTGTGTCATCAACCACCTGCCCCTTAAACGTTCCCACGAGCTGCCGAAAATTAGACGCCAGCACCAGAGCATTGAGCTTCTCTTTGCGCATACCGGCGGGCACGAAGTGCAGATCTACCCGCCCGTCATCCGTAGTTACATGCCAGTCGTCACCCGGATGGTCCCGATTAAAATGAAAGCGGGCCGCACTCAGTTTGATACAGCGGCCATCCAGCCAGAGTGCGTTTTCGGTCATTCCGGTTTCATTGACACCTGCCGCGAGATTTAACCCAAGAGACCGGCCGTCTGCCAGGGTTCCTGCCAGGCAAGCCCAGTTCCAGGCGGTTTCCCGCCGCATGAACCCACAGCTCCAGTCAACAGAGCCTCTGGTGAGTTCATCACACCGCCAGATCCTGTGCCCCCAGCGAACCTCACCCTCAACCGGCAGACCAGCCGATTTCCGGGTAAACACCCAGCCGTTATAACCTGCCGGGCACACCAGGCGCAGCGGATCTTTATCGGCTTTCAGCGTCAGGCTTATCCGGATATCACCCGGCGCTGTCACGGTCACCGTGCGGCCTTCCGCCGCCGGGGCAATCTTCAGTACCACGTCGCCCTTCGTGAAAGACGTGATGCCACGTTCTGGCCAGGGCTCTATGCGCGTCCCCATAGCCAGTGGCTGAAGAAACGACTGCTCCAGCATGGTGCCCGTTTCAAAATCGTACAGATAGAAAAAACCGCTCCCCACCAGGTTCAGGTTCACCACCGCCAGCCCGAATACCCAGCCAGGCCCCATGGCGCTGACAAACTGAAACTGATTGAACCGCCAGCGTCTTGCCAGCCGGGAGCGCTGCCTGTCCATCACGGTACGCAGGTCGTAATCCAGGTAATTAATCTCATCCACAGGGCCCGTCAAAATGCCTGCGGCAATCCTTCCGTGCGGGTCTACCAGCTTTTTTATGCTCATACGTATCGTCAGGTCCGGCCATTTATCAGTGTGTGGTTACCAGGCCGTTACCTGGTTCACAATCCCTTGTATCGGTACCCGTGATCACCAAGGCTCCATGGTAAACTCCGGCCACCATTTTCAGGGAAGTTTAGCTTATGAAACAAACCGGAGCACGACGCTTTAAAGGCTGGGCAGCAACAATAAGCGGCATAACCTGTGCGTTACTGGTATCCGCCCTTGCAGCAACCACAGTTAAAGCGGAGCTTCCGGCAGAAAGTGCCGACCACTGGGAACTGCAGGAAGAAGTCGACAATATTCGCGTATACACAACCGAACCTGCCGATTCCAGTTTCAAGGCGTTCAAGGCGATTGCGCTTATCGATGCCCCTATTGAAAACCTGATGGCCGTCATGATTAACCCCAAGTCCTGCATGGAGTGGGTGCATAACTGTGCCGAGGCCTACAGCTTCGGCAAAGGGAATTTTAACGACCGGTTCGCCTACTCGGTTAATGACCTGCCCTGGCCAGTGACAGACCGGGATTACGTGTTGCATATCCGTACGCATGGCGACAAAGCCACTGGCGAGGTCATCATGAACCTGAACGCAACACCGGGCAAACGAGCCGAGATCAGCAGCCGTGTGCGGGTTAACAAATCAGACACGCTTTACCGCTTTATCCCCGAAGGCAAAAAGACCCGGATGATCTGGGTACAGCATACAAACCCCAACGGGTCCCTCCCCGGCTGGCTGGTTAACTCACTGTTGGTGGACATTCCGGTCAAGTCCCTCCAGGCCCTTGAAAAAGTTGCGCAAAAACCGCGCTATCAGGGCTTCCAGCTGATTTATGATGGCAACAATCAGCTTGTTGATGTACGCCCCGCCGGCCGCTGAAGGGGTGACGCCCATTCCGGGAAACGCTAAGCTGCAGTAAAAGGATTCTTACACACAGGCTCTGCCCGATGACGGTTCTCGCACACGAGATCATGACCCCCAGCATTAAAGCCGTTCCACAATCCTGGACGATGGACCGGCTGGCACGGTTTCTAACCGACAATGACATCACCGGCAGCCCGGTCAGGAACGAACACGGCGACATTATTGGCATTGCGACACTCAGGGATATTACCGAGTTTCGCTGGAATGTCCGCCGTCCGCACGCAGATCCCGAACTCACACCGGAAGAACAGCAAGAGGCGCGCCGGCTGCGCATGGCTATATTTGAAGAGATGGGCAAAGTGCCGGTTGAGGTCAGGGATATTATGACCCCCAGCGTTTTATCGGTTGACGAGCAGACGCCAGTACGCGACATTGCCAATATTATGATGCAGGAACACCTGCACCGGATTTTTGTAACCAGAGACAAGAAAATTACCGGAATAATCACAACCTACGACATGCTGAAACTGATTTCGGAAACGCATCTTACGCAACGCTGCGTCGTTAACGACCAAGTAACATCAGAGAGGTAGCGCCCCTTATGCCCAGAGCACCGCAAGCTCGTAAAAAGATGTACGTCCTCGATACCAATGTACTGATCCACGATCCAAACGCCCTCCTGAACTTTGAAGAACACGACGTCATTATTCCGATGACCGTCCTGGAAGAGCTCGATAATCTGAAATCCGGTAAGCAGGCCGTGGCCGCAGATTGCCGCCAGGCCATCCGGAACATAGACCGGTTGCTGGGCGATGCAACGCCTGCGGAAATCGAAAAAGGGGTGCCCATTGTCAGGGCCAAAAAGGCAAAACCTCTGGGCCGCCTGCTCATCCTGATGAGTACGCACTACGTGGAGTCCCACTCCCTGCCCGAGCACCTGAATGACAATAAAATTATCAACATGCTCGCCGCTTTGCAGGAAAAACACCCATCAAGGGACATCATCCTGGTTAGTAAAGACATCAATATGCGCCTGAAGGCCCGGGGCTTTGGTGTGGATGCTCAGGATTATCACAACGACCAGCTACTGGACGACATCGACCTGTTGCCCAAGGGTTATCAGGAGTTTCCGAACTCCTTCTGGGACACCATTCAGAAAGTGGAAACCATTCAACGGGAAGGCATTACCGAGCACATTCTGAAGCGGGAGGGCCAGCTCGCCAAACTCAATATCAATGAGTTCGTGATTGATGAGCAGGGATTTGTCGGCAAGGTATCGGCTCTCACCGACACCCACCTTACGCTTCGGGACTTCCATCAGCACGATCTGATGAGCGAAGAAACCTGGGGGCTGGTGCCCCGGGACATCTACCAGTCCATTGCACTGAACCTGTTGCTCGACCCGGACATTCACCTGGTCAACCTTACCGGTGCCGCAGGCTCTGGCAAAACCATTCTGGCGCTGGCTGCCTGCATTGAAATGACCGTGGCCAGCAAACTCTACAAACGCCTTATCGCGACCCGCTCT
>CAYUTG010000221.1:0-4476 GCA_964447555.1 uncultured Marinobacter sp.
GTGGCAAAACGGCCACCGTCCAGCGGAACCAGCGGGCGCAGATCCGGCGGCAGAACCGGCAGCACGGTCATCACCATGTCGCCCGGCTTGTTACCGGAGTAAAGGAACGCCTCAAGAATTTTCAGGCGCTTGCTGAATTTCTTGATCTTGGTCTCGGAGTTGGTCTGGGGGATCTCTTCCCGCAGGGCGTCAACTTCCGCCTGCAGATCGATATCTTCCAGCAGTTCCTTGATGGCTTCGGCACCCATACGGGCGTCGAACTCGTCACCGAATTCCTCGAGGGCCTCATAGTACTGCTCGTCGTTCAGCAGCTGGCCCTTCTCCAGGGTGGTCATACCCGGATCGATAACGATGAAGGATTCAAAGTACAGAACCCGCTCGATATCTCGCAGGGTCATGTCCAGCATCAGGCCAATACGGGACGGCAATGACTTCAGGAACCAGATGTGAGCGACCGGGCTGGCCAGCTCGATATGGCCCATGCGCTCACGACGAACGCTGGCCAATGCGACTTCAACACCGCACTTTTCACAGATAACGCCGCGATGCTTCAGACGCTTGTATTTTCCGCACAAGCACTCGTAGTCTTTGATCGGGCCGAAAATCTTGGCACAGAAAAGACCGTCACGCTCCGGCTTGAAGGTACGGTAGTTAATGGTCTCAGGCTTTTTTACTTCGCCAAAAGACCAGGAGCGAATCATGTCAGGCGAAGCCAGTCCGATACGGATGGCGTCGAATTCCTTGCTCTGATTCTGGCTCTTGAGAAGATTCAGCAAATCTTTCATCAGTAAAAGCTCCGGATGGCGTTAATCTCGGGCGGGCACTCAGAGTGCCCGCTCACGCTGCCAAAAACAATTCGGCTCACTCAGATTCCAGCTCGATGTCGATACCCAGCGAACGGATCTCCTTGACAAGAACGTTGAAGGACTCCGGCATACCGGGCTCCATGCGATGATCGCCATCGACAATGTTCTTGTACATTTTGGTTCTTCCGTTCACGTCGTCAGACTTAACGGTGAGCATTTCCTGCAGCGTATACGCTGCACCGTAGGCTTCCAGAGCCCACACTTCCATCTCACCAAAGCGCTGACCACCGAACTGTGCCTTACCACCCAGCGGCTGCTGAGTAACAAGACTGTAAGAACCCGTGGAGCGAGCATGCATTTTGTCGTCGATCAGGTGGTTCAGCTTCAGAATATACATGTAGCCGACCGTTACTTCGCGATCAAAGGCATCGCCGGTACGGCCATCGTACAACCTTGTCTGCCCCGTCGTGCTCAGACCGGCAAGTTCAAGCATCCGCTTGACCTCTGCTTCTTTGGCACCATCGAAGACCGGTGTCGCCATGGGCACACCCGTGCGCAGGTTATTACACAGCTCGAGGATCTCTTTGTCATTCAGGGTATCAAGTTCTACCTTGAACACCTCATCTGAATGGTTATAGATCTCATCCAGCAGTTTGCGCAACTCGGCCACTTTACGCTGTTCATCAAGCATCTGGCTGATACGCTCACCGAGGCCCTTGGCTGCCGCACCCAAGTGCGTCTCAAGGACCTGGCCGACGTTCATACGCGAAGGTACACCCAGTGGGTTCAACACGATGTCCACGGTGTTGCCGTGCTCATCATACGGCATATCTTCAATAGGCATGACCGCAGAGATAACACCCTTATTACCATGACGACCAGCCATCTTGTCACCCGGCTGGATGCGACGCTTGATCGCGAGATACACCTTGGCGATTTTCAGTACGCCAGGCGCAAGATCATCACCCTGCTGCAACTTGCCGCGCTTATCGTCAAACCGTGCCTCATGCTCGGCCTTGCGGTCTTCCAGGCCCTGCTCTGACTTCTCCAGCAGCTCATTCAGGCTTTCGTCCTTCATGCGCAGCTTGAACCAGTCAGGCCGTGGCAACTCTGCCAGGTAGCCTTCATCCAGGGTTGCCCCTTTCTTCAGGCCCGGTGCACTGATGACTTCTTTACCGTTCAGGGCACTCATCAGACGCTCGTATGTCGCACCCTCAACAATGCGGTACTCGTCTTTCAGGTCTTTGCGGTATTTATCAAGCTGCTCTTTCTCAATAGCCTGAGCCCGCTGATCCTTTTCGATACCATCCCGGGTGAATACCTGAACATCGATAACGGTGCCATAGGTGCCGGTAGGCACGCGGGAAGACGTATCTTTAACATCAGACGCCTTCTCCCCGAAGATGGCACGCAGCAGCTTCTCCTCCGGAGTGAGCTGGGTTTCACCTTTCGGAGTTACCTTACCGACCAGAATGTCTCCGGGCCCTACTTCTGCACCAATGTAGACAATACCGGACTCATCCAGCTTGGCCAGCGCAGTCTCACCCACGTTCGGAATATCCGCGGTGATTTCCTCACTGCCCAGCTTGGTATCCCGGGCCACACAGGTCAGCTCCTGAATGTGGATGGTGGTCAGGCGATCTTCCTGAACAACCTTCTCGGAAATAAGGATGGAGTCCTCGAAGTTGTAACCATTCCAGGGCATAAATGCGATGCGCATATTCTGCCCCAGCGCCAGCTCACCCAGATCCACGGACGGACCGTCTGCCAGCACGTCGCCACGGGCAACAACATCACCCTGATTGACAATGGAGCGCTGGTTGATACAGGTGTTCTGGTTAGAGCGGGTGTACTTGGTGAGGTTATAAATATCCACACCCGCATCACCGGCTTCTGTTTCTTCCTGCTTCACACGGACCACAATCCGGGCCGCATCGACACTTTCAATAACCCCGCCACGACGTGCAGTGACGCACACGCCTGAGTCCTGAGCGACCGTGCGCTCAACACCGGTGCCAACCAGCGGCACCTGGGAACGCAGGGTCGGAACCGCCTGACGTTGCATGTTCGCACCCATCAGTGCCCGGTTCGCGTCATCGTGCTCAAGGAACGGAATCAGTGAGGCCGCAACAGACACTACCTGCCGTGGCGACACGTCCATGAAGTTCACCGCTTCCGGTGGCATCACGGTGGTTTCGTTCTGGTGACGAACGGTTACCAGTTCATCAGACAGGCGATTACCTTCGTCCGTTGCCGCACTGGCCTGCGCGATAACGTAGTTGCTTTCCTCAATGGCCGACAGATACACCAGCTCATCGGTAACAACGCCATCCACAACCTTGCGGTACGGGCTTTCAAGGAAGCCATATGAGTTCGCCCTGGCATAAGTTGCCAGTGAGTTGATCAGACCGATGTTCGGACCTTCCGGCGTTTCAATCGGGCAAACACGACCGTAGTGAGTCGGGTGTACGTCACGTACCTCAAAGCCCGCTCGTTCACGAGTCAGACCGCCAGGCCCAAGTGCCGAAATACGGCGCTTGTGAGTGACCTCGGACAGCGGGTTGTTCTGATCCATAAACTGGGACAACTGGCTGGAGCCGAAAAACTCTTTGACAGCTGCTGCAACCGGCTTGGCATTGATCAGGTCCTGCGGCATCAGGCCTTCACTTTCAGCCAGGCTCAGGCGCTCACGCACTGCACGCTCTACACGCACCAGGCCGACACGGAACTGGTTCTCTGCCATCTCACCGACGCAACGCACGCGGCGATTACCCAGATTATCGATATCGTCCACATTACCCCGGCCATTACGGATATCGATCAGGGTCTTCAGGACGTCAATAATATCGTCGTGGGTCAGAATACCTTCACCGGTACTCTCTTCGCGACGCAACCGACGGTTAAGCTTCATGCGGCCAACGGCAGAAAGATCGTAACGCTCCTCAGAGAAGAACAGGTTATTAAACAGATTTTCTGCAGAATCTTTCGTCGGTGGCTCACCGGGGCGCATCATGCGATAGATTTCAACCAGCGCTTCCAGAGGCGTACGGGTCGGGTCCACGCGCAGGGTATCTGACATGAACGGCCCGCAATCCAGATCGTTGGTATACAGAGTATCAATCTCAGTGACACCTGCATCCAGAATCTTGGCAACCACTTCCTCAGTCAGCTCAGAGTTACACTCAACCAGCACCTCACCGGTTTTAGTGTCAACGAGATCCCTGGCCAACACCCGGCCATAAAGGTACTCGGTTGGTACATCCAGCTCACTGATGCCAGCTTTTTCGAGTTGCTTGATATGACGCGCGGTGATACGGCGCCCTTCCTCAGCAATGACATTGCCTTCGTTATCTTTGATATCAAAGGTGGCAATATCGCCACGCAAACGGCTTGGAACCAGTTCCAGCTTGCACACTTCCGCACCCAGGCTGAACTTACTGGTTTCAAAGAACATTTCCAGCATCTGCTCAGAGGTATAACCCAGGGCACGCAATAAAATAGAGGCGGGCAGCTTCCGGCGACGGTCAATACGAACGAAGACGGAGTCCTTCGGATCAAACTCGAAGTCAAGCCAGGAACCACGGTAAGGGATCACCCGTGCGGAATAGAGCAGCTTGCCTGACGAGTGAGTTTTACCTTTATCATGATCAAAGAACACACCGGGTGACCG
>CAYUTG010000222.1:0-4466 GCA_964447555.1 uncultured Marinobacter sp.
GCACAACCTTGCCAAGGTTGGGGTCGCGAGTTCGAATCTCGTTTCCCGCTCCAGAATTTGAAAACCCGGTCTCGGAAGAGGCCGGGTTTTTTCGTATTGGCGAAGCACAAACGCGGCATCCTTCCGCACTGTCAGTTATACTCGGTGCCTTTTACAGGCCAGCACTATTCACCGGGGGGTGTTTTCTATGAAGGTCCATTCGCTCTGGATTTATCCGGTTAAATCCCTGTCTGGTGTTCCGGTGCAGGGGTTCGAGCTAGATGATTTCGGGCCGGTTCACGACCGGCGGTGGATGATTGTTGACGAAGACCGCCATTTTCTGACTCAGCGCACAAACCCTGGACTAGCCCGAATCAGCACCCGTATTGATAATGGCAGGGTGGAAATAAGTATTCCGGGAGAAGGCACGTTCATACTGAGCCCCACGGCTGAAACTGTCCGGGCGCTGGTCTGGCGGGACTGGGTTCAGGCCCAGGTAGGGGAGGCATCCGCCAACGAGGCGCTAAGCCGCTTCTGCGGGAAATCCCTCAGATTTGTCTACATGCCGGAGACCTCGTTTCGCCGGGTGGATGCGGCAAGAGTTCAGGACCTTCGGCGTGTCAGTTTTGCCGATGGGTTTCCAATGCTGATCACCAGCCTGGCTTCTCTTGAGGAGCTTAACGGGCGGCTGGAATCTCCGGTGGAGATGCGTCGATTCAGGCCTAACGTGGTTGTTGAGGGCGCCGAACCCTGGTCGGAAGATACCTGGCGGGAGATCACGGTGGGAGATGTCCGGCTTAGCCTGGTCAAACCGTGTTTTCGATGTGTTATGACTACGGTTGATCCGGATACAGGGGTTAAAGACCCTGCCACACAACCACTGAAAACGCTCGCAGGCTACCGGCGAACAGAGGGCGGGGTGGTGTTCGGCACGAATGCCATTCACGAAACGTCCGGACGTATTGCTGTGGGGCATACTGTCACAGTCAACAATAGGGAGTAAAAGGTGCCACTGTTAACACTGGATGCTGTGTCTCTTGCGTTTGGAGTACATCCATTACTTGATGGCGCATCGCTGACCATTGAAGCCGGAGAGCGTGTTTGCCTGCTTGGGCGGAATGGTGAAGGGAAGTCCACGTTGCTGAAGATTGTCAACGGTGAGGTTATCCCGGATGCCGGGACAATTCGCCTGGACCAGGGCCGTGTTCTTGCCGTATTGCCCCAGAATCTTCCTTCCGATGATGTGCGTACAGCGTACGAGGTCGTGGCCGGGGCTTTTCCCGAAGCGGGAGCTTTGCTGGCTGAGTACCACCTGCTTTCTCAAAACGCGGACGAGGCAGGCCTGGACCGCATGATGAACGTGCAGGAACGGCTTGAGGCGCTGGATGGCTGGAGCCTGAGCCAGAAGGTTAATACCATTCTGGCTCAGTATGGCATTGATCCGGACCGGCCATTAAATACCCTGTCCGGTGGCTGGCAACGACGCGTATTGCTGGCGCGGGCTCTGGTGAGTGAGCCGGACATTCTGCTGCTGGATGAGCCAACAAACCATCTGGATGTTCCTGCAATTGCCTGGCTTGAAGACGCACTGACACAGTTTCGGGGCGCCATGTTGTTTGTCAGTCACGACCGGGCCTTCATTCGCCGCATGGCGACCCGGGTGGTCGAACTGGACCGCGGGCAACTGGTGAGCTTTGCCGCAAGCTACGACCGCTACCTTGACCTGAAAGAAAAGGCCCTTGAAGAGGAAGATCGCCAGAATGCGCTGTTTGATAAGCGACTCAAACAGGAGGAAGCCTGGATCCGGCAGGGCATCAAGGCTCGGCGCACCCGCAACATGGGGCGCGTGCGTGCTCTCAGAGCGATGCGTGAAGAGCACCGTCAGCGGCGCACCAGGGGAGGCACCGCCAGTTTTGCGGTAGAAGGCGCGGCCCAGTCAGGCAAGTTGGTGGTTGAAACCCGGAATGCAAGCTTCGCCTGGCCAGACGGTACCCGTGTTATTAATGATATGGACCTGACGGTGCTTCGGGGTGACAAGATTGGTCTGATTGGAGAAAACGGAACCGGAAAAACCACTCTCGTCAGGGTGTTACTGGGTGATCTTGAGCCCGTTTCTGGTGCTGTCCGCCTGGGTACTAACCTGCAGGTTGCTTACTTTGATCAACTGCGGGGAGAGTTGGATCTCACCAGAAATGCACTTGATAACCTGGCCGAAGGCCGTGAGTTTATTGAAATTAACGGTCAGAGTAAGCACGTGCTGGGCTATCTGCAGGAATTTCTGTTCACTCCGGAGCGGGCCAGGTCACCCGTCAGAGTATTTTCCGGGGGAGAGCGGGCAAGGCTATTGCTGGCCAAGCTGTTTAGCAAGCCTGCCAATATTCTGGTTCTGGACGAACCAACCAATGACCTGGATGTTGAAACACTGGAGTTGCTGGAAGAGCAGCTGGCGGAATTCAAGGGCACCGTTATTGTGATCAGTCACGACCGGGAGTTTCTTGATAATGTTGTGACAGAGACCGTCTTTCTTGATGGGTCCGGGCGAGTTCGCGAGTATGTTGGCGGTTATACCGATTGGCGCAGGCAGGGAGGCGTGTTTCCCGCCGAAGCCACTGGGCAGCAGGTGGATAAGCAGGACAAGCAGGCAAAGCCGGACACATCCGATGCCACACAGGAAAAGCAGAAGCCTAAGCCGAAGCCTAAACAGGTAAAACTAAGCTATAAACTCAAGCTGGAACTGGAGGCCTTGCCTGCCCGGATTGAGACACTGGAGGAAGAAGTTGCTGCCCTTCAGGGTACAATCTCCGCTCCGGAGTTTTATGCAGGTTCGCCAGAGGAGGTCTCTGGCACGCTGGATCAACTGGCAGAAAAGGAAGCTCTGCTGGAGTCGGTGATTGAGCGGTGGATGGAGCTGGAAGAACAGGCGAATCAATGAGCATTCATTATACGTTCAAATTCGAGGATGGCCGTGCTGTTCAGTACAAGGTGACCGGCCAGCCCGAAAATAACCAGGGTGGTCCTGTGCCATCCTGGGTAAAACTGGAGCACTGTCAGTGTTCAAACTGCCCGCTGAACAGCAAGGATACGCCGGATTGCCCGGCGGCGAAGGCGATGCTGCCAGTCGTTGAAACGTTTCAGGCTGATGACGCCTACCAGAAAGTAAATGTGACGGTAACGGATGAGCGGCGCAGCTATACCAAAGAAACAACGCTTGAGGAGGCGTTGCGCTCTCTCCTTGGTCTGAAAATGGCTAACAGCGGGTGCCCCATTCTTGCCGAGCTGAAGCCAATGGCAGTCCATCATCTGCCATTTGCCAATACGGATGAATTTATTATGCGGAGTGTCTCCCATTACCTTCTGCAGCAGTATTTCATAAAGCGTAATCACGGTGAGCCGGACTGGGAACTGAAAGGACTGGTTGAGCGTAACCAGCGCCTGCAGCTGGTTAATCAGGCTTTGTGGCAACGCATTCATTCCGTGTGTAAAGGGGATAGTAACCTGAAGGCCCTGCTGAACTTCTTCTCAATGGCGTCCAGTGTCAGTTTTTCTCTGGAAAGCCAGCTCCGGAAGCTGGAAGCCAAAATGATTGGTGAGGAGCCAAAAACATAATGACGCCGCTGCCCAGCGACGACGGAAAACCGTAAAACCCGGGCCGGCACCCGGGTTTGTTCATTCCGAAGATCAGGTGATGCGTACGGCCAGTACGTCGCACTCAGTACCATGCAGTACACCGTTTGCGGTAGATCCCAGCAGTAACTGCAGACCCTTGCGGCCGTGGGTGCCAACAATAATCAGGTCGGCTTCCTGTTCTTTTGCCAGCCGGTGGATCTCTGATTCAGGCCGGCCAACAGCGACAATCTGGCAGGTCTTTGCTACTCGGTATTCATCACCGTAACGGGTAAGCTGCTCGCGGGCGGCGCTGTCCAGCTGAGTCTGGAGTTCTGTCAGGTCCATAGGGATATCTCCCCCGTAGGCGTAGCCTACAGGCTCAACAATATGCACCAGGAGCAGTTCTGCACCGTGAGCCTCACTCATGGCTTTGGCTTTTGTCAAAACCTGCGGGGCTTCTTCGGTTAAGTCGATGGCAACCAGCATTTTCTTGTATGCAGACATCGTACCTCTCCTTCTGTCCTTCATGCGGTGGATTAGCGACAGGCTACTACTTCAACTATAGCTCAGAAAGGGCAGTGGTGATCTGACGGGGATCAACAAATGACAGAGGGTGCTCATTCCCGCGCAGGCTCCGTGCAACGGGAATGACTGCGGGGTGGGTTAGCTTGTTTGGTTCCGGAGCAGTCCGATCGCGGCGTCGAGGCCCTTGAGAATACCTTTGGAGTACCGGTCAATAACAAAACCGACATTATTTTCGTTGTAATTTATGTACGATTTTCTGATGAACTGCCACTTGGCCGAAACATCGTCAAGGTTGGCCTTAAGCTCATCGTCTGCCCCTCCTTTACGAACCTCGGCCAAGAGCGCATCAAACTCCC
>CAYUTG010000223.1:0-4465 GCA_964447555.1 uncultured Marinobacter sp.
CGACCTTTGAACCTCGTTTTATGCCCGCCCGCTACCGGTATCGCGGGCAGGGACAGGATGGATGATCCCGCGGCAGCAGCATGTTGCTGCCGTCGGGTCTCAAAGTTTGTACGTCTGTTAAAGCGCAGCCAGCACGGCCTCGCCCATTTCCCGGGTAGACACCTTGCGGCCGCCCTCAGACATAATGTCTGCAGTGCGCAAGCCCTGGTCCAGAACATTATTCACGGCAGCTTCTATGGCGTCTGCAGCTTTTTCCTCACCCAGACTGTAGCGCAGCATCATCGCGGCGCTGATGATCGTCGCCAGCGGATTCGCAACACCTTTACCCGCTATATCAGGCGCAGAGCCATGGCAGGGCTCGTACATGCCCTGCTTTTCCGAGTTCAGCGATGCTGAAGGCAGCATCCCGATAGACCCGGTAAGCATAGCCGCTTCGTCCGACAGAATATCACCAAACATGTTGCCAGTCACAATCACATCAAACTGCTTGGGCGCACGAACCAGTTGCATAGCCGCGTTATCCACGTACATGTGGGTAAGCTCAACATCCGGATACTCCCGCAGCAGATCGTTCATAACCTCCCGCCACAAAACGGTAACTTCCAGCACGTTGGCTTTATCGACAGAACATAACTTCTTGCCACGTTGCTGTGCTGCCTCAAAGGCAACACGGCCAATGCGGCGAATCTCAGACTCTGTATACGCGTAGGTGTTGTAGCCCTGGCGCTCACCGTTTTCGAGGTTACGCACACCCCGCGGCTGGCCAAAGTAGATACCGCCGGTCAGCTCACGAACAATCATAATGTCCAGTCCGGACACCACCTCTGGCTTAAGCGACGAAGCAGATGCAAGCTGCGGATAGAGAATGGCCGGGCGCAGGTTGGCGAATAACTCAAGGCCCGAGCGCAGCCCAAGCAATCCCTTTTCAGGGCGCTCGGCCATAGGCCGGCTGTCCCACCTGGGGCCGCCTACCGCACCCAGAAGAACCGCATCCGCCTTTCTGGCCTTCTCCAGCGTTTCTTCCGGCAGAGGGCTGTCAGTCTCATCAATAGCGGCACCGCCCACCAGGGCCGATTCAAAATTGAGATTCAGGCCAAACTGATCGTTTACCTTATTCAGTACCTTTTCAGCCTCAGCAACAATTTCTGGCCCGATACCGTCTCCCGGTAACAGCAGTACAGTTCTCGACATAATTCTTTCCTGTATCAGATCACGTAAAAGGGTAAAGATCAGCCGGCGGTATTAAACAACCAGGGGGCTGACTGGCGGCGTTTTTCTTCATACGCCCTGATGGCGTCAGCGTCCTCCAGGGTAACGCCGATATCATCCAGGCCATTCAGCAGGCAGTGACGACGGAAATCGTCCACCTCAAAGTCAAACGATTCACCGGAGGGTGTCGTAACGGTTTTTGCCTCCAGATCAACGGCCAGCTGATACCCTTCAGTTGCCTCTGCCTCTTCAAAAAGCTGATCAACAATAGTTTCTTTCAAAACAACGGGTAACAAGCCATTCTTAAAGCAGTTGTTATAAAAAATATCGGCAAAGCTCGGGGCAATAATAACGTGAAACCCATAGTCTTCCAGCGCCCAGGGAGCGTGTTCCCGGCTTGAGCCACAACCAAAATTGCTACGGGCCAGCAAGACACTGGCACCTTCATAGCGGCTCTGATTAAGCACAAAATCCGGATTTAACGGCCGGGTAGAACAGTCCTGATCCGGCTGCCCTTCATCCAGATAGCGAAGTTCGTCAAACAGATTCGGGCCAAAGCCGGTGCGCTTGATCGATTTCAGAAACTGCTTGGGAATAATCATGTCCGTATCCACGTTGGAACGGTCCATGGGGGCAACAAGGCCCTTGTGTTGCGTTAATGCACGCATGGTTCTCTCCTGTGGATCAGTTCATCAGCTCACGAACATCGGTAAAGTGACCGGTAACCGCAGCGGCCGCCGCCATTGCCGGGCTTACCAGATGAGTACGCCCACCAAAGCCCTGCCGCCCCTCAAAGTTGCGGTTTGAGGTAGACGCGCAGTGCTCGCCCTGCCCCAGTTTGTCGGCATTCATGGCCAGGCACATCGAGCAGCCCGGATCACGCCACTCCAGGCCCGCTTCAAGAAAGATTTTATCCAGCCCCTCTTTCTCTGCCTGAATTTTAACTAACCCAGACCCAGGAACCACCATAGCCTGCTTGAGACTGGAGGCCACTTTTCTGCCCTTGACCACCGCCGCGGCTTCACGCAGATCTTCAATACGGCTGTTTGTGCAGGAACCGATGAAAATGCGATCCAGCTTAATATCCGTAATGGCCATATTCGGTTCAAGGCCCATGTATTTCAGTGCACGAACAATACCCTCGCGCTTGATGGGATCCTGTTCCTGCTCCGGGTCCGGCACAAACCCATCCACACCGGCAACCATTTCCGGCGAGGTTCCCCAACTGACCTGGGGCTTAATCTCCGCGCCGTCCAACTCAACCACCTTGTCAAAGACGGCATCCGGATCAGTGTGCAAAGTATTCCAGTAAGCTACCGCAGCGTCCCACTGTTCACCTTTGGGTGAAAACGGACGATCTTTCACGTACTCAATGGTCTGGTCGTCTACAGCAACCATGCCAACCCGGGCACCCGCCTCAATGGACATGTTGCAGATCGTCATGCGGCCTTCCATACTCAGGTTGCGAATAACCTCACCACCAAACTCTATCGCGTAACCCGTTCCACCTGCTGTACCGATTTTCCCGATAATGGCCAGCACAACGTCTTTGGCGGTTACACCCACACCCAGCTTGCCGTTCACCTGAACCAGCATGTTTTTCATTTTCTGCTGCACCAGGCATTGGGTGGCCAGCACATGCTCTACTTCGGAGGTACCTATGCCATGAGCAAGGCAGCCAAACGCACCGTGTGTCGAGGTATGGGAATCACCACACACAATACTCATTCCCGGCAGAGTTGCCCCCTGCTCTGGCCCGATAACGTGCACAATGCCCTGGCGCTGGTCTTTTATCTTGAATTCCAGAATGCCGTATTCATCGCAGTTCTGATCAAGGGTTTCCACCTGAATGCGCGACACCGGATCAACAATCCCTTCAATGCCTTTATCGCGGTCTGTTGTGGGCACGTTGTGATCGGGCACAGCCAGGTTGGCATCAACACGCCAGGGTTTGCGGCCAGCCAGGCGCAGGCCTGCGAAGGCCTGTGGCGATGTCACTTCGTGCAGTAACTGACGATCAATGTAGATCAGCGCAGAGCCATCGTCCCGCTGTTTTACCAGATGGTCATCCCATAATTTGTCGTATAAGGTCTTGCCCGCCATGATTACTCTCTCACTTTCAGGGGGTGTCTGTTGTGACTGCTTGTAGCCCTATCTTACCTGCTCTGCCACCATAACCCCAATTCATGTTTTTTATTCTTTGCATTCCTTATCGGCATACTTTAGCGTTTACTGACAATAGCACCAGAAGGCCAGGCACGATGGAATCCAACTCTCTCAGGGCATTTTTAACGATTGTTGATCAGGGCTCTTTTCGGAGGCAGCCGAGACACTGCACCTTACTCAGCCCGCCATCAGCAAACGCCTGGCGGCACTGGAGATGCAGCTTGACGAGAAACTGATAGACAGAAGCCACCGGCAAATACGGCTGACCGATGCAGGAGCACGGCTGTTGCCTCATGCCCGCCGCATTCTCGATGAGATTCACAATGCCCGGGTAGCACTGTCGCCGGATTCGGCTCAGGTGGAAGGTGAACTCCAGATTATTGCCAGCCATCATATTGGCCTGCACCACCTGCCCAACTGGCTCAGGCGGTTCACACGGGACTACCCGCAGGTATCGCTGAACCTGCAGTTCATGGAGTCAGACGCAGCTTATGAGCAAATGCGCAAGCGCAATGCAGAGCTGGCCTTCGTAACTCTGAGTGACAGCATGGACCCCGGTTTTCAGGTATTTGCCCAATGGCCGGACCCCATGGTGTTCGCCGCAGCGTGCGACCACCCGCTGACCGGCCTGAACAACCCCGCGCTGGCAGACCTTGCTGCCTACCCGGCGCTGCTGCCCGACACTTCAACGGCAACCTACCGTGTGGTGAGCCGGCTGTTTCTGGAAGAGAATGTACCCCTTAACCCGCAAATGCCGACCAACTATCTGGAAACCATCAAGATGATGACCAGCGTTGGCCTGGGGTGGAGCGTCCTGCCCGCCAGTATGGTTGATAAAGGCCTGAACCCGCTGAAAATCAGACACCCGGTTGCCCGGGTTTTGGGGGGTATCGGATTGTCTGGCCGCCAGTTAAGCAACGCGGCCAGAGCTTTGCTGGAGATTGTTCAGAGTCAGGAGCAGAACCAGGAGCCTCCGATGCCGGGCTAAAGTTGCCCCAGCACCGGCGTGGCAACTAACACATCAGCATTTTGCCCGCGATGGCGCAGGTAGTGGTCCATAAGAACAATGGCCATCATTGCCTCGGCAATC
>CAYUTG010000224.1:0-4450 GCA_964447555.1 uncultured Marinobacter sp.
CAGCTCGGGGAGCCACTTATTCCGCAAAGCCTGCCAATCCAGATTCAGAAAATCTTTTCCCGTTGCATAAACTCCGTCAGTACCTGGAACAAGGTATAGCCATCCCGGCTACCCGCAAGCTCACGAATTGAGTGCATGCCAAACTGGGGCACCCCGATATCCAGTGTGGTAACGCCAATGTTCCCTGCCGTCAACGGCCCAATGGTACTGCCACAGGCCATATCGCTGCGCACAACGAACGTCTGGCACGGCAAGCCCAGCTCATCACTGATATACCGGTAAACTGCGGCAGACCGGCTGTTGGTGGCATAGCGTTGATTGTGATTGACCTTGATAACCGGCCCCTGATTAAGCACAGGGCCGTGGTTTTCATCGTGCTTATCCATGTAATTCGGGTGAATACCATGGGCGTTGTCCGCGGAAATCATCATCGAACGCGTCAGGGCACGTGCCCGGCCTGGCCCGCACCAGCGGTCCAGAACAGCCGACAAAAATGGCCCCTGAGCACCTTCGGCAGACATACTGCCCACTTCTTCGTGGTCGTTGCACACCAGCAGTGCAGCTTCATCACCGGATGTATTCAGAAGTGACTGCAAACCGATATAACAGCTCAGCAGATTATCCAGCCGTGCAGAGGCGATGAAGTCATTCTCCAGCCCGACAAGCGCGGGTGACTGCACATCATAGAAACTCAGCTCAAAGCCAAGCACCTTCTGAACTTCCATGCCGGTTTCTGCGCTTACCTGTCGGGCAAGAAGTTCCACAAAACGAGTGTTATCGCCTTCTGGCACCTGCATCAGAACCGGTGGCAGATCCGTCTGGGCGTTGACGGTTCGGCCGCTGTTGGCTTCGCGGTCAAGGTGAATAGCCAGGCTTGGAATAAAGGCTACAGGCTTCTGGAAGTTCACCAGCGTGTCACGTACCTGACCGGCGCCGTCGACAACCGTTGCACGCCCGGCAAGGGACAGATCGCGATCAAACCAGGGGTTCAGCAGCGCCCCGCCATACACTTCCACGCCGAGCTGAAAGAAGCCTTTGCGGCGCAATTCGGGGGTTGGCTTTACTTTCAGGCAGGGGCTGTCGGTATGAGCACCCACCATGCGGATACCGGAAGTAACCACATCGTTCTGGCCGGTACGGAATGCCACAATCGATGACCCGTTCCGGATAACGTAATAGCCTTTATTTTTCGCAAGGGACCAGTCTTCCCCTTCGTCCAGCGCCTGGAACCCGGCCGAGTCCAGCCGGCTGCGCATATTCTCAACCGCATGCCAGGGAGTTGGTGATGCGTCCAGAAACGCCAGTAAATCTTTATTAAATTCTGTGTGTTCCATGATGCCCCTGATTCAATGATAATGGCCCGTCTAGTATGGCATGAAGCCTGCGCACCTCCTACCAGGCCAACGGACATTGCTTACAAACGCAGCGCCATTCGCCAGAAACAACGTATCTGCCCACACCGGAGGAAACCGTGCAAGCACCGATCTTTCTCGACATTGAGTATTGCCAGACCGGCGACGCCCTGTTTCCAACGGCCATGGCCTGGTCACTGGCCGACGGCCGCATGAAAACCGTGATTATTGCCCCCGAAGACGACTGGCTGCCAGAGGATGGCGATCTGGGAGATATCGATCTGAGATATCTGGAAGAACAGGGGGTTCCCGTACTGGAGCTGGTCAGAGAACTTCACACCGACCTGCCAGATCAAACCGTATACGTAGACGGGCTGGACCCGGATGAAGTTCTGGTCGATCTCATTTTCACGGCGGTCAATCAGGAAGCGCCGTTTGAAATTGCCGCCATCGGAGAACTGATTACCAGCCTGGACACAGATAGCCTTGACGATCGTCGCCGGCAACTGATGATTGATGAAGGCCTGGAGCCCCAGCTACCGGAAAACGGCGTTTATGCGCTCCTGCTTCTGGCCAGAGAGGAAGGTCTGCTGAACGACCCTTACCTGTAATGACATAATAAATGCAACTCAGTACGCCCGTCACAGGGAAGTGTGACACGAGTCGACGTAACAAACGGTTACAGAAGGCAAAATCAGCCCGTAACTGCTCATGTCAGGAAGCGCGATAACAATGAACAAGGTAGTGCAAACATCCCTGCTTGCCACACTAGCGACGGCAACACTGATCACCAGCCAGACAGCCTGTGCGGAGGAAGAAACAGCCCGCGAAGATATGCACTATGTCGGCTTGCTGGCAACCGCCTTTAATCACCGCAGCATTGGTGATCTCACCAGGGAAGCCGCCTGGGGAACAGGGGGTACGCTGATTGTTGGTGGCCACATCACCGACCTGTTTCATGCCGAATTGCGGGCCGGCGGTGGCTTCAGAGATGCCGAGGTGCCCGAAAGCGACCTGACACTGACAGTCGAACACTTTGCCAGCTGGTACATGGGCGTTCACTACCCGATTACCGATTACTCCAACATTTACGCCCAGCTGGGATTTTCTTATGTCAGCGGGAAAGCGATTCTGGACAACCTCGAAGAAAAGCGAAACAAAATCTACAAAGACCTTGAGGGCGATTTCCCCGATAGCAGTTTCAGCTTTAGCTGGGTGGCCGGCCTGGATTTTGAAGTGATCGATAACACCTATCTGGTGTTTGAAGGTGGCAGGCTGTTCAAGGACACCAACTCCGGTGCAAACACCTTCCAGTTCTCAGGCGGGCTCCGATACGAGTTCTGAACGACCTGCTGGTAATGCGTAACAGCGCCGGCCTTGTCAGCCAGCGCTGTATCCTGCCCCGCTAAACGCTGTGCCGAATATGCCAGCACTGGTGAATTCTCGGGTTTCTCTGAAAGTCTTTATCAATCGTACTGCGGCTTACCTCTTCCACATCAAACTCTGATTCCAGCACGTCATCCAGCTTGAAGCGCCGGAAGTTGTTAGAAAAAATCAATAGCCCTTCAGAGTTCAGCCTCGCCATCGCCTGGCGAATCAAGGTTGCATGATCTTTCTGAATATCCAGAACCCCGGCCATACGAGCCGAATTTGAAAAGGTCGGCGGGTCCATAAAGATCAGATCATAACGCTGGTCAGGCGTGGGCTTTGCCGCCAGCCAGGCCAGGCAGTCTGCCTGTTCTACCCGGTGACGCTTCGGGTCTGCACCGTTCAGGGCCAGGTTCTTTTCCGCCCAGCCGATATAGGTTTTTGACATATCCAGGCTCAGTGACCGGCTGGCACCACCCACGACCGCATGCACTGTTGCCGCTCCGGTATAGCAAAACAGATTCAGAAAGCGCTGCCCTTTAGCCTGTTGCTGAATCCAGTAGCGAACCGGCCGGTGATCCAGAAACAAGCCGGTATCCAGATAATCTTTCAGGTTTACCCTTAACGCACAGCCATACTCGTGCACCTGGAAAAATTCACTACTTGCGGCCTGCTTTTCATATTGGCTGGTGCCCGCCTGCCGCTGACGCTGTTTGCAGACCAGGTCTTTACGCTCTACTCCGAGGGTCTCCGGAATAACAGCCAGTGCCTCCGCAAGCCTTTCACGCGCCGCACGCTCATCAACCGACTTGGGCGCAACGTACTCCTGAACATGAATCCGCCCCTCGTAATTATCGATGGCAAGCGCAAACTCCGGCATATCTGCATCGTATATCCGGTAACAGCCAATCCCCTGCTTTCTGGCCCACTGACCCATTGTCTTCGCGTTCTTCTTCAGCCGGTTGGCAAACATGTTTGCCCGTTCCTGGTTGGCAATACGCGGCGTAATCTCACCCGGTGTATTCGGCTCGCGGGGCGTCATGGCATTGGCTTCATCAACCTCGAACAACAGTAACTGAGCCGGCAGCTTGCCGTTAAACAGCCGGTATTGCTTGTAACTGCGCAAGCCTATGGATTTACCAAACTCCGGTGCCCCGGTAAACACGCCAAGACGCCAGCCCGGCACGCTCTGCTTTACGGCATCTCCGAGCGCCTGATACAGGGCACCCAGTTCGCCTCGCTCACTCAGCCTTTCACCGTAGGGTGGGTTGGTTAGTACCACGCCTTTTCCGGACCAGTCCTGGTTCAACTTCAGTTCATTAACCGGGCGAACTTCCAACTGAACCAGCCCCTCAAGGCCTGCCCGATGCAGGTTATGGCGTGCGGTGCTGATGACACGCGGGTCCTGATCAAACCCGGCAATTCTTACCGAAGCACCTTTGACACCCGCCTGGCCACGCCCCTCGGCCTCTTCTTTCAGTTGGGACCACAATTCCGGTTGGTGCCCGGGCCACCGCTCAAACCCAAAACGATCAACATGCCGGCCCGGAGCCAGGTCCAGCGCCATCATCGCAGCTTCGATGGGTAACGTACCCGAACCGCACATGGGGTCAATAAAATCACCACCATCACGGGCTATCTCTGGCCAACCGGCACGAATTAACAACGCGGCCGCGAGATTTTCTTTCAGGGGAGCCAGGCCTTTCTCCGTTCGGTAGCCCCGCATGTGC
>CAYUTG010000225.1:0-4391 GCA_964447555.1 uncultured Marinobacter sp.
CGGTTGAGGTTGCCTCAAACCGATGGCGCGTACTTTAATAATTCCCGCAAAGGCTGTCAAACCTTTTTTATTAAAAAGTCGGGCAGGTATTTACGCTTATAAATATCCGTCAGGTTAGGCAGTCTTTCCTCCGCAACGTTATACTGCGGCAAACACGAATGAAACTGTGCCGGAGTGGCACCGTACCAGAACAAGGATCCGAATGGTTTCCAGGAAGAAAAGCAATCAAGACCCTCACGCCAACCGTGAGGCTCAGAAATACGACAACCCGATCCAGAGCCGCGAGTTTATTCTTGCTCACCTGAAAGAGCGGGGTGCGCCAGCTACCCATGAGACCCTGTGTGATGAGCTTGCACAGACCACGCCAGAAGGCATTGAGGCGTTACGCCGGCGTTTGATCGCTATGTGCCGTGACGGGCAGCTTATCTGCAACCGCCGTAATGCCTTTTTGCCTATTGAATCGACACAACTGGTTACTGGCCGAGTGCTTGGTCACAAAGATGGCTTCGGCTTTCTGGTGCCGGATGATGGCGGGTCCGATCTGTTTCTATCGGCACGGCAAATGCGCGAGGTGTTCCATGGTGACCGTGTGGCGGCCCGGGTAGACCGCGTTGATGACCGGGGGCGCCGGGAAGGCGTTATTGTTGAAGTGCTGGAGCATGGAACTCAGCAGACGGTGGGCCGCTTTTTTCAGGAAAGCGGTATTGCCTTTGTGGTGCCTGAAAATGCCCGGATTAACCACGAAGTGCTTATTCCGGAAGAGGCGACCGGCAAGGCCCGCCATGGTCAGTACGTGGTGGTTGATATAGTGCGGCAGCCAACCCGCCGCTCTCAGCCAACCGGTCGGGTGGTTGAAGTGCTGGGTGAGCATATGGCTCCGGGAATGGAGATCGATGTTGCGATCCGCTCTTACGATATCCCCCACAGCTGGTCGTCTGAGGTGGGCGAGCAGACTGCCGCCATTCCTGATCAGGTGGCAGAAAAAGAAAAGGCCAATCGCGTAGATATCCGTAATCTGCGGCTGGTCACCATTGATGATGAGACCGCCCGCGATTTTGATGATGCCATTTATTGCGAGCCTCGCCCTCGTGGTGGTTACCGGCTGGTAGTTGCCATAGCCGATGTGTCTCATTACGTTCGCCCTGGCACGCCTCTGGATGAAGAAGCGATACGCCGTGGCAACTCGGTGTATTTTCCGGACCACGTTGTGCCCATGTTGCCGGAAAAGCTCTCTAACGGGCTGTGCTCTCTGAACCCGGATGTGGACCGGTTATGTATGGTGGCCGATATGACCATCAGCGCGGCCGGCAACATCAGTGGCTATACCTTTTATCAGGCTGTGATGCGCAGCCATGCCAGGCTGACGTATAACAAGGTCAGCGATATGCTGGAGCGTCCGGATTCAGAACCCGGGTACCGGCTTTCCTCTCAATACGCCGATGTGCTGCCGCACCTTCATAACCTGTACGCATTGTATAAAGTGTTGCGTCAGGCACGGACAGACCGTGGTGCCATTGATTTTGAAACCACGGAAACCCGGGTGATTTTTGATGCCGGGCGCAAGATTGAAGAAATTGTGCCTGTGCACCGGAACGATGCCCACAAGATTGTGGAAGAGTGCATGCTGTGCGCTAATGTGGCCACGGCCCGTTTCCTCAAAAAACACAAGGTGCCGGCTTTGTACCGGGTGCACGAGGGGCCTGCGGAAGAGCGGCTTAACTCGCTGCGGTTGTTTCTTGGTGAGCTGGGCCTGCAACTGGGTGGCGGTGATAAGCCGGTTTCCGCTGACTATCAGGCGCTGTTGTCGCAGGTGGCAGACCGGCCTGATGCCAGTGTTATCCAGACTGTTATGCTGCGCTCCCTGAGCCAGGCGGTATATAGCCCGGAAGAAAAGGGGCACTTCGGCCTGGGTTTTGCCAGCTATGCACACTTTACTTCGCCGATTCGCCGGTATCCGGATTTGATTGTGCACCGCGCTATCAAGTCGCGCATTCATAATCCGGATGTGAAAAAAGATGTGATTACGCCACCGGTTACCGACCCTCAGATGGTGGATTACCCGTACGATTACGCCCGCATACAGCAGCTTGGTGAACAGGCCTCAATGACAGAGCGGCGGGCAGACGATGCCACCCGCGATGTTATGGCCTGGCTCAAGTGTGAGTTCCTGAAAGACCAGGTTGGGGAAGAATACAACGGTGTGATTGCCGCTGTTGTGCCTTTTGGTTTCTTCGTGGAACTGGCGGATGTCTATATTGAAGGGCTGGTGCATGTGTCCACCCTGAGTGGTGATTATTTCCGGCATGATGCCGCAAAACACCGTCTGATTGGTGAGCGTACTGCCGTAAGCTTCCGCCTTGGTGATGAGGTGCGGGTGAAAGTGGTTCGTGTGGGGCTGGAAGATCGCAAAATTGATCTCGAACTGATCAGCAAGCCAAAGCGCCGCAAAGCAGACTTGGCGGCGTTGGAGGCAAGCGGAGACAGCCCCCGCGGTAAAGGCAAAGTTCGTGGCGCCAAAGATGGCCGCAGCAAAAGCGATGGCAAAAAGGGTAGTGGTAAAAAATCCGGGAGTGCCAAAGCAAAACTGGTTGCCGATGCAGCCAGGGAGGCAGGCAAAAAGCAGAAAAAAGGCGCGGGCACATCGTCGGCTTCCGCCAAATTGCGTAAGCCTCGAAAAACCAACAGATAACAGGGAAATAGCTGGTGTCCGGAGAGTTTATTTATGGCTGGCACGCGGTTGAGGCGATACTCAAGCGTGAGCCGGAACGTCTGCAGCAGGTCTGGATTCAGACAGGCCGGCAGGATAAACGGGTTAAAAGCATTACCGATGAGCTGGATAATCTGGGGGTTGGCTGGCAGATCGTTCACCGGAAAAAGCTGGATGAGCGGGTGTCAGGCGTGCATCAGGGCGTTGTGGCGTCGGTCAGTGAGAGCCGCGAGTGGTCTGAAGATGACCTGCTGGCGCAACTGGCCGCGAGCGACAAACCTCCTTTTCTGCTGGTGCTGGACGGTGTGACAGACCCCCACAATCTGGGTGCCTGTATGCGCACCGCTGATGCTGTTGGTATTCAGGCTGTGATTGCACCAAAAGATAAGTCCGCGTCGCTAACCCCGGTTGCGCGGAAAATAGCCTGTGGTGCGGCTGAAACTGTGCCGTTTGTCAGGGTAACGAACCTCGCGCGTTTTCTGCGGACGCTTCAGGAGCAGGGTGTCTGGCTGATCGGCACCGCAGGTGAGGCGAAGGCAACGCTGTATCAGGCCGATTTTAAAGGCCCGGTCGCACTGGTGATGGGCGCTGAGGGAAAGGGTATGCGTCGCCTTACCCGGGAGCATTGCGACCAACTTATCAACATTCCCATGCATGGGCACGTTGATAGTCTCAATGTTTCCGTGGCGACGGGGGTCTGCCTTTACGAAGCATTGCGTCAGCGTTCTGCGAGGTAAAATGCTGGTTAAGGCAGGTTGCCTGGATCCGCTGGCTCGGTTATAGTCGCGTCCGCCATTGAAGGCACCCACACAATCTAAGGAAGGAGTTTTTATGCGCACATTCAAGGTGTTCGATCACCCCAACGCGAGTGCTGAAGCTGTCAAGGTAGGCTTCTCCTGGCCCTGTCTGTTTTTCGGAATCTTCTGGGCCCTGGTCAAGCGTTTATGGCTGGTTGCAGCAATTGTTGCCGGCCTGACAGTTCTCTCGGTATTGATTGAAGAGTTGCTGGTCGACTCTCTGTCTTACCGGGATGCGGCTTCGGTTTCCATGGTCTTTAACTTGTTGTTCTGGGTAGGCTGGTTGGTGTTCTCGGCAAAAGCGAATGAAGTCCGTGAAGCTAATCTGCAGGCCCGGGGCTTTCAATTGATTGGTAACATTGAAGCTGACTCCCCGGAGGCTGCTATTGCAGAGCTTCTTGCTCCCAAAGAGGCTGGCAGCGAACAGCCCGCTAATTTCTCAGCCTGATTCTTGTGCCAGCCCAGCTGAGTTACCCGGCAGGGCAATCATTGCATTGTTTCTTCCAGGCGCTTAGAATACTGCACCCCTATTTTTGGGGTGTTTTTGTTTTGTCTGCAATTTGGGTGTTTTGTTTCGGGCCTGTACGTGGTCCGGGCAAGTGGTCGCCTTGCTGATAAAGTGAAAAAGAAACTGGCAGCTTTGTCTGCTGACTCCTTGCTTTTATGTCTGGCTGCGGACTCTTGAATCCGCCAGCAGGGCAGGAAGCTGTTCAAACCGTAGGGAGAATTCATGCGTCACTACGAAATCGTATTTATGGTACACCCGGATCAGAGCGAGCAGGTGCCCGCTATGATCGAGCGTTATACCGGCGTCATCACTGAAGATGGCGGCAAGGTACATCGCCTGGAAGATTGGGGCCGTCGTCACCTGGCATACCCGATCAACA
>CAYUTG010000226.1:0-4383 GCA_964447555.1 uncultured Marinobacter sp.
GCAAACCTCTTACTCAAGCTCGGGAACATCAGAAAACTTCCCGCTCTTGTCTTCACTGGCCGGCGCAGCATCACCCGCTTTTGCGGGCTTCTCTGTCGGCGCCTGCCAGGATTCCTGAGCAACAGGAACACCAACCTCACCAGCCACCTCGGCGCGATGCTTCGCGAACACCGCCAGTGAAAAGCTAGTTACAAAAAACAGGATGGTCAGGCCGGTTGTAACCCGGGTCAGAAAACTACCGCTACCCTGGCTACCAAACACAGTCTGAGACGCACCACCACCAAACGCGGCACCAGCATCTGCACCCTTGCCCTGCTGGATCAGAATAAGGCCCACCAGCGCCAGCGCGATAACCACGTGCACAACAACTACCAGTGTTTCAATCCAATCCATAACAGCTCTCGCGAATCTTGAACTTTAGGCACTCGCCGACAAATGCCGGCAAATACTCATAAAATCTTCTGCTACCAGCGACGCACCGCCGATCAAACCGCCATCTACATCTGGCCCGGCAAAAAGTGCGGCTGCATTATCCGCTTTTACACTTCCGCCGTAAAGTACAGAAATGTTATCTGCCGGTGCGCCCATACTATCGAGCACACTGCGGATAGAAGCGTGCATGGCCTGAGCGTCGCCTGCCGTGGCTGTCTTACCCGTGCCTATGGCCCAGACCGGCTCATACGCCACGACAACATTATGCCACTCGCCGCCCGATACACCCGCCAGCCCGTTTTGCACTTGCGTGGCGACTACGCGCTCTGCGCTACCGGACTCGCGCTCTTCCAGTGTTTCACCAACACAAACTATGGCGACCAGACCGGAAGAAATCAGCTGCCTGACTTTTTTTGCCACCAGCTCATCCGTTTCGCCAAACAACTGGCGCCGCTCCGAATGCCCGACCAGCGCGTACCTGCAGCGCTGCTCTTTCGCCATATCCGCAGATATCTCGCCGGTGTAGGCTCCGGAAGCCCACTGGCTGACATTCTGAACACCAACCGCCAGCTCTTCACCAGCCAGTGCAACGACATCACTGACATAAATGGCCGGAGGTATGACAACAACCTCTACACCTTTTGTGCCTTCCGCACCGTTGCCGCCCGACCGGATTTCTGACCGGACATAGCCTACCAGTTCCTGCGCGAGGTCTTTCGACCCGTTCATTTTCCAGTTTCCGGCTACGATCTTACGACGCATATCAGATCCCAAATGTAAGGGAGGGCGAACTATACAGCAGTCCCTCCCGGCAGACAACCGCCTGAAAACAACAAATTAAGGTGCTGAATCCTCAACAACCCGCGCCAGCTCTTTCGCGATGCGAGCTATTTCTGCAGCATCCTGCCCTTCTGTCATTACCCGGATCAGCGGCTCTGTTCCAGAGGCCCGCAGCAGAACCCGTCCGGACTCACCCAACTGCATCTCCGCCCTCCGAACCGCCACCGCAATCTCTTCGCGACTGAACGGGTCAAAACGCTGTGCTACGCGCACATTGATCATGGTCTGAGGGAGCTTTGTCATGCCCTGCCGTAACTCCGCCAGAGATTGCCCGGACTTGTATATGGCAAGCAGAACCTGCAGCGCAGAAACAATGCCATCGCCGGTACTCGTACAATCCCGGATCACCATATGGCCTGAGCCCTCACCGCCGAGCACCCACTCATTTTCGAGTAACCGCTCCATAACATAGCGATCCCCTACCTTGGCGCGCTCAAACCCGATACCCAGCTCTTTCAGTGCCAGTTCGACCCCAAGGTTTGTCATCAGCGTTCCGACGACGCCATCGCCCTTCAGGCGGCCTTCGGCAAAACGCTGAGAGGCAATGATGTACAACAACTCGTCACCATCAACCTCGGAACCATCGCGATCCACCATCAGCACCCGGTCACCATCGCCATCGAAGGCGATGCCAAGATCGGCTTTCTTGTCCAGAACCGCCTGCTTCAGGGTTCCCAGAAAGGTGGATCCAACATTCAGGTTAATATTGAGGCCGTCCGGCTCACCACCAACAGTGATTACGTTCGCACCCAATTCCCGAAACACTTTCGGCGCCACCTGATAAGTCGCCCCGTGAGCACAATCCAACACAATGGTCATGCCATCAAGGGTAAACTCATTGGGTATGGTGCTTTTGCAGAACTCAACGTAACGCCCCGGCGCATCGTCCACTCGCGAGGCCTTACCGAGATCCGCAGAGTCGCAGACCTGAATAGGCTTCTCCAGCCAACGCTCGATTTCAGTTTCCAGTGCGTCGTCCAGCTTGGTACCTGCCGGCGAAAAAAACTTGATACCATTATCACCATGGGGGTTATGTGAGGCGCTGATAACAATGCCAGCGGAAGCCCGAAAGGTACGTGTGAGATAAGCAATCGCGGGTGTCGGCATAGGGCCCAGCAACTTTACATCAACCCCTGCCGCTGAAAGCCCCGCCTCCAGCGCAGATTCAAACATATACCCGGAAAGGCGGGTATCTTTGCCGATCAGTACGCTGTTGCGCTGGCCATCCCGCTTGAAGGCCTGCCCTGCGGCCCAGCCCAGATGAAGCATAAACTCCGGAGTGATCGGAAACTCTCCGACGTGCCCACGAATACCATCGGTACCAAAATATTTTCTTCCGGGCATTAACCTGCCTCCCTCATTGCCGTCACCACCTTGACAGCATCAACTGTTTCCCGCACATCGTGCGCACGAATAATACTAACACCCTTCATTGCCGAGATAGCGGCCGCAGCAAGGCTGGCGGGCAACCGCTCATCAACGTTCCGGCCGGTAACCGCGCCAAGCATGGACTTTCGGGACATTCCGACAAGCAACGGATGGCCCAGCACATGCAACTGTTCAACGGACGCCAGTAGCTGGAGGTTATGCTCCAGTGTTTTACCAAATCCGAAGCCGGGATCAAGCAGAATGTTCTCTGGCAAAATCCCTGCACGCTCTGCCACCCGGACGCGCTCTGTGAGGAAAGCACTGACTTCCCGGCACACATTGCGGTACTCAGGCCGATCCTGCATAGATTCAGGCTCGCCCTGCATGTGCATAATACACGCCGGTATACCTGCCCTGGCTACCGCTTCTGGCGCACCCTCACGCTGCAACGCCCGGATATCGTTAATAAGCCCTGCTCCCAGACGAGCTGCCTCTGACATAACCAGCGGCGAACTGGTGTCAACGGAGACCACCACATCCAGATCCCGGACAATAGCCTCCACAACCGGGCAGATGCGGTCCAGCTCTTCCTGAACAGAGACGGGTGCGGCACCGGGACGGGTTGATTCACCACCCACGTCGATAAAAGCCGCACCATCCGCCACCATCTGCCGGGCCCGAGCCATCGCTGCCACAGGATCTCTGAATTGCCCGCCATCTGAAAACGAATCCGGAGTCACGTTTAAAACCCCCATCACATGGCAACGGGACAGATTCAGTGCTCGCCCGGCAAAATTCATTTCCATAACACTCATACTCTGCTGTCGCACAATCCCGCACACCACAAACAAGCGCCGCCCGAATACGGGCGGCGCTTGGTTCAGGCTACGAAACGTGCTGGTAAATCAATGCTCGCCGGCTGGTCGCCCGACATCAGGCTGGCGGCCATCATCCGGGTCTTTTTTGTCGGCTGAGCCCTGGGGCTCGTCAGCCTTCACTCCACCGGTCGGGCCACTATCGCCCCACCCTTTGGGTGGCCGGGGAACGCGGCCCTCCATGATATCGTCAATCTGGAAGCGATCAATGGTCTCGTACTTCATCAGAGCATCAGCCATCATCTCCAGCTTGTCGCGATTATCAATAAGCAGCTGTTTGGCCTTCTCATAGCACTCATCAATGATGTTGCGCACTTCTTCGTCGATACGCTGGGCGGTTTCCGGTGAGTAGACGGTTTGCGCCTGCCCTGCGGAACGCCCAAGGAACGGCTCTTCACTGTCAGTATCATACTGCAGCGGGCCCAGCTTTTCAGACAGACCCCAGCGGGTGACCATATTCCGCGCAAGGCTGGTTGCACGCTCGATGTCATTCGAAGCACCGGTGGTAACGCCGTCAAAGCCAAGTGTCAGTTCTTCCGCAATACGGCCACCGAACAGACTACAAATAGAGCTGATCAGGAAACGCTTGCTGTGGCTGTACTTGTCCTCTTCCGGCAGGAACATGGTGACACCCAGTGCACGGCCGCGAGGAATAATGCTGACCTTGTATACCGGATCGTGCTCAGGCACCAACCGGCCAACAATGGCGTGGCCAGATTCATGATAGGCGGTATTTCGCTTCTCTTTCTCGCTCATCACCATGGATTTGCGCTCGGCACCCATCATGATTTTGTCTTTCGCAAGCTCAAACTCTTCCATGGACACCAGGCGCTGGTTGCGGCGCGCGGCAAACAGAGCAGCCTCGTTC
>CAYUTG010000227.1:0-4354 GCA_964447555.1 uncultured Marinobacter sp.
GGCGCCAGCATTAAAGTGCTTGTTGATCTGATAAACCGCGACTTGCTAAAAGCCCATGCCGCAGGGCGACACAAGGTGTTGATGATTGACGAGGCACAAAACCTGTCTGCCGACGTGCTGGAACAGTTGCGCCTGTTAACCAACCTTGAAACCGCAGAAAAGAAACTGCTGCAGATTGTGTTACTTGGCCAGCCTGAGCTGCAGCAAATACTGGCTTTGCCAGAGCTGCGTCAGTTGAACCAGCGAGTGACCGCCCGGTACCACCTTAACGCGATCAATAAAGATGAACTGCCTGCGTATTTGCGTTACCGGCTGAACGTTGCGGGTGTTCGTGGCGACATATTTTCCCCCGCTGCTATTCAGAAACTCTATCGTGAAAGCCAGGGTATTCCGCGGCTGATCAATCTGATCAGCGACCGGGCCTTGCTGGGTGCCTATGCCGAAGGTGAGCATGAAATTACCACAGCTCACATTCGCCAGGCTGCGAAGGAAATGAATGGCCATCTGGCAGGATCGCGCCAGATGGTAACTGGTAAAAGCTCCGGGCGTCCCGGGTATCTGATGCTGGCAGCTTCTGTTCTGGTCGCGGTTATTGCTGCGGCCTGGGCGATACAGAACCGGGCAGTGGATGCCCCGGCGCCCGTTGCACCACTTGAGACCGGCCCTCTTAATGGGCAGATTGAACGAACTGATGCTGAGCCGGAGCCTCCTGTTGCCGCGCCGTTACCGGCCAAAACCCCGGACTTCCGGTTTGCTGATCAAGCCGTTGATCTGGGGGCGGCGTTCCGTCAACTGTTTGATGTCTGGGGCCACAACTATCAACCAGAGCAGTTTCCCATCGCCTGTGAGTTCGCCCGCGAAGTCAATCTTGGGTGCCTGGAAAAGCAGGGTAGCCGCAGGAGCCTGGAGTTTATAAACCGCCCGGCCATACTCCGCCTTCAGAATGATGCAGGAAGCCAGCGGTATGTTGTGTTACGCACGCTGAGTGATGGTATGGCAGAAATTGTCCGGCCCGATGGTGTGCAACAGGTGCCGTTTGCCAGCCTTGAGCCTTATTGGTTCGGCGATTACCGGGTGCTGTGGCAGTTGCCGGAATACCAGACCGAGCGCAGTCTTTACGACACAGAGACCGGAGAACAGTTGTGGATAAGCTCACGGATGATGGGCCTGGCCAACAAGCTGGGTGGCTCTGCCAGCGACCAGGCACGAATCAAGCGCCTGGACGCCAAAGAACAGGTCCGTTGGTATCAGGAGCTTAAGGGGCTGACGGTAGATGGTATCGCCGGGGCTATGACGGTTATTCAGATTAACAACGATCTGAATACACCCGTACCACGGCTGTTGTCTTCTTCTGCGGGAAGAGGCTAGCCTATGTCTTATATTCTGGATGCACTCCGCAAATCGGAAACCGAGCGCCGGCAGGGGAAAATACCCGATCTCGGGCAGCAGGTTCAGTTAATTCACCGGCCCCGGAAAAAGAAAATTCCTCTGGCAGCCTGGGTGGTCGCAGCAATGATGTTAAACGCTGTGGTTCTTGCGGTGGTTTTCTGGCCGTCATTGCCTGGCGACCAGCCTGTTATTGAATCTGTGTCGGTTGCAACCGCGGGGCCGGAGCCTGGCCCGGTTTCAAAAACCACGTCGACAACTGCTTCTGATAGCGCACCGGAAACCGAACCAGACATCATGCCCGAGCCAAAGCCCGTGGCAGAGCCCAAACCTGCGGTGCCCGCAAAGGCATCAGCGCCAACACCGGCGCCGGCGGTCTCAGATGAACCGGCCTGGGAGCGGCCAACCATTATTGTTCCTTCGCCCCCGGATGCCCGGGACTATCAGCCGTTACCGGATACCAGGCCAGCGGGCCGGGTGCCGCATCTTGTGGAACTGCCATTGTCATTTCAGAAGAGCATTCCGGATCTGACCTTTAACAGCCATATCTATGCATCGGAGCCTTCCGCGCGGCGGGTCATGATCAACAACAATTATCTTCGCCGGGGTGACAGCTTTTCGGGCCTCAAGGTTGAAAACATAACGGAAGATGGCGTAGTGCTCAGTAAGCATGGCCAACGGTTCCGGGTAGGCATTGTTCGCGATTGGGTGAGTCCTCGCTGATGGCCTTATCCGAAGACGTTAAGCAGCAGATTCAACAGGGTTATCGGGACGTACTGGCGGGCAAGGGCGTTCGTGCCCGCTATGGCCAGCGGCTGATGATTGCCGACATTGCCAGGTACATCAGCGATATCACCGATAATGACGGCCAGCGTACGTCGCCGGCTGCTGCCTGTGTGGTGGAAGCAGGAACCGGTACCGGCAAAACCCTGGCTTACCTGCTGGCAGCCATACCCGTGGCAAAAGAACTGGGCAAAACGCTGGTGATCTCCACGGCAACGGTTGCTCTTCAGGATCAGATTGTGCTGAAGGACCTGCCTGATCTCAGAAAACACAGCAAAATGAATTTCAGCTGGACGCTGGCTAAAGGGCGCGGGCGTTATCTGTGCATGTCGCGGCTTGAAACCCGCCTGCACGATGAAGGCAATGCTGATAGCGATACCATGCCCCTGTTCCTGCTGGACGGGCCAAAAGGGGAAGAGCCAGGCACCCGCGCCTTCTTTGAGGAAATGCTGGCGAGCTACGGCTCCAGAACCTGGGATGGTGACCGTGATCACTGGCCGGAGCAGATACCCGATGAGGTGTGGCGACAGGTAACCACCGACCATCGCCAGTGTACTAACCGGCATTGCAGTTATTTCGACAGCTGTGCGTTCTTCGAGGCCCGCAAAGGGTTGGACGATGCGGATGTGGTGGTTGCTAACCACGACCTCGTACTGGCGGACCTGGCGCTGGGCGGCGGAGCGATTCTGCCAGAGCCGGAAAATGCGCTGTTTATTTTTGATGAGGCTCACCATCTGCCAGATAAGGCCCTGAATCACTTTGCTGCGTCTGTACCCCTGAATTCGACCCGGCAATGGCTGAAACAACTGGCCCAGGCGTTGGCCAAAATGCAGCCGTACCTGGCCCCGGATACCCAGGCTGCAAAATTACTGGATAAAATCAGCACCGCGTCGCGGGATGTCGATCTGACCCTTACCCGGGTGTATGAAGAGGCGGAACAGAATACTGGCTGGGATTTCAATGAAGAGCGGCGCACGGCTCAGTGGCGGTACCCTGAAGGTGAGCTGCCGGAAGCGCTGACAGAACTGGCCAGAGAATCCCGCGTTGTTACCGCCAACCTGGCCCGGCACCTGGGGGCGCTGGCAGACGATCTGCAGGGCGCTTTAGATGAACGGAAAGAACACGAAACTGACCGGGATACCGCCGAGGCCTGGTACCCGGTGATCGGCTCTTTCCACAGCCGCGCAGAAGACCAGCTCAGGCTCTGGGTGGCCTGGACAGAGCAGGGGGCAGCGACGGAAAATGCGGCACAGCAAAGCCCTGAACCGGACAAAGCAGCATCACAAGATGCTGAAGCCGGCCAGGATAACGTGGCTCCACAGGGCCGGGCTACCGGTTACAGAAGCCCGCCACCGGCCAGGTGGGTGGTGAAACAGCGCTGGGACCACGCCGAGGATATCACCCTGTACAGCTCGCCGGTTCTGGCAGATAACCTGTTGTACAGCAGGCTTTGGTCCAGAGCTTACGGCGCCATACTGACCAGTGCCACCCTGACGGCGCTTGGGCGTTTTGATCGCTTGAAATCAAGAGCCGGCCTCCCTGAAGCCAGTCGTTATCTGGTGGTGCCCAGCTCGTTTCACTACAACAAAATGGCCACCGTGGAAGTGCCGGCCATGCCGGCTTTGCCAACGGAAGACGGATTCACCGATGCTCTGGTTGACCGTCTTCCGGGCCTGTGGGCCGGAGAAACGGCAACGCTGGTGCTGTTTACCTCTCGCCGGCAGATGCAACTGGTGCGGGATGCACTTGCCCCTGAATACCCTGATCTGATTATCACTCAGGATGACATGGCGAAAGGGGAAGTATTGCGCCAGCATTGCAGCCGTGTGGATGAAGGCCGGCCAAGCGTTCTGTTCGGCGTGGCCAGCTTTGCCGAAGGTATAGACCTGCCCGGAAAATACCTTCACCACGTTGTGATCACCCGGTTACCATTCTCCGTGCCGGACGACCCGATTGAGGCGAGCCTGGCCGAGTGGGTAACCCAGCGCGGCGGCAACCCGTTTATGGAAATAACCGTACCCGGCGCATCCATAAAACTGGTTCAGGCCGTAGGCCGCCTGCTGCGTACCGAGCAGGACACTGGCCGAGTGACCATTCTGGATCGGCGTATCGTCGCTCGCCGCTACGGGCAGTTATTGCTGGATGCGCTGCCGCCGTTCCGGCGGGTGATTGAACGCTAGAAAGG
>CAYUTG010000228.1:0-4343 GCA_964447555.1 uncultured Marinobacter sp.
TGGGTGCCGTAGACCTTGCCGGCGGATTCCGCTTTGCACTTCACCAGGCGAGCGTGCAGGTCGATTCCACAATAATGACGGTGAGTGCTATGGTAAAAGTTCATGAGTCTTCTCCCTTGTAGTGCTTGGTCGCCTTCCACCCATGCAGGCCTTTCCTGCATTGCCGCAACCGCTTCGATGGTACCTTGGCAGAACCGCGGCGTCTTTGAATCGGTCAATGCGTGCGTTGACAAGGGGAAATGAGAGTTGGGAGTGCGTTCAGCCCGAATTTCCGCTGGCAAAGAAGTTTATAGCTTCGGATGGTTTTCATCCAAGCGAGGCCGCGTATTCTGTTTGGGCCGGGAAAATGGCGGCAACCATCAGGCAAAAATGGCAAGACCCAGCAAGCCGTAGAAACCAGCACTAACCCTGCCAATGGACCGAAACCAGGAGTAGTTATGAAAGTGCGCCGTATCGTTGCAAATATCGCCGCTCCCGATACCGGAAAAGCTGAGCAGTTTTACCAGAATGTACTTGGCCTTGACCTTCTTATGGATCACGGCGGCTGGATTAAAACGTTTGGCTCAAGCGAGGTCATGCCGGTTCAAGTCAGCATTGCGTCTGAGGGAGGTTCTGGAACGGCTGTTCCTGATCTGTCAATTGAGGTCGATGATTTGGAGGCAGTGTTGGAAAGGGTCAAATAAGCGGACATTTCCATCGAGTACGGGCCAGTCGGTGAGCCCTGGGGTGTTCGGAGATTCTATATTCGCGACCCTTTCGGGAAACTTGTCAACATTTTGCAGCATGAGTGAGCTTGCCTGGACATTACCGGGAATGAAGCGCGCGACCTCAAATACACTGTCGACGTGCAACTATATGCCCCTACGCCAGGGTCAGCAGACCTGTGCTTTCTTACCGATCTGCCGATCCAGGAAGCTTATGATCGGGTTACAGAAAAAAATGTCCACATTGTGGAGGGGGTCGTTCCGCGCACAGGCGCGACAGGGCCCATACAATCTTTCTATTTCAGAGATCCCGACCAGAATCTGATTGAGATTTCAGAGCAAACGGCATCGGGAGAATCATGATGTCATCAAGACACACCGGCCAGTTTTTGCGCCGCCCTACTTCGACAATAACCAGGCATCAATGCGATTGGCCAACGCCGGCGCGTCCTGAACAGACGGGGGTTGGTGTATAGCGACGGGCTGGCGCTCGTAACCGTTAACACCAGCCTGGCGCAGTGCCACGGCCCGTCGTTTTCCGGACGTCTGGCCGGCGAACCGGGCGTCGTAAAGCTCTAATAGAGCCGGCACACCGCTTGTTTTTACATCATCTGCCAGGCTTGCTTTGTCCTTTGGATAAAAATCCGGAGCCACCCAGATCATGGCACGAACACCAGTGTCGGCAGAAGGCAAGGTGGTGATGTAGTTGCTTGCCCGGCCAACGGCTAACAAGGCCGGTGCTTCGTACCCCCGGCTCACCAGTGCAGACAAACCGGCCTGCACCGTTTTCTGAACCCGCTCGCGGTAAGCTGCTTCCGGTGTGCCTGTGCCCCCTTCCGCCTTAACATCCACTTTCATGGGGGCGGACTCATCGGTGCTGGCTTCCGCTGATGCCTCTGTTAACTCTGGCTTCCGCTCCATCAGCTTCTGCAACGGCAATGAAGGTGCTTCCAGGCCCACGGTCAGTACTGCCCAGCCTTTGTTAGCCAACTGCCCGGCCAGACCGCCTGCCACGCCAGACGCAGCCGTCGCCCCTTCCTCAGGAAGAATCATCAAGGCCCCTCTGACAGGCAGGGCTCGCTCTGTCAGAAGCAGTCCCAGCACCTGCTCGTCATCACCAATACTTAACCATACAGTTTCATCCGGGTAGGCGCGGCTTAAGGCCAGCTCCCCAAGGCCGGTTAACACACCGGGGCGGCTTGGCGTAATAATTCCGGCTGTCGTGCCGGGTTCCGTCTCTGTTTTCGCTCCGTCGTCTGCAGCGTTTGCAGCAACAGTCAGAGAGCCCACAAGGCACAAGATCAGCGCTGTTATCACGCAGAGACATTTTTTGATTTCAACGCTGTTTCCAGGCACAGACACAAACTCTTTATTCGTTGTGAACAAACCAAAACCTGCTGCAAACTGCTAAACTGGCACTCGTTTCAACTATGGCAGGTGTCGCTGATTCTGCCATTATCAACAATAATCCGTGCAAAGTAATTGTTCGCCATTGCAAGAGAGCCGTCATGAATCCTTATCTGATCGCACCGTCTATCCTGTCTGCAGATTTTGCCCGTCTGGGCGAGGAAGTCGACAATGTACTGGCCGCCGGTGCCGATGTTGTCCATTTTGATGTTATGGACAACCATTACGTTCCCAACCTGACTATTGGCCCCATGGTCTGCAAGGCGTTGCGAAAACACGGTGTTACGGCTCCGATAGACGTTCACCTGATGGTGTCCCCCGTGGATGATCTGATCAGAATGTTTGTGGATGCCGGAGCCAGCTACATTACCTTTCACCCGGAAGCCAGCAACCATATTGACCGTTCGCTCCAGTTGATTCGTGACGGAGGCTGCAAAGCAGGCCTTGTGTTCAATCCAGCCACACCACTGCACTATATGGACCACGTGATGGACAAGCTTGATATGGTGCTCATGATGTCGGTCAATCCGGGTTTTGGTGGTCAGTCATTTATCCCCGGCACACTGGATAAACTAAAGGAAGCCCGCAAACGTATTGATGCCAGCAACTTCAACATTCGCCTGGAAGTAGACGGCGGGGTAAAAACTGAAAACATCCGCGAGATTGCCGAAGCAGGTGCCGACACCTTCGTGGCCGGCTCTGCCATTTTCAACACGCCGGATTATCGCGCCACTATAGAGGCAATGCGTGCAGAGCTGGAGCACGCACGCAAGGTAGTGGGCCAATGAGCCTGGCCGGCCTGTTTAATGCCCGCTGGCCCGGCGTAGCCCTGTTTGATCTTGATGGCACGCTGGTAGACAGCGCACCGGACCTCGCCGCTGCAGTCGATCAGATGCTGGAGCAACTGGGGCGTAAAACCGCGGGGGTAGACAAGGTGCGCCAGTGGGTGGGCAACGGTGCCGGCATTCTGGTGCGGCGCGCACTGGCTGATAAAGCAGACTGGGAACCGGCCAGCGAAAAGGACGATGCCCTGTTCAAAGACGCACTGGCCATGTTCTTTCATGCTTACGAGCACATTAACGGCCAGCATTCCGTGGTGTACGAAGGTGTGGAAACCTGCCTGGCCCGGCTTAAAGATTATGGCTGCCGCCTGGGTATCGTAACGAACAAACCTGAACAGTTTGTAGCACCGTTGCTGGAGCAGATGGGGCTGGAGCATTGGTTTGATCTTTGTATTGGTGGTGACACTCTGCCCGTCAAGAAACCGGACCCCGCCCCCCTTCTGCACGGTATGGAAGCATTGGGCGGAACCCGGGGAACCACGGTGATGGTGGGCGACTCGGCTGCCGATACAGGGGCTGCGCAGGCGGCCGGTATTCCCTGCGTAGCGGTGCGTTACGGATACAGTAATGGAACGCCGGCAAATACCCTGGGTGCCGACGCAGTGGTTGATTCATTGGCCGAGCTTTTGTAACCTCACAAGGACGTTACATGAATTCTTACATTTCGGGAGATTCCTGCCGTGCAGGGACTGAGTCTGATTAACGCGCGAGGCACCCTTACTACCCGCGCAACACGATGGTGGCGATGGCGCACTGGCTGAACAGCAGCCCGGTGGAGCGTTGGCGCGTGCGCATCCCTCTGCCATCATCTGGCCGGCGTGGTCCTGAACCAGTGCCGCCTGAATACCGATCAGACATCAGGAAACCGAATCATGTCCCCAGAGCAATTCTCTGAGCTTGCCCAAGCCGGCTTTAACCGTATCCCTGTGTACCGCGAAGTCCTTGCGGATCTGGACACCCCTCTCAGCACCTATCTCAAGCTGGCCAGCGGCCCCTACTCTTACCTGTTCGAATCGGTTCAGGGTGGCGAAAAATGGGGCCGTTACTCCATCATTGGCCTGCCCAGCCACGAAGTGCTGAAAGTGTTCGACCACCGGATTGAAATCAGGCGCGGTGGAGCGCTGGTTGAAGAAGCCGAGGCAGACGACCCGCTGGCCTTTGTGGAGGAATACCAGGCCAGGTTCAACGCGCCAGACCTGAGAGAACTGCCCCGTTTCAACGGGGGGCTGGTGGGTTACTTCGGTTACGATACGGTTCGTTATATTGAAAAACGCCTGCGCAAAACCTGCCCGCCCGACCAGATCGGCACGCCCGACATTCTGTTGATGGTCTCGGATGAGATTGTGGTGTTCGATAACCTGCGCGGCAAGCTGCACCTGATTGTGCATGC
>CAYUTG010000229.1:0-4333 GCA_964447555.1 uncultured Marinobacter sp.
CGCCCGGCAATACAAGCCAAGTTGACACTAACGGCCGCAATACCTAGCATTGCCGCGATCTGCCCATTTTATCAACATCTGTCGCAACTGAGAATCAGCAAGGGAACCACTAGCCGCATGACCGCCGAGCGCATTTACACCACCGTGGCTGACGATTTCAGCCGTGTGAACGATTTGATTATCCAGCGGCTTTCCTCAGACGTTCCTCTTGTCGAAAAAATAGCCCAGTACATCATCGAAAGCGGCGGCAAGCGCCTGAGGCCACTGCTGGTGCTACTTTCAAGCCAGGCGGCCGGCTATAAAGGAAGCGATCACCTGAAGCTGGCAGCCGTTATCGAGTTTCTGCACACCGCCACCCTTCTTCACGATGACGTAGTAGATACCTCTGACATGCGGCGCGGCCGCAGCACCGCAAACGCCCGCTGGGGTAACGCGCCCAGCGTGCTGGTAGGTGATTTCCTCTACGCCCGCGCCTTCGAGATGATGGTAGAACTCAAAAGCCTGCCCATCATGGAGGTTCTTTCCCACGCGACAGCCGTCATCGCGGAGGGGGAAGTGATGCAGTTAATGAACGTGAAAAACCCGGACCTTACCCAAGAGCATTACATGACAGTGATTCACAATAAAACTGCCATGCTGTTCGAAGCGGCCTCGCACACCGGCGCCTTGCTGGCCGGAGCCAACGCTGCACAAGAGCGGGCGCTGCAGGATTACGGCAAACACCTGGGCCTGGCCTTTCAACTGGTAGATGACGTTCTGGACTACCGGGGCGATGCCAAAGCCATGGGCAAAAACGTCGGAGACGACCTGGCAGAAGGCAAGGCCACCCTGCCCCTGATTTACGCCATGGCCAACAGCAAAGATGAGCAGAAGCAACTGATCCGCCAGGCTATCCGCAAAGGCGGCCTGGACGACTTGCCCGCCATTCTGGCTATTGTTGAAGCCTCCGGCTCACTGGAATACACCATGGAGCTGGCGAAAACCGAAGCAAGCCGCGCTGCAGACTGCGTATCCAGCCTGCCGGCATCGGCTCACAAGGACGCTTTGCACCTGCTTACTCAGGTGGCCTTGGCACGGGTCAGCTAAGCGCCTCCCGCTCATGGGGTGCGGAGAGGTCCAGCAACGGCCCCACCGGCACGATCTGCGTGGGGTTAATGGTGCGCTGGCTCACGTAGTAATGCCGTTTTATCTGATCAATATCCACCGTGCCTGCCACACCGGGAGTCTGATAGAGGTCTCGCAGATATGCAGACAGAGCCGGGTAATCCGCAATACGCCGCCGGTTACACTTGAAGTGGCTGAAGTACACCGGATCAAACCGGAGCAGCGTTGTGAACAACCGCCAGTCTGCCTCAGTCAACTGCCCACCAACGAGATAACGCTGTGCAGACAACCTGTCTTCCAGCCAGTCCAGCGAATCAAACAACTCGGCATAAGCGGCCTCATACTTATCCTGAACCGTCGCAAAACCCGCCTTGTACACACCATTATTCACCGTGTGATACACCCGCTCATTTACCGCATCAATATCTGCCTGCAGCGCAGCCGGGTAAAAGTCCAGATCACTCCGGACACCGTCAAGACCATCAAACGCTGAGTTGAACATACGGATAATATCCGCAGACTCATTACTGACAATGGTCTCCTTCTGCGCATCCCACAACGCCGGAACCGTCACCCGCCCGGAATAATCCGGAGCCGCCCGGGTATACAACTGATGCATAAACTGAAGGTTATACAGGTGATCCTGATGCTGCTCATTCCCCGGCCGGAACTCCCAGCCATTTTCCAGCATGTCCGGGTGCACCATGGACACAGAAATATGATTCTCCAACCCCTTGAGCTTCCGGAAAATCAACGTTCGGTGGGCCCAGGGGCACGCCATACACACATACAAATGATAGCGGCCAGACCCGGCCTTAAAACCACCCCCTCCCGCAGGGCCGGGCTGCCCATCTGCGGTTACCCAGTTCCGGAACCGCGCAGCTTCACGCTCAAACTTACCTCCGGTTTTGCTGGTGTCATACCACTGGTCATGCCATTTTCCATCTACTAACAAGCCCATTATAAATAGCCCTCAGAAAATCTGAATTGAATTCTCCGGCAGGCAGGACGTCTGGCATGCAGCCTATCGCGGGTATCGGGTAAGGTTTTTGCAAACCGTGCATTGCCAGGGATGGCAATGCCGAGCCCCCAGGGACGGGTTCACGGCGTGTTTGCAAAAACCTTACCCGATATCCGCAGACTCCCAAGCCGGTATACGTAGAGAGAAGAATAAAGCCAATCCTGCTACTCTCTCAAACAACCTTTTCTGGCCAACAACCTCAGATAATTCGAACATGCACACAGCCATTACCATAGACGCACTCAGAGTACTCGATGCCATCAATCGCAAAGGCACCTTCGCCGGAGCTGCCAGCGAACTCTTCCGGGTTCCCTCTGCCATCAGCTACACCGTGCAAAAACTGGAAGAAGACCTGGATGTTGCCATCTTCGACCGCAGCGGCCATCGCGCCACCCTCACCCCGGCCGGCCAATACCTGCTGGAAGAAGGCCGGACACTGCTGGAAGCTGCAGAAAACCTGGCCCACACCACCAGACAGGTCGCCCAGGGCTGGGAAATTCGCCTGCGTATAGGCCTGAATTCACTGCTACCGGTTCACTGCCTGTTCCCGGCTATTCGTGAATTTCTCAGTCTGAACATTCCCGTCGACATACAAATTATAGAAGAGGTGTTTGCCGGGGCCTGGGACGCCCTGCAAAGCCGCCGGATTGACCTGATCGTCGGGGCAGACCACCTCAGCAAACCTGCCGGGAACTACACAACCCACCCGCTGGGCGATCTGTCCTTTATCTTCGCCATGGCAGCAGACCACCCGCTCGCCAGCGCCCCTGAGCCGCTGAGCGAAGACGATATCTCGAAATACCCCGCCGCTGTGGCAGCAGACACCTCCCGGTCACTGCCACCGGGACACGCCGGCATTTTCCACCGCCAGCGCCCACTCACCCTGACCAACATAGACCAGAAAATTGCTGCTCAGGAATCAGGACTAGGCGTTGGCTGGGTGCCCGCCGCAAGGGTCAGAAAACAGCTGGAGCACCGAACTCTGGTAAAAAAGGCCGTTCACGAAAGCCGTCAACCCATTACACTGCATCTGGCTCGCCGTACCGAAGATCAGGGTAAGGCGCTGATGTGGTTCTGGAATCGACTGGCCTCCGACAACACCATCAGCCACTGGTTTAATGAATAACCGCCCAGCTCGGTAAAGTGACTTCATCGGTTGGTCTACCCTGGCACATCAGTCAACCTTATACTCTGGCTGTTCGTTTATACTGCAGGCAATTATAAGCCGAAGGGAGCACGTTGATGCGGCAATTGTCGGAACTGGACGCCTCATTTCTCTATCTGGAATCTGAGACCACACCAATGCACATTGGTGGTATTTATCTGTTCGATGCCAGTACACAGAAAAAACCACTGACGTTCAGCACCTTTGTTGCCTATCTGCGCAGCCGTCTGCATGTTGTTCCTGTTTTCCGCCAACGGCTAAAGGAAATACCCTTCCGGCTGGGCCGTCCCTACTGGATAGATGATCCGGACTTCAGCATTGAGCGCCACCTTGCCTATGTCAATCTTGGCGAGCATGGCCAGAAATCCAGCCTGATGGCGCTTGCGTCAAAAATTCTGGAAGAACCCCTGAAGCGGGATCGCCCACTCTGGCACATCACCTTTGTCGATGGTTTCAAGCTGGGAGAAGACGATTCCGGCAGTGATGGCTTTGCGCTGATTATTAAACTCCACCACGCGGCGATCGATGCCTTCAGCGGTGAAGAAATTCTTGGCAAACTTATGGAGTACACCCCTGAGCCAAAGGCAATAAAGCCACCCCGCCAGTGGTTTCCACGCCCCGAACCCTCGGAAGAACGGGTTATACTGCAGGCCGGCGCCAATATTCTGAGAACCCCCTTACAGTTTACCTCGCTGGCCCTGCACGCCACGGAAGCAACCGCCAGGGGTCTGATTCACAAACAGCTACGGAAACTGCCACTTCCCTTCCCGCTGTTTTCAGCACCCCACAGCCCGTTTAACCGCCAGATTACGGCGAACCGCCAGATTATATCCACCAGCGTAAGTCTTTCACGACTGAAGGCGATTAAAGCATCGCTGGCGGATGTCACGCTGAACGACGTGGTGCTCGGCCTGTGCGCTGAAACGCTCCACCGGTATATGGCAAGCCAGGGCGCAGATATCAGCAAATCCCTGGTAGCCATGACCCCCATTTCGGTCCGCTCAAACAGCCTTCGTAAAGCCACAGGCAATCAGATGTCTGCC
>CAYUTG010000230.1:0-4254 GCA_964447555.1 uncultured Marinobacter sp.
GATGTAGTTTTTACGCATTTTTCCGGAGATATGAGCAGTCACCACGTGGCCGTTGCTGAGTTCAACACGGAACATGGTATTTGGAAGTGTATCAATAATAACGCCTTCCATTTCAACAGCATCTGATTTCGCCATTCAGTAGAAACCTCGTTTGGAGTGTACTTCTTTGTCGTTCACTTGATTTTAAATTGCGCAATTCTGCCTGAATTATTGCCGTTTGGCAAAATTCAGTTGGTGTCCAGAGTTCGCCAGTGGCCGTCCCTGAGTGCTTCGATGGGCCGGAAGCGGGTTTTATAGTTCATCTTACGGCATTCCCGAATCCAGTAACCCAGGTAAAGATGAGGCAGCTTCCTCTTTTGTGCTGCTTCAATCTGCCACAAAATGGCGTAGGTACCGAGACTCCGGTGCTCCATGCTGGTGTCAAACACGGTATAAATGGCTGACAGGCCATCGTCCAGCATATCAATTGCCGCCAGGCCGATCAGCGCATCGTTCAGGCGGATTTCAAGAAACCATGAATCGGTAGCCCCGTCGACCAGAAAGGAGGTGAACTGATCGGGCGAGGGCGGGTACATATCGCCGTCTTTGTGACGTTGTTCAACATACCGTGCGTAGAGTTGATAGTACTGCTCGTTAAACGCGGCGGGAACTAACTGGCAGTCCAGATCTTCATTTTTCTTCAATACCCGCCGTTGACTCCGGTCTGGCCTGAAGTCATTCACCCTGAGCCGGACAGGGATGCAGGCATTGCAGTGCTCGCAGTGAGGGCGGTAGTAATGTGAGCCGCTGCGCCGGAAACCCAGAGCTGTCAGTTGGCTGTAGAGTTTCTTGTCCACGTGGGCCCGCGGATCCACGAACATGGTGGTCGCTTCGTGGTTTTCCAGATAGCTGCAGTCATGGGAAGGCGTTGCGAAGAATACCAGTGTCCTGAGATTGCTCATTTATGCCTCCGGCTTTTTCCACTGCCAGCGAACGGCCCAATCGTCCTGCTTCGGACTTTTATCTATATGTGTGCTGAGTATAGATAAAAATTCGGCTCTGGGGATGATGCGGGCACCCATGGTCAGCAGATGCTGGCTTTCCACCTGACAGTCCATGATTTTATAGTCCCATTCCCGAAGCTGATTGGCCAGATGCACCATAATAATTTTGGATGCATTGGTTTCCAGCGAAAACATGGATTCACCGAAAAAGCACTGACCAATGGCCAGACCATACATGCCACCCGCAAGCTCCCCCTTTTGATTCCAGGCTTCAATGGAGTGGGCAAACCCCTGGCGATAAAGCTCGGAGTAGCTGGTAATCATGTCGTCGGTTATCCAGGTGCCCTCGGCCCGGGTAGCGGCACACAGGCGGATAACACGGCTGAATGCCTGGTCGGCTGTTACCCGGAACTGCCCTTGATTCAGGCTACGCCGCAAGCTCCGTGAAACGTGAACGTCGCCGGGGAAGAGCACACACCGGGCATCGGGCGACCACCAGAGGATGGGCTGGTCGTCGCTGTACCAGGGAAATATGCCGCTTCTGTACGCCAGCAGAAGGCGCTCTGTGGACAGGTTGCCGCCCAGTGCCAGCAACCCGTCGGGGTCATCCAGTGCGTCCTCAGCCGGGGGGAACCAGAGTTGATCCGGGTCCAGCCAGGGTAGTGAAGTCATTCTGCTCCGGTGCCATTCAGCCCTGTTGATCCAGGAATTTTTCAGCATCCAGTGCAGCCATGCAACCAAAGCCGGCCGATGTTACAGCCTGGCGATACACATGATCGGCCACATCCCCTGCAGCATAAACGCCGGGGATACTGGTCTGGGTTGCCATGCCGTCGAGACCGGACCGGATGCGGATATAGCCATCATTCATATCTAACTGACCTTCGAACAGGCCGGTGTTTGGCTTATGGCCAATGGCGATGAATACGCCGGCCAGGTCAAGGTCCTGGGTGGTGTTGTCTTTGGTGCTTCTGACCCGCATGCCGGTCACCCCGGTGCCGTCACCCAGCACTTCATCCAGGGTGTGATCCCACAGGATGTTTACATTGCCGTTTTCGGCTTTTTCAAACAGCTTGTCCTGCAGGATTTTCTCGGCACGAAGGCTGTCACGCCGGTGTACCAGGGTCACTTCTTCTGCAATATTTGACAGGTACAGGGCCTCTTCAACCGCGGTGTTGCCCCCGCCAATAACCGCTACTTTCTGCTTTTTGTAAAAGAACCCATCGCAGGTTGCACAGGCAGATACCCCCTGGCCCTTAAACTTTTCTTCGGAGTCCAGGCCCAGGTACATGGCCGTTGCGCCGGTGGCGATAATCAGTGCATCACAGGTGTACTCACCGCTATCACCTTTCAGGCGGAACGGGCGGTTGCGCAGGTCTGCTTCGTTGATCGTGTCATACACGATGCGGGTTTCGAACCGTTCTGCGTGTGCAAGCATGCGCTGCATGAGTTCCGGGCCCTGAACGCCGTCGTTGTCTCCTGGCCAGTTGTCCACATCGGTGGTTGTGGTGAGCTGGCCACCCACTTCGATTCCGGTGATCAGGGTCGGGTTCAGGTTGGCTCGGGCTGCATAAACCGCGGCAGTATAGCCGGCAGGGCCGGAGCCAAGGATAATCAGTTTGGAATGATTGGTTTCGCTCATGGTTGTCTCTCGCTAAAACGGTATAACGCTGAAGCCCGGAGGGCTCAATGTTGCGGGGAAAGATAAGAAGGCTAACACGAAAAAATCAGGCTGCCATTTGTTTTCGCCAATCCACCTTATAAAGCGTCGCTATTTAATCATGGATTACCGAGAACCGGTACGGTGGTCAGAAGCTGTCTGACCCGGCCTGTACTTTTGCCGTTTTCACCCTGCTCCAGACGGTGCTCGGCTACTGCGTCCAATACGGTTTGAATGTCATCAGGAAGCACATGCTGGCGGCCTTCCATGAATGCCCAGGCCTTGGCGGCTTTCAGAAGCCCCAGCCCGGCCCTTGGTGACAGGCCGTAAAGCAGGCCGGGCATACGCCGGCTTTGCTCAAGAAGGCGCTGAACGTAGTCCAGAAGCGCCGGGCTGGCACTGACCTGATCAACCGCTGCCTGAAGCGCGGCCAGTTCATCCTGTGAAATCAGGGGCTGAAGCCGCCCGGTGATGGCCCGGCGATCTTCCCCTTCCAGCAGGCTCCGTTCTGCGGCAGGGTCCGGATAGCCCAGCCGGATGCGCATCAGAAAACGATCGAGTTGCGATTCAGGCAAAGGGTAGGTGCCACCCTGTTCCGCAGGGTTCTGAGTGGCTATCACAAAAAACGGCTGGGGCAGCGGGCGGGTTTCACCCTCTATGGACACCTGCCGCTCTTCCATAGCTTCAAGGAGTGCACTTTGTGTGCGGGGCGATGCCCGGTTTATTTCGTCTGCAAGTACAACCTGCGCAAAGATGGGGCCCGGATGAAAAACCAGTGCCCCGGCTTCTTTGTCGTACATTGAGTAGCCCAGTACGTCGGCCGGAAGCAGGTCGTTGGTGAACTGAATGCGCTGGTAACTAAGCCCCATCGCTTTGGCAAGTGCGTGAGAGAGGGTTGTTTTCCCCATGCCGGGAATATCTTCAATCAGCAGGTGCCCTCGTGCTAACAGGCCACACACAGCCAGGCGAAGCTGTTGCTCTTTGCCCAGCAATATCTGGTTCAGTTCGCCAATCAGGGTGTCGACCAGTGCCTTCATGCAGATTCAGTCCCTTACCCGCTTGAGGATATCGCCGTAGGCATCAATGCGCCTGTCTCTGAGATACGGCCAGATACAGCGAATGGACTCACTGCGATTCAGATCCAGAGGCACGGCAAGAACCGTCTCAGAGTTGTCATCCGCGCGGGCCAGAATCTCGCCCTGGGGGCCGCAGATAAAACTGTTGCCCCAGAACCGGATGCCATCCGACTGCCCGGCAGGGTCTGGCTCTGTACCCACCCGGTTGGGTGCAATCACGGGCAGGCCGTTGGCAACGGCATGGCCGCGCTGAACGGTTACCCATGCATCCAGTTGCCTGGCCTGTTCATCGGCGTCGTCTGTCGTATCCCAGCCAATGGCGGTGGGGTAGATCAGGATCTCAGCGCCTGCCAGCGCCATCAGGCGTGCGGCTTCCGGGTACCACTGATCCCAGCACACCAGCACCCCCAGTTTGCCCACAGAGGTTTCGATGGGGGTAAAGCCGCTTTCGCCAGTGTTGAACCGGGCATCTCCGGGGGTGAAATAAAACTTTTCGTAGAAGCCCGGTTCGTCTGGGATGTGCATTTTCCGGTAC
>CAYUTG010000231.1:0-4251 GCA_964447555.1 uncultured Marinobacter sp.
TATGAGACTGATTGGATCGACCACATCCCCTTATGTTCGTCGTATTCGAATTCTGCTGGGCGAAGAACTGTATGATTTCGTTAATCTCGATATCTATGGCGATGGCAGGGATGAGCTGAGGAAGACAAGCCCGGCCCTCAAGATTCCGGTTCTTGAAGAAGATGGCCAGGAAATCTACGACTCCCGGATTATTGCCCGTTATATCAGTGCACGACAGGGCCGCGACCCGTTAACCTGGGATCAGCAAAATCTGCTGACGATGATTGATGGTGCTAATGATTCTGCGGTTATTTTGCTGTTATCCAAAAAGTCCGGTATCGACATTAACCAGGATCTGATGTTTTTCAATCTGCAGAGAGAGCGGATTGAAACCACACTCAAAGCTCTGGCAGACAAGGTGAACGAAGGGCAGTTTGAAGACTGGAACTACCCGGCCATGTGTCTCTATTGCCTGGTCGACTGGCTGGATTTCCGTGATCTGGTGGACTGGACGGGTATTGAAATACTGCTTTCGTTCAGGGACAGCCATAAGAGCAATCCCTGGGTTGCCCGGACGGACCCCCGCAGCAGTTAAGGCAGACGAATTTCCTTTTCCTTGTCGGTTTCTTGACTATAGTTAAGAACAGGGCCGGCTGCAGATGCAGTCAGATTTGCAGTCGGTGTCTCTGTAGACTGACAACTATAAAGAAAAGGAATCGCCCATGCTCTTGTCACATGCATTTGGCCTTTTCAGTCAACCCGCTGAAGAGTGGGCCTCCATTCGCAAAGAACACGAAACGCCCCGCAGACTGTATGTTGCCTATGTGGTCATTCTGGCGGCTATCGCTCCCATCTGTGCCTACATATCCACAGCTCACTTCGGCTGGACGCTGGGCGACGGGCGGCTGATCAAACTGACGCAGGCCAGTGCCGCACAACTGAGCATACTGGCGTATCTGGCTATGCTGATCGGTGTGTTTGCACTGGGTTATGGCATTAACTGGATGGCAAAGACCTACGGTGCCCGGGAGGAGTACACGCCATCCAATGGTATCGCTCTCGCTGCCTATTCCTGCACCCCGATGTTTCTGGTCGGTTTTGCCCTGCTTTATCCGTCTCCACTCCTGAATGCGCTGATCTTCCTGGCGGCAACCTGTTACGGAGCCTGGCTGATCCAGCGCGGGCTGGCCATTGTCATGGGTATAGACGGGCAGCGGGCCATTATGTACAGCGTGTCCATTCTGACCGTTGCCCTGGTCATTCTGGTAACGACTCTGGCAGGCACGGTCATTATCTGGAACTACGGCATGGGGCCTGTGTTTGTGAGCTGATCATGGGGCCCGTTTTGTGAGGTGATGAAGGGAGCCCGAGGAGGCTCCCTTTTTCGTGCTGCCCTTCTCATTTCCGGCCTTTGTCGCTATTTGCTATGGCCATGTCGCAATCAGGCAATGTGCTTTTGGTTGTGGCTGGCTAGCGTGCATATTGGGTATGGCGCATGGCGGTTTTATGGTCAGCGCCCGATAACAGGATGAACGCTGGGGACAACAAGAATGAAGCGATTAACAAGACGGGATTTCCTGAAGGCGTCCGCGATGGGCATGGGAGCTGTTGCGGTATCGACCGGGCTCGCCGGCTGTATGTTTGATAGTGATGATAAACGAACAGTCAGTTTCACTCACGGTGTGGCCAGTGGTGACCCCCTGGCCAATGGCGTTATGCTCTGGACACGAGCCGTGCCCGATAAACAAAAGAACCGCGCAGTGACCGTGGGCTGGGAAGTGGCGACGGACGAGTCGTTTGAAAATCTGGTTCATTCGGGCACGGCCAATGCCACCAGCGACCATGATTTCACCGTAAAGGTGGATGTCCGGGGTCTGGCGCCAGGGCAGGTGTACCACTATCGTTTTGCCACGGCCTCCGGCCAGTCCCCGGCGGGCGTCACCCGCACACTGCCTGAAGGCACGGTGGAGTCGGTTCGCCTGGCGGTGGTGTCATGCGCAAATTACCCCGCGGGTTTCTTCAATGTATACCGGGAAATCAGCCTGCAGGACAACCTCGATGCGGTTGTCCATCTGGGTGATTACATTTACGAATACAGCAGTGAAAGCGAAAGCTACGGGGCAGCTGATGCTGAGGCTATTGGCCGGACCTACCCGGATGACAACAATCGTGAACTGATCGGGCTGGATGACTACCGCCGCCGCTATGGGATTTATCGCAACGATAAAAACCTTCAGGCCCTGCACAGGAAGCTGCCGTTTATTGTGGTCTGGGATGACCATGAAGTGGCCAACGATTCATGGCGCGAGGGTGCAGAGAACCATAATGAGGGCGAGGGTGATTACTCCACCCGCAAGCTCAATGCCCTGCGGGCTTACTTTGAATGGATGCCTATCCGGCCGGTGATCGAAGGCAGCGACGAGGCCATATTCCGGAACTTCCGGTTTGGTAACCTGGTGGACCTGCACATGCTGGACACCCGGCTTATCGGGCGTGATAAACAACTGAATTATATGGATTACTTCACCACAGACGGAAGTCTGAATGCAGCCCGTTTTGCAGCCGACGTGGGCAGTGAAAACCGGACTCTGCTGGGGGCTGAGCAACTCCTGTGGCTGAAGACATCTCTGAGCCAGTCAACGGCAACCTGGCAGGTTCTGGGCCAGCAGGTGCTTATGGGGCGAATGGATTTACCCGCAGAGTTGCTGATGGCGATTGCAACCGAACAGTTTGCCGGGTTACCGGCAGCACTGGGAGAACTGGCTACGCTCAAGGGGAGGTATTTGCAGGGTGATCCAACCCTGACCGACGAGGAGCTGGCCCGCATTAACACCAAGGCGCCCTACAGTCTCGATGCCTGGGATGGCTATCAGTATGAGCGTGAGGTAGTGCTGGCAACCGTAGCCGGACTGGATAAAAACCTCGTGGTGCTGGCCGGTGATACCCACAATGCCTGGGGCAATAACCTCAAAGATTCCGGGGGGCAGCAGGTGGGTGTGGAATTTGCGACCTCTTCAGTTTCGTCGCCGGGGCTGGAAGCCTATCTCGGCCTGCCGGATGAACTTGTTGACAGTGCCGAGCAGGGTATTGCCCTGCTGGTGGACGACCTTGAGTATCTGAACATCACGCAGCGCGGCTATATGGTGGTGAGCTTTACACCTCAGGAGGCGCGCGCTGACTGGCACTATGTCAGCACCATAAAATCAGAGGACTATCAGCCTGACACAGCCCGCAGCTCATCGCTGAAGGTGTTGCCCGGTTCCGGAAACCGGAAACTGGTTGCGGTAGCCTGATCGTTGTCCCGCTCCGGGAAGCCCGGCGCTGTTGATGCCGGGTTTTCCCTTTTGGTGTTCAGGCGCTTTCAGGGTAGAATTTCACCCAAGCTGCCGCCAGGAGTCTGCGGCAGGTTCAGGGATAGATAAACAGGCCAACAATGAAAGGACGCAGATTATGGGCAAAGCGATAGTTCTGCTTGGTGATCCGGGTATGGACCACCAAGGATTTCCCCCCACACCGGTTATTGCCGGTTCCCCGGATGTTCTGGTAGATGGTAAGCCCGTTGCGCGGTTGGGCGACCCGCTTGCCCCACATGCCAAACCCAAGCACCCTCCTCATCCGCGCACTATCGCTGCCGGATCTTCAACGGTCATGATCAATGGTCAGCCGGCTGCTGTTACGGGCAGTGCCGTGTCCTGCGGTGGTGTAACCATTGGAAGCGGCACCGTGGTGATTGGCCAGTAGCCTGCAGTTGCTTCAGGTCTTTAAAAGATACTCCTGAAATGAATCTTTTAGTATGCTGATGCCTCGCTCAGTAGATGCTGATCAATGTCGCCCGTTGAGGCATGGCATTTTTTCTGACATTCTGGACCGATAACGCTGTCTATAATTACTAAATCTGAGAGATCTGCATTCAGGAGTTCCCGATGACCGATGATAAACGTCGCCGTTATTCTGCCCCCGTGGTAGATGGTATTGGCAAGTCCGCAAGCCGGGCCATGTTGCGAGCGGTAGGTTTTAACGATGACGATTTCCGAAAGCCTCAGATAGGCATTGCCTCCACCTGGAGCAATCTCACCCCCTGCAACATGCACATCAACCGGCTTGCTGAAGAATCGGCAGCGGGGGCCGACGAAGCCGGCGGGAAATCATTGATTTTCAATACCATTACGATTTCAGATGGTATTGCCAATGGTACTGAGGGCATGAAGTACTCTCTGGTATCCCGGGAAGTAATCGCCGATTCCATCGAAACCGTGGCCGGGTGCGAAGGCT
>CAYUTG010000232.1:0-4237 GCA_964447555.1 uncultured Marinobacter sp.
TTACTCACAGCCTGCTTCACCGGCTGGCCATTCAGTTCTGTGAGCCGCCCCCGCACCATCGGGTACAACCGGTCTAATGGCTGCCCGCGTTCCTGCCAGAAGTCGCTGACATCGGTAACCGCTTCTGGTGCAATATTAATCAGAAAATGATTCGGAGCATCGTCAGGCAGTTGTGCCTGCCAGTCACTCAGTAGTGACGTACGAATCAGAATCAGGGTTGTCGCCAGCATGAGTGTCATGGCAAATACCGCCATCTGGGAAAGGCTCGTCCGGCGGTGACGATACAGCCCGGTGAGCGCAAGCCGCCAGGCACAGCCGCCCGTTGTACTGCCGCGTTTACGTCTGCCCCGGACGTTTTTAAGGGCGGCCATCAGAAGCCCGCCGAACAATCCGAGCACAGCCAGCAGTAATGCCAGCCCACCCAGTAAAGAAAGCACCAGTGTCAGCTTGCCGGCGTACATCCAGACCAGCCCGAATACCGCCACAACCGCGAGCAGAATATCTGGCAGGGCTTCGCGTCCCGCTTCTCCCGGCTCGCTTCGCAGCACGCGCATTGCAGGTGTATTACGCAGGCGATGGATAGGCGGATAGGCAAACGCAAACAGCGATACAATCGCGGTCAGTACCGCAGGCACCAGTGCCGATGGGTCAAAATACAGAGACACCGGGCGGTCCAGCGCACCGCCCAGCATTCGGGCCAGCAACCAGAACAACGGCAGCGCGAGCAACAGCCCCCCGGCAATACCGGCCACTCCCCAGAGAACCAGCCGCTGCGCATACATGCGCCCGATACCGCCACCACTCACACCCAGAGTTTTCAACAGGGCCACGGTGTCGCGCTGAGCCAATGCGTACTGCCGGCTGGCTACCGCAACGGCAACGGCCGCAAGCAGTACCGCCAGGCTACCGCCCAGCAACAGAAACCGCTCAGCCCGTTCAAGAGAACCGGACAGGGTTTCACCATCACGAACGCCGCGCCATCGCTGACTGGGCCCCAGCCTGGGCTTCAACCATTGATAGTATTCGTTCAGCGTTGTTTCATCGCCAGCAAACAGATACACGTAACCAACGCGGCTTCCTTCCTGAATAACACCCGTCGATGCCACATCAGCGGCATGCATCATCACGCGGGGAGCCAGTGAGGCAAGGCTGAAGCCACCGTCAGGCTCACGAATCAGCAGGCGGGATATGGTTAGCGCCCGATTGCCCACCTCCAGCGAATCGCCAACCGACAGGCTCAACAGGTGCAAAAGGCGTGGATTGATCCATACCTCCCCCCGCGCCGGGCCATGCCGCGTAAGGGTTTCTGCACTCTGCAAATCTTTTTGTGTTTCCACTTCGCCCCGTAAGGGGTAACCATCGCTCACGGCTTTGACAGAAACCAGCTGGAAGTCCTTGCTCTGGCTGCTGAACACCATGGTGGAGAACTCAGTCATTTCTGCGGTGCTCAGCCCCCGCGACCGGGCTTCGCTCAGCCACGCCTCCGGAACTTTGCGGTCGTTGCCCGCATCCAGTTGGCGATCTGCTGCCAGAAAAGAACTGGCGGAGGTTACCAGTGTGCGCTGCAACTGGCCGGCAAACAGCGCAATGGTCGCGACCGTCGCCACAGCAATAACCAGCGCTGCGAGCACAACGCGAACGTCGCGCTCCCGCCAGTCACGGCGTACAGACATAAGCTTGCTTGCAGCCGACATCAGGTTGCCACCCCCTCAGCAATGTCAGGCTCGGTCAACCGGCCGGCTTCAATATGAAACTGACGGCTGCATCTGGCAGCCAGATGTTCATCGTGGGTTACCATAACCAGTGTGGCACCCTGCTCCCGGTTCAGCGTCATCAGTAGATCGGATACGGCCTGGCCAGTGCGATTATCAAGATTGCCTGTGGGCTCATCCGCAAACAGTACGACCGGATCACAGGCAAATGCCCGGGCTATAGCAACGCGTTGTTGTTCGCCGCCGGAGAGCTGCCTGGGGGTATGGTTCAGGCGCTCACCCAGCCCGACCCGCTGTAAAAGCTCCCGCGCCCGTTGTTCCGGTTCCTGCATACCGGCCAGTTCCAGTGGCAGCATCACATTCTCAAGTGCGGTCAATGCCGGTAGCAACTGGAATGACTGAAAAACAAACCCTACCCGGTGGGCCCGGAGCCTGGCCCGCTCATCTTCACTGAGCCTGCTGATAACTGCACCATCCAGCTCTACGGCACCTTCACTCGGCGTATCCAGCCCGGCCAGCAAGCCCAGCAAGGTTGTTTTTCCCGATCCGGAGCGGCCAACAATGGCTACGGACTCTCCCCGATTGATTTCCAGGCAAACCCCCTGCAAGATCGTCAGCGTATCGGACTCAAGACGAACCCGGTGAGTCAGGTTATCAACACGCAGCATCGGCCGCCGGGCATCAAGGCTGGTAACAGGTGTATGGCTCACAGCACCTCCTGGTCTGAATTAACTGAACTGAATCAGGGTATACGAATTGTTTATGCATAAGGCACACTTGTTGCTCAGGTCTTTCATCTTTGTCTTGCTTACCAGCCTGATGGCTCCGGCCCTGGCCAGTCAACCTACCCTGCTGGTGCTGGGCGACAGCCTGAGCGCAGGCCACGGCGTACCCTCTGAAACGGCCTGGGTACAGTTACTGAAACAGCGCCTGAACGAAGAAGGCATGGCTGAGTGGAATGTGGTTAACGCGAGCATTGGCGGCGAGACAACCGACGGCGGATTAAGGCGCTTGCCGGGCCTGATCGACCAAACCGCACCGAACGCCATTATGATTGAGCTTGGTGGAAATGATGGCCTTCGCGGGTTTCCTCCCAATGTTATCGAATCCAACCTTTCCTCCATGATTAGCCTGTCACAAAAGGCCGGGGCCAGTGTGATCCTGGTTGGCATGCAAATACCGCCGAACTATGGCCAGCGGTACACAAGCCTGTTCGCAGACATCTACCCAAGCCTCTCAGACCGCTTTGATACCGCACTGGTTCCCTTCTTTTTAAAAGGAATTTACGATAAAAAAGACCTGATGCAGAGCGATGGCATTCACCCTACGGAAAAAGCCCAACCCATATTACTGGATAACGTCTGGCCCGTACTGAAACCTGTTTTGAAATCGCTTGCCGAATCAAAAAAATAATACTGAAAACAGATTATTATCATTATCTTATAATCGACAACTAAACCATTTTATCCAGAAAAGCAACAGCTCGTCTTTCAGACCAGTAACGCCCTGGCTCAGCGTGTTCCACGAACCCCACATGCCCTCCCCACCTGGGTACTTCCAGGCATACATACTGCCCGAGAACACGCCGCGATTCCGGGAAACACCTGGCCGACAGAAACGGATCGTCGGCCGCATTAACCATCAGCGCCGGAACCCGGATGTCTTTCAGACGATACAGTGCAGAGCACTGGGCCCAGTAATCCTGAGCATCCCGGAATCCATGCAAAGGGGCTGTATACCGGTCATCAAATTCATGAAAACTGCGAATGGAGCTGAACCCACTGACATCAATCAGATCCGGGAAGGTAGTGGCTTTTTCGGCCATTTTTTCGTGCAGATCTTTTAAAAACCGCCGCATATAAATTTTACGGTCCGCTTTGGCGAGCATGTCGGCACTGCCGGCCAGGTCGCAGGGAACGGAAAAAGCCACGGCACCGCTTATACGGCTGTCTGTCCTCTCACCCTGCTCGGCAAGGTAAAGCAGTGTCAGGTTGCCCCCCATACTGAAGCCAGACAGGCAGACTGACTTGTAACCGTGCTGCAGTGCATGATCAACAACACAGCCGAGATCGCCGGTTGCGCCACTGTGATAAAACCGCGGCTGCCGGTTCATCACACCACCACACGAGCGGAAATTCCATGCCAGTACGTCCCAGCCCTGGCTCATCAGAGCACGGGCAAGGCCAAGCACGTAGGGCCGCCGGCTGTGCCCTTCCAGGCCATGGGAAATAATGGCCAGCCGGTCACTGCCCTGGCGGTACCAGTCCAGATGCAGTTCATCGTTATCAGCAGTCGGAATAACCTCGGCGTCTGGTGAGGCCATAAACACTTTACGAAACAGTGTGGGCCATACCGACTGCACATGGCCATTACGCAACCAGAGCGGTGGGCGATAGTACAATTTTTAACCTTTTATTTCAGAGGGTTGACCCAATCAATCAAAGTGCTTAATATGCCGGCTTGCTCGATGCTGTTCCCCGATAGCTCAGTTGGTAGAGCAACGGACTGTTAATCCGTTTGTCGCT
>CAYUTG010000233.1:0-4231 GCA_964447555.1 uncultured Marinobacter sp.
CGGCACCAGACGGGTATGAGATTTTCGGCATCGACGGTCTTGAAACCGACCCACTGACGGGAAAGCAACGGGACCCTGTGGCCAACACCCACAGTCACACCAATAACGTGGCACTGTACGTTCCAGGTTACGGCATTCTGAGAATGCCGCCCGGGCCGGCTTTTGCGCCCTCTGCAGGCATCAGCATCAATCCACCCGGGTCTAAACTGACCTTCGCCAACGCGTTTTATCTGCCCATGGCAGCGGGGTTTTATCGGGGTAAAGACGATCCAGGCCGTTATCAACCGCAGGCTATGGCACTGCAGCGCACTACCTTTCTTTCCCCCACGGTTGGTTACGAAATCAATGATGAATGGTCGGTTGGTGCTGGTATTCACCTGTCCCACATGGGGCTTGCCGCTGATCAGTACATGCGGGCACCCAACCTGTTGCTGGGTGTTGCGGAGATCCTTCAGGATGCCTTCAACTGCGAAAGTGGCGATGAGCCACTTCAGCCCTGGCTCGCCCTATGCGGTGGTAACGTTGGCCCTTGGGATGACATTGGTGTATTGAGTCTTAACTTACAGGATACGCTGTCGCCAACCTATGCGCTGGGCGTTATGTGGGAGCCAACCGACTGGTTTAGCTGGGGCGCCAGCTACACGTCCGAAGCCGATATGAACTTTAAAGGTTCGTTCGAAATTCAGTATACCGATGACTGGTCCGGTTTCTGGCAGAGTGTGAACAGCTCGGTACTGGGCGCTATCACCTCGGCTATTCTCAGCCTGCCCTCCGGCGCGCCTCGCGAAGCCGGTAACGTGAGCATGGATCTGGTGTATCCGCAGCATTTCCAGACCGGCATCAGTGTCGACGTACACCCGAAACTGACATTGAATGCCGATATTGGCTGGACCGATTATGCCCAATGGGATGCGTTTGTTTTCCGTTTTGACCGCAATCTGGAATTCCTGAACGCGGCTAAAATTCTGTCTCCGGATAATGCCACATCGAACACACTGCGCCTGCCTCTGGGCTTTAAGAGTCAGTGGAACTGGGCGTTTGGTGCGGAATTCCATGCGTCATCGCGGCTGGACCTGAGGGCGGGTGTGGAAATCCGGGATTCGGTTATTCCGGACGACCAGCGCCAGGTGATGGCCCCCTTCGGCGGTGCGAACCTTTACAGCATTGGTATCGGTTACAAGTGGGATAAGAATACACAAATTGACATGAATCTCAGTTATCTGCAGTCCATTGAAACCATCCCTGCGAATACCAGTTGCAACCTGAACTGCGATAACATCACTAACATCATTTATAACCCTTACGCAGGGCTTGATGTGAAAACGTCATTACGGGTGGTTATGGCTGGCCTCAGTTTCCGTACCAAGTTCTGAATGCAGGGTGCAATTCCGGGCAGGGCGGCACCATGAAAAACAGCGTATTACTTGTATCTGCAGGTTGTGTCGTGATGGCTGGTCTTCTGGCTGGCTGTCAGGTTGGGGGCTCAACGGTCACCGGACGGGAAGGCTATTTTTCCTGGGTTGATGAGCAGGGTCACGTGCGTTACTCACCGATCAATGAGCCTGATACCGTTAATAAGACACAGCACGAGCACTCGTCTTCACAGCGTTCAGCACAGGGTGAAAACGCACCTGATCAGGCCAGTGCTGAAACAGAATATACCCTTGAGAACTATCCGGACGCAGATCAGTTGGCTAAAGATGGCTACGTGCGCCCGGGGGAGCGTCAGCCTTATTTCACCTGGCGGGATGCTCAGGGGAACCTGAGGGTCAGCTATTATCGTCCGGATACCCGCACGGACATGGAAAAAGGCTTTGTAGAGCCTCCCATCGAACTGACGCCTGCAAGTGTCTATCGGGCCGGAGCTGACCTGGCGCCGGTAACGCCGGTAGCCGGAAGTGACCCGGATGCCTTTGCTGTGCTGGGCGTTGAGGCGGAACCAGATAGCTATCTGGAGAAGTTCTCTGAATTCTGCTGTGAAGACCTTGAGACTGACAGTCATCAGGAGTGGGTGACCGGGCGCGAGTTTGGTATTGATATTACGGATGATTCTCCCGTTCACACCTTTTTAACCGGAGAGAGTCCGTTTCAGCTGATTGCCCTCTCCAGCGTCATTACGCACCCTGATTTTATTATGCAGGTTCACTCCTATGCCCGCGAGGGCGTTATGGTGCCGTCGCTGGCATTCCTTGACCGGGACTTTAAGCCGGTTCGGGTGGTTACAGATCTGGCCAGTAATTATGTTCCTGAAAACTGGCACCGAAGAGGCTATCTGCAAGCCTGGGTGCCAGTATTCCCCGAACAGGGGGAGCGGTGGCTGGTTGTCTATACCCGGCCCGCAGACCTGCAGGGGCAGGAGGTTATAGAAACCGATAAGGGGCCGAAAGCCATCCCCCATGTGGCAACCGGCGAACTTGGCTTCAGTATGGCAGAACAGAACTAATCGGCGGGGGAGGATTAATCTTCCGGCTTGCTCTGGTCGAGCCATTGCTGCGACAACCAGTAGAAACTGCCACCACCGGCCGGGTAGGTGCAGTTATAGCGAAACCGCCGGCTGTCAAAGGCTCTTGGAGCCTGAACCGTAACGCGATTCTCGCCCGCCCGGGTAAATTCAATCCGGCCCATACCCGACGCAAAACAGGTCAGCCTGGATGGTGTAAAATCATCCGGCAGAGCCAGCGTTAACCGGGGTGGGTTCTCTGTCATAATGCCATCCGGTAGGTCTGCCGCGTTTATGGGGAACGCTTTGCTTTTCAGTTTGTCACCCAGGCTACCAAGCTGGCCGTAGGCGTTCGCCATGGGGAACCGGGGTAATCTGGTTGGCCCGGAGCTTTTGCCTATGGCACCGCTTTGCTGGCCAAAGCCGTACCAATCTCTTTCCGCAACCAGTTGTTCCAGTGCCTCATCAAACTCACCATAGGGGTAAGCAAACATTGGGGCTGACTCCCCAAGTTTTTCCTGCAACTGCGCCTGGGCTCCGTCAAGGCTGGTGGTTACCCGTTTGTGCCAGCTATCGCTGGATTCGTCGGGCCTTCTGGCCATATGGCTGTGGTTGGTACTGTGGTTTGCAATGGTCACGCGGGCTTTCCCCGCCAGTTCGGCAAGCTGGTCCCAGGACATGTATCCGGGGCGGCCTACGGCTGCGGTGCTGACAAAAATGGTATAGGGGTAGTTGTGCTCTGCCAGTATGGGCTCTGCCGTGGTATAGATAGAGTCAAACGCATCATCGAAAGTAATGGCTATCTGGTTGTTTCCGGTCTCTTTGCCCGCCAAGGCATCAGCGGCGCCTGGCTCCAGGGGTACCACCGGCATGCCGGTTTCTTCAATCATGTTGAGCTGGGCTTTGAACAAAGATACCGCTGTGCTGGTGGAGGAGGGCGTGGAGTCGCTGATGTGGTGATACTGAAGCACCACCAGATCTGCTCTGGCGTTTAGCGCCAATACTCCCAGTGCCAGTGCTGTCAGGAAAGTAGAGCGTGTTCGCTTGCTTGTTCCGCGTTGTCTGAACATGTGCACCTGTCCGTAAGTAAGTCGTTATCTGCTCAAATGAAAGTGGGCCTTGAGTACGGCAAATGCCTGATTCAGGTTCTGAATGGCTTCCGTATTGCCCCCCCGGTCCGGGTGAGCCTGCATAACCGCTCTCCGGAACCGGGATTTCACTTCTGGAAAACTGTCTGGGATTGCCTGGAAACCCAGCACTTCTGCCGCTGCTTCGGCCTCTGGTAACGCGGGTGCGGCACCCGTTCGCCCTGCCCAGAAATTATCCATCATTGTTTGTATGGCGTCTTCCGGCAGCCGGTACTGGGATAAATCCAGATAGAACCGGCGCAGGTTGTCTTCGGTGTCTGGCAAGCCCTGCCCGGCCACGATCCTGTCTTCCGACAAACGGATGCTCAGTGGCGATATGGTGAGCGTTGTGCCGGTTCCTGCCAGTTGATCCCGCAGCAGGTAAAGAACGTGAAACAAAAGAAAGTGTACCGGGTACAGTTGCTCCGGCTCGTGGAAGCGGACGTCGCCCACCAACTCCCACGGCGGCTTTTGCAGCATGCGGATCAGCTCCAGTTCGCTGAGACCTGCCGGAACCTGCCGGAGTTCCCGCTCAACAGCCACCTGCAGGTGCTGAATATGCTGCTCCAGCAGGTGGTCACGGACAACACGGGTTCCGGACCCGGGCCGGGATAACGTAGAGTTATTCATGCTCCAATGGTAGGCGACACAGCACCATCAGGGA
>CAYUTG010000234.1:0-361 GCA_964447555.1 uncultured Marinobacter sp.
GTGAACAAGTCCGAACTTATCGATGCAATTGCAGAGTCCGCCGATATTTCCAAAGCCGCCGCTGGCCGTGCCTTGGATGCAATGACCAACTCCATTACCGGTGCCTTGAAATCTGGCGATCAGGTTACTCTGATTGGCTTTGGTACCTTTTCAGTGAAAGAGCGTGCTGCTCGTACCGGTCGTAACCCACAGACTGGTGCCGAGATTCAGATTCCGGCTTCTAAGGTGCCTGGATTCAAAGCAGGCAAAGCCCTGAAAGACGCCGTTAAGTAACGGTTCTTTCTCTGGCAGCACCTGTCGCAGGGTGCTGCTCAAGAAGAATTTAAGGCGCATTCCAGACAGGGTGCGCCTTTTTACGTTC
>CAYUTG010000234.1:371-4154 GCA_964447555.1 uncultured Marinobacter sp.
AAGATATTCGTGAAAATGCCCAAGGCACGATTGCAAAAATCATCATTGCCGTGTTGATTTTGTCCCTGTCAATCTGGGGAATGGACGCCATTGTTGGCGGATTTTCTGGTGAATCGGAGGTGGCTACGGTAAATGGCCAGGATATTCCTGAGCGGGACTTCCTGCGTCTGGTTCAGATGGAAACCCAGCGCCGGCTGTCACGCATGGAAACTCCGGACCCTGCACTGCTGAATGAAGATCAGATTCGCAAAGATGTGCTTGAAACCATGATCCAGCAGGAAGTCATGACCCAGGATGCGGATAATCAGGGGCTGGCGCTGACCGACGCCGATGTGGACGCCCTGATCCGGCAGATGCCGCAGTTTCAGGTGAACGGGCAATATAATGCTGAGCGTTACAAAGCCGTTTTGCGTAATGCTGGCATGGGGCCGGGTGAGTTTCGCCAGTCTCTTCACAAGCAGTACGTGATTAACCAGATTCGGGCAGGCATTATCGAAAGCGGTGTGGCTACCAGCGATAACGTCGCACGATTGCTTCGCATTCAGAACCAGACTCGCGATTTCCGGGTTGCGGCCATTCCTGCAAGCGCTGTAGCGGACCAGGTGAACGTCACTGATGACGACATCCAGGCTTACTACGACGCGAACAAGAGCGCGTTCCAGCAGCCCGAGCAGGTCGATGCTGCTTACATCACCCTGTCGCTGGGTGCATTGGCAGATCAGATCGAGATCAGTGACCAGGACCTGAAAGATTATTACAAAACCCGTGCCGACAGCCTGGCAAGGGAAGAACGTCGTGCATCGCACATTCTGATCGAAGATGGCGAGGATGCTGATAAAACCATTGCCACTATTCAGAAGCGCCTGGCCGATGGCGATTCCTTTGCCGAACTGGCCAAGGAATACTCCATTGACGCTGCTTCGGCCAAGAATGGCGGAGATCTGGGTTACGCAGGCCGTGGTGTGTACGACGATGCGTTTGAGCAGGCCCTGTTTGCCCTGAAGAAGGGGCAGGTGTCGGACCCTGTGAAAACCCGGTATGGCGTGCACCTGATCAAGCTGGACGATGTACGTCGTTCAGACGTTCCGCCGCTGGATGAAATCAAAGACAAGCTACGTGATGAGCTGGCTCGTGATCGTGCTGAAAAGCGTTATGCCGAAGTTCGTTCACAGCTGGCTGATTCCGCCTACGCCGCGGACGATCTGGCAGAGCCCGCCGAGGAACTGGGCCTTGAAGTGCGCGAAGCCAAGGGCATCACCCGTAATGGTGGTCCGGCACCCTTTGATCATCAGGGTCTGGTGCGCCAGTTGTACTCCGATGACGTGTTAACCGGCGGTTATAACACCGAACTGATCGATGTGGGTGACAATGTATCGGTTGTGGCAAGGGTACGAAAGCATCACGACGCAGAGCAGCTTTCGCTGGACCAGGTCCGGGATGATATACAAGACATCCTGACGGCTCAGAAAACCCGGGAAGCCCTTCAGAAGCGAGCAGACAGTATCATTGCTGGTCTTGAAGATGGGCAGTCTCTTGGCGACCTGAAAGCCGGGGAGTGGGTGAGCTACGAGAGCCAGTCCCGTACGGCGCCGGGCCTGAATCCCGGTGTTATGCAAACCGTTTTCTCACTGAAGCACCCGGAAGAAAATCAACCGTCTTACGGCAAGGCTGTCAGTGGGGATCAGGCTGTCGTCGTGGCACTGGACGCTGTGAATGAAGAAGCCGTTGATAAAGACAGTAGCGAATTCAGGCAGCTGAGCCAGTTCCTGGCGTCACTGGAAGGCCAGCGTGAGTACGCGGCCTATCAGAAATTCCTGCGCGACAAAGCTGAAATTGAACGGCCGTAACGGGCGATGAGCCCGCAGGCTGTTTGCGCAGCGTGACAAAAAAGCCCGGAGATTTCCGGGCTTTTTTGTGGGTGGTTATTTCTGGCAAAGGCGTGTCAGGTATCTGTGGGTGGAAAGCGCGTTGCCTTCAGGCTTTCCTTGATTTTTTTCAGGTGCCCGAGGAAGTCCGTTCCACGTTTCAGCGTGACCCCGGTTGTCAGGATATCAATCACTGTCAGATGAATAATCCGTGACGACATGGGCATATACACTTCTGTGTCCTCGGGTGCTGTCACACCGAGTACAACGGTACAACACCTGGCAAGCGGGGAGTCCGGGTTTGTCAGGGCTATTACAATGGCGCCGTTAGCACGGGCAATCTGGGCTATATCCACGGTTTCCCGGGTGCGCCCTGTGTAGGAAATCAGCACGATAACATCCCCCACGCCGGCGCCAGCGGCAACCATGCGCTGCATCAGGGCATCATCATAGGACATCACCGGAATGTTGAAACGGAAGAACTTGTGCTGCGCATCCAGCGCCACCGGTGCCGAGCCCCCCATGCCAAAAAAGTTAATCTGTTTGGCCTGAATCAGGTAGTCAATAGCCAGTGCCAGAGCTTTGGGGTCAAGCGCCTGCCGCGCTTTGTCCAGGCTGGCAATGGTGCTCAGCATGATTTTGTCGGAAAACTCCGCAACGGTATCCCCTGGCTCAACATTTTGCCCTATGTAGGGTGTGCCGGTTGCAATGCTCTGAGCCAGGCGAATTTTAAAATCCGGAAAGCCGGTTGCTGAGAACCCGCGGCAGAACCGGTTGACCGTGGGTTCGCTAACCCCTGCGGCACGGGCCAGCGCCGCTATGCTATAACGGGTTGCCGCACTGGGGTCGCGGAGAATTGCCTCGGCCACCTTTCGCTCAGACTTGTTGAGGTTGTCCAGCTGGGACTGGATGCCCTCAAGCAGGTTGTCATCACAGCGGGCCTGGTTTACCGCCATCAGCGTTACTCCCTGAATGTTAAGTCACAATAGTTTCGATATTTCGGATTATACCGGCTTTCCTTCGATTTTGAGTAGTAAATGTATCAGAAATGCGTGATTTATTTCGTAAAGCTCATTATTTAATCTATTATTTTTATATAATAACTACATTGAACGCGGATCGAATCCTACTGAATTATTTACCTATTGGAGTGCGGGCGCTGATGAGGACCAACGTTGATACCAGTTGTGATTTGATGCTGTTTGGTGCCATGGGCGATCTTGCGCAACGAAAGCTTTTCCAGCGCTCTATCAGCTTCACAGGGCGAACTTGCTGGCCGAAAACAGTCGTATTCTGGCCATTGCACGCACCAACCTGGATACAGCCGCAATGCGTCGGAAATTATCAGATGTCCTCAGGCAAGATGTCAGGTCGGACGAGTTTGATGAGGCGGTTGCTCACACCTTTGTGCAACGTGTTGAATACCAGACAGTCGATTTCAACCGCCCGGAGGATTTTCGGGTGCTCCGGGACTGGCGGGGCGACAGTCGTAATGAGTTGATTGCGTATCTGGCCACACCTCCGGCCATGTACGGTGTTATTGCCCGTCATCTGGATGCGGTAAATTGCTGCACCCAAAATACCCGGGTAGTGATTGAAAAGCCGGTTGGCCACGATCTGGATTCGTCACGGTTGATTAACAGTGAGTTGGCTGAAGTATTCTGTGAAAGACAGTTGTTCCGTATTGACCACTACCTGGGCAAAGAGACGGTCCAGAACCTGATAGCCCTTCGTTTTGCCAATAATCTGTTTGCATCCCAGTGGGATCAGAACCACATATCCCACGTTGAAATTACCGTGGCAGAGAGTGTCGGCATTGAAGGGCGCTGGGGATACTTTGATCAGGCTGGCCAGATCCGGGACATGGTTCAGAGCCACCTGCTGCAGTTATTGTGTCTGATCGCCATGGACCCGCCAT
>CAYUTG010000235.1:0-4146 GCA_964447555.1 uncultured Marinobacter sp.
ACTGGTGTGCTGGTAACCCGGGATGCGTCGGTATTTCATTATACGCCGGGCCAGAGAGTCAGTACGTTGATGGTACCTGAAAATTACCACGTTGCTGCTTTGCAGAAAGGGGATTTCGGTTCCACTGGCTATCTGCTCATTGAAAAAAATGAAGAAACAAAGGAGGGCTTGTCGGGCCTCACCAATATAGTTGGTTCTCTTGGTGAAACGGTTGGGCTCTCCGAAGCAGACGGGTACATGCTTTTGAACGCTGAAACCGGGAAGGTTGTCAAACTCGATATCAGCACTGATGATAAAGACGTGTCGATTGGACGAGGCTGTAAGCGCCAGAATGACTTCGTAAATAAGTGCAGCTCATTTGATTCGTACGAAAGCCTGTACCGCCCGGACGGATCCCGGAACCGGGGGCATTACTTCTGGCGCGTGGACTGGATGCAAACACCGGAAGGGCCATTTGCGGTTGTTCAGGAAGCCGGTAGCCGTAAAATAAATGTGATCAATCTGGACGAAGACAAGCGTGTCACTGTTCTTGAGCGAACGCTGGGCATTGCGTCCCATGAAGTAACCCAGGCACCGGACGGCACCATCCGTATAGTTGCTCAGATGGGCTTCTCTAAGGAAGCGGTTAATGACGCATTGCAGGCGTATGAAGATGGTTTGCAGGCGCTATCTGCAACTAAATAAAAGTCTGTTTTAGACAGGGTTGCTGCTTGCTGTTTTACTAGCGGCTCAAAGCTGCCAGCCTGATTACGCGGAGTGTCCAGCTTGAAACTCCCGGCGGCAGCCCTGTCTGATATCATTTCCAAAGGCCCGGTAGTCGGGGCTTTTTGTGTCCTGCGCCTGGTCTTAACCGAGTGAGCTTTATTTTGTGGTGTCAATCTTAAAATCGTTCTGAAGCTTGGCCCAGTGCGCTCTGAGCCCATCTTTGTGTGCTTCGTCCATCGGTAGTGTTTTTAGTGCTTCTGGCCATAGTTCTTTTGCTTTTGCCATTGTGTCGTCCAGGTGAGGCTTGATCGCTCGCCACGGAATGCCAGACTTACCCGCCCATGACTGAAAATGCGCCATAGTGACGGTATACCATTCTTTGGTTTTTCCGAGGTTGAGCGCGTATTGGGTTTCATTTTCGATATACACATTGGTTGTTACGATATCGTAGGCAGGAGAAAGTCGCGGCGTAACCTTATCAGGATACAATAAGCTCCAGTTCTTTAGGTGCGCATCGCCATTCGCCAGGAGAATATTCACCAGCAGGCGCCTTGCGAACTGTTGCGCGTCGGCCACCCCGTCGCCGGAAAAGTTATAAATGACCTTGCCGATATTCTCATAATTGGCTGATGTGTATTTTTCGTACGGGTATTTCACCAGAATTTGCGCGAAGTCCTCCATGTGAATACGCTGGTCGTCGTCACGATCAAATCGCTTGATGGCAAAGGCTTGCTTTTCATTGGGTAAGTTAATTTGTGGCAAATTGTCGAGCTTATTCAGTTCAACAAGTTTGATCTCAGGAATATCAACACCCACGATCCCCGCCAGCGACATGGCAGTGTATTCGTTCAGGGGGACGGACTTGTGCTTGGTCGAAGGCGTTTTAATAATCCAATCACCCAGCACATCATCTTTGGGTAAGTTATAGCGCCCATCCTTTTTCTTCATGGAAAACTTCATTTGCACACCAGCCAGGGAAAACTTGTTTTCTTGGGTGACTTTATCGAATTTAACCGCCTTGGCTTTTTCGTGCGTACTCAGGACATAATCAGGAATATCTTCAGGCTCCATTGGAGTAGCTTCGATTGCCCCCGGCAAATCCTTGCCAAGATACGAGAGAATGTGAAATTCATTATCTACGTGTACCTTCAGGCCTTGTGCGATCAGCTCACGTAATGAGCCCTCTGGCAGCAGGTTGGAGAGCACAGGGTGCAGCCGTTGATGCCGTGTCCATGGCTCCGCCATAAGTTTGGACACATTCGGAAACTTAGGATGTGTGATCAGGCTGAATGTTGGGCGACCAGGGTCGTTTTTAAATGAGTCCGCAATACTCAAGACATTGCGGCCATTTTTAAACCCTACGAGATAGCCGATCAGCACGCCATGAATTGAGATCTGTAGAACATTTACTTCATTATTGCTGTCTGTGTTCATTCATTTTCTCCCAGCAACCCCCGCCATGGATCATCGGCCAGTGGGTTACTTTGTTCTTTTTCCCTCTGGCCTTGCTTGGCTGGTGCTCCGGTTGATGACAGGTTATCGTCGGCCAGAATCGCCAGTACGGCATTCAGTTTTTCCTGTGGTATTAGCAGCAACTCACTTTTGAGCCCTTTGGCAATTAGTTCAAGGGTATTAAGGCGAGGGTTGCCTTTGGATTCCAAACGCTGGTATTGCTGACGCGACATTCCAACGCGCAGCATCATATCGTGCTGCTTGAGTTCCAATGCAGTACGGCGTTTTTTGATCTGTTCGAGTAGTGAATTCATAGTGAAACTTATATGTTGCTATTTTTGGTAAAGAAGCATATTAGTTTCTTTTTTTGGTCTTGGCAATTTATGAGTTGCTTTTTAGAGCTGACCATGGATAGAGCTGACCATGGACAAGCACATGACCATGGACAGGCACAGCTTAGTCTGCAGCCCTGCCTGATATCATTTCCAAAGGCCCGACGGTTTCGACCCTCGGGCCTTTGTTGTTCTTGTACGTTTATCCATATAGTGATGGTAAGTCGGGTGGGTGATGTCTGTGTCTTGTGGGCAGCGAACTCATTTAGCGGCTGTAGCTGGGTTTGCTGTTGGTAAACAAGGATTGTAAACTTATCTTATGTATAAACTGATCTACAAAAAATCAGCTCTTAAAGTGATTCAGAAAATGCCCAGGTTCCAGAGTCAAAAGCTGCAGTGTGAGCTGGAGGCTATAGCGCAAGATCCGAGTGCGTATAAGGGAGATTGGAAGCCCATGAAAGGTCTGCCGTACTGGCGGTTAAGGCAGGGTGGTTATCGGGCAATTTGTAGTATCGATCATGGTGAGCTGGTGGTTTTGGTGCTGAAGGTTGGCTCAAGAGGAGATGTTTACAAATGAGTGCACAAATTATTGAGCGTGACGGAAAGCCGGAGTATGCCGTACTGCCCTACAATGACTATCTGGCATTGCTGGAGTTGGCGGAAGATGTGCGAGATGCGGAAGATGCAAAAAAAGCTGTGCATGAACTCTTCAGCGGTGAGGATGAAGCAATACCTGCTGAGATTGCCCATCGTTTGATTGCCAGAAATGAACACCCGTTAAAAATCTGGCGGGAGTATCGTGAATTTACCCAGGAAGCGTTAGGTGGCGCAGCCGGTATAGGTAAGTCTTATATCAGTCAGATTGAGGCGGGTAGTAAGCCTGGATCAGCCAGGGTGTTGAAGGTATTGGCCGGGGTCTTGCGGGTAGATATGGAAGATCTGCTGGTGGAGTGATCATACACTCGATGTCAGGTGGTGAGGCTCGCTATGCCGATACAGCCTAAATGATAATGGACAGGCACACCAAAGCCTGACCTGATTTCCGAAGGTTACGTGAGGATGAAGGCCTGAATGCGGGGGTCAGCCGTTCTGACGAGGCTATGTACCGAAGCAAAGCCAGTGGGCGGAATACTGTCCTGGCTGAAGACGCGTAATACCGAGACTGGTGATGAGGGCGTCGCCTTCGCCTATCTCCGCCGGGTTTCTTCCAGGATATCCAGTGCATAGCGGCGTTTTTCAGGGTCATAGATATCCACGGTAAACATAAACTCGTCTACCTCTGCACCAGACAGCAAATCGTTTAGCTGATTCCTGATAGATTCGGCATCGCCGAGTACCTGAAGCGCCAGAAAATCCTTCACCGCAGCCCGTTCGCCTGCGTTCCAGAGGCCGTCCATGGATTGCACCGGCGGTTTCATCCAAAGGGGTTGCCCTCTGAACAATGCCAGAATACGTTGATAGCTGGTGGTGGCCAGGTGTTCAGCTTCTTCCCTGGAATCTGCCGGAACGGCAGGAATCGCCAGAATGGTGTAGGGACGTTTTAGCTGTTCCGAAGGCTGAAAATTATCCCGGTATACCTTTAATGCTTCGCGATACAGGCGCGGAGCAAAATGCCCGGCAAACGCGTAGGGTAAACCACGCATGGCGGCGAGTTGCG
>CAYUTG010000236.1:0-4113 GCA_964447555.1 uncultured Marinobacter sp.
TCTCCGGGAACCGGCTGATGGCAAGCGCCAGAAGCACCGGGCCACCAAACGCTGGAAGCAACATATTGAAAACATGCGTGTTGCCAATAATGCTGTCGCCCCACCAGGGGTTATGCAATGTGAGCAGCGTAAAGTAGCTGACGGCGGAAAGCACCAGCAGTAGTTTTGAGAACAGGTGGTAAAGCCATACCAGCGACTGACTTGCCCTCGCGCGTACCGCATACGTCATACTAAGCGCGCCCCATAGCAGCGTATTCAGCGTTGCCTCAGTCAGGCCATATTCGTGAGCGAAGATATCGCCGTTATAAAGCCAGTAACGCAACTCTGTGCCCAGAAACAACACCAGCAGGTGCAGGGTGGCCGCTTCCAGCCAGGGCCGGATTGGCTGGCCTTTATCCGCCAGCCGGGTAGCGACCGCCGCGAACAATGTTGCGCCCCCGTATGTCCAGAGCGACCAGTGCACACTGGCATCATAGCCCTGCAACCACGGATTGAAGGTAAGCCGAGCGACCACCAGTGCCATAACCCCTTTCAGTAACAGGTGCAGCTCTGGCATCTGATAACGCCGTGCCAGCCAGGTAAGGCTGATAAACTGCGACGAAAGTGCCAGCGTGAGCGACGCTTCCCGAAAGGCCATCACAGCGGCCAATGAATAGCTGATGTGTGCGGCCAGCACCGCCCAGACCACGCCGTTCTGATAGCGTTCTAGCCCTTCCATTCTCCAGGCTAAAGCACCATAAACAGCACCCAGTACAAGAGTGGCGACCGCCCATACCACGGACGTCTCGCCATAGCCTTGCAACAGAAGCCAGCCGAGTGCCAGCCAGACAAGGGGTGAGAGCAGCGTCAGCGACGCCCAGCGCCGCTGATCAATATTCCGCAGCCATTGCCAGAACCCGAGCACCGTTGTAAGTACGGCTGCACAAATCAGATAGGTGAGAAATTCACCCTGCTGGTTCAGAGGAATCTGTACCAGATATACCATATCCAGGCCGGTGCGCCCCATGTTGATCAGCCAACCGGCTGCGCTGGCTAATACCGCAGCCCAGGGCAAATACCAAAGCGCCTTACGACTGTAAGGCAGCAGTATTGCGACGGGTAGAATCAGCAGCCAACTCAAAAACAACAAGCCATCCATAGGCTGACTGACAATCGACAGCCCCCATCCGGCCAGAATCAGTAAAAACGCTTCCCGTAACCGTGGCATCGTTATCTGGCGTTGACCCGGCAGTATTGCGAAGGCCACAAACAGCGCCGCAAGGTACCAGGCGGTCGCTGGGCCCACATTAAGGGCAGAAACCGACATCAGCCACCACAACGAAGCACCCGCAAGCGTGGCGTACCAAAGCCAGTCCCGGTACACATAACGCATCAACAGCAGTGAACTGAGGGTGATCAGAAAACTGTAAAACAACAGGAAGATAATACTTCCGCCTTCGCCACCAATCAGCAATGGCACCACGTAGGCACCACTCAGCCCCATAACGGCCAGCAAAGGGCCGTGCACAAGCGCCAGAGCCATGGTCGCCAGAGACACCAAAGCAAGCAGTATCAGCCCGGGTATCGGGCCAATCAATTCATAATGATGAATGCCGGCAAGCAGTGCTGCGTATAAAGTGACACTTCCCCCGCCGGCCAATGCTGCAAACACCTGGTCTGTGCCCATGTGGCGACGGCGCATGAACTCGGCACCGGCGTGTAAGGCACACCCGGTTGCCAGAGCTAGTATAAACTGCAGTACCGGGCCAATCAGCCCGGCATTAATGGAGTGACTGACCATGAAAATGCCGGCCAGCGCCACACTCAGGCCGCCCAGCCAGACCATCCAGTTTTCTTTCAGGGCCTGAATGAGTCGCGAAGGTTCTCTCGTTACCGGCCACTCGCTTGTATCTGAGGAAAATGCATCGGCAGTCTGGCCGGTATCAGCAGCAGGCCCGGGCTGGGCATCACCCGGCACTGACTGACTATCCTGCTCAGCAATCGCGCTTGCGGGCTCACTGGCCGGCCTGAACGAGGTTGCTGGCTGATCGTCCAGCTCTCCGGCTTGCTTCAGCTTCAGAATTTCCTGGCGCAACGCCAGTAGCTCCCGGTGAAGATCGTCCATTCGGGCAGACTGTTCTTTGCGCTGCCGGAACGCCAGAAAACCAAGCACAGAGCCCACAGGAATGAGCAGTAACAGGCCGGCGCCCAATAGTATGAGTAATGCTTCCAAGCCACTCCCCTCTTCCAGTAAGTCAGATGCGCAATGTTAGCCCGTTATCACACGGAATAGTTTATCTGCTTCGGGTTCATTACTCATAGTAAAGAACACTACCCACAAGCCGCACTTTACGTTAAGGTCAACTATAACTGGTTCAGAACGGTTTTATCCAAACCGGAACGGCCAGCAACGGGAACCTGATTGCCAAACCGGCAAGGCAGCATCAGCCGTTCTATACTCTGTTAAAACACCTGAGTAGAGACCGGCGTTCCTTACATTATGCAGGCCCTCACAAGGGGCGCTCTGTTCCTCAAGCCACTATCCCAGGAAGAGGATTATGACAACAACAAAGTCCAAAACCGTACACTCAGCCAGATTTACCGATGGCTCTGAATTCGCTATACCCACCTTCAGGCTACTGAAGCAGGACGGCTCACTATACAAGGGAGCCAAAGCACCGGATATCGGCAAAGAAAAAGCCCTGCGTATCTACCATGCTATGGTGACAACCCGTGTTCTGGATGAGCGGATGCTTGCCGCCCAACGCCAGGGCCGGCTTAGTTTTTACATGCAGTGTACCGGTGAAGAAGCTGCCATTATTGGCAGCACCGCCGCACTGGATGATGCCGACATGATCATGGCTCAGTACCGTGAGCAGGGTTCTCTGGTTTACCGCGGTTTCACCATAGACGAGTTTATGAACCAGTTGTTCGGCAATGAGCTGGACTACGGCAAAGGCCGCCAGATGCCGGTTCACTATGGCTCCAAAAAACTGCATTACATGACCATCTCGTCCCCCTTAGCCACCCAGATCCCTCAGGCCACTGGCTACGCTTACGGCCAGAAAATGGCGGGGGACGGGCAGTGCACCATTGTCTATTTTGGCGAAGGGGCGGCCTCAGAGGGCGATTTTCACGCCGGCATGAACATGGCCGCGGTACACAAGGTTCCGGCCATTTTCTTCTGCCGGAACAACGGTTACGCCATCTCAACCCCGGCCAATGAACAATTCGCCGCAGATGGCATAGCGCCCCGCGCTTACGGCTACAAAATGGATGTTATCCGCGTAGATGGCAACGACATTCTGGCCGTTTACCAGGCCACCGAAGCCGCCCGTAAACTGGCTGTGGAGGAAAACCGGCCGGTATTGATTGAAGCCATGACCTACCGCCTGGCCGCTCACTCTTCATCCGACGATCCCTCCGGGTATCGCAGTAAAGACGAGGAATCTGTCTGGCGTGAAAAAGACCCCATTCTGCGCATGCAGCAATGGCTGAAAAAACACAAATGGTGGACAGACAGCGAAGAAAAAGATCTTCAGGAACGGCTGCGCCGCGAAGTTCTGGAAACCATGAAGCGCGCCCAGAAGCGCCCGCCACCCCCGCTGGACTCCCTGATAACCGATGTCTACGACGAAGTGCCTCCCGCACTGAACGCGCAGTTTGAAAAACTGAAGGCACATATAAACCGGTATCCGGATGAGTATCCAAAGTCGGCGAAACACGCCAAAGGAGGGGTATAACATGGCTAAAATGAATATGCTGCAGGCCATCAATAATGCCCTTGATCTTGCGATGGCCGCTAACGAAAAAGTGATCTGTTTCGGAGAAGACGTTGGCGTCTTTGGCGGGGTATTCCGTGCAACCAGTAACCTTCAGCAAAAATACGGAAAAGACCGTTGCTTCAACACCCCTCTGGTAGAGCAAGGCATTGCCGGGTTTGCCAACGGGCTGGCCGCCCAGGGCTCTTTCCCGGTCGCTGAAATTCAGTTTGCCGATTACATTTTCCCGGCGTTCGATCAGATTGTTAACGAATCGGCCAAGTTCCGCTATCGCTCCGGCAACCTGTTCAACGTAGGCGGGCTGACCATACGCGAACCCTACGGCGGCGGCATTGCGGGCGGCCACTACCAT
>CAYUTG010000237.1:0-4097 GCA_964447555.1 uncultured Marinobacter sp.
GAACTGTTCCATCTGGTGAAGGTGAACGGCATCCGTACCTTCCACACACTTATCAGTCAACACGGAAAGGGCCTGGGATGCGACATCTGTAAGCCGGCGGTCGGCTCCATTCTGGCTACTTGCTGGAACGAACACATTCTGGCAACTGACCACGTACCACTGCAGGACACCAACGACACGTTCATGGCCAACATGCAGAAAAACGGCACCTACTCCATCGTGCCCCGCATTCCTGGTGGCGAAATCACCCCCGACAAGCTGATAGTGCTGGGCGAAGTGGCCAGGCAATACAACTTGTACACCAAAATCACTGGTGGGCAGCGGGTCGATTTGTTTGGTGCCACGCTGAGCGAGCTGCCGGAAATCTGGGAGCGCCTTATTGCCGCCGGTTTCGAGACAGGCCACGCCTACGGCAAGTCCTTGCGCACGGTGAAATCCTGTGTCGGCAGCACCTGGTGCCGTTACGGTGTGCAGGACAGTGTGAGCATGGCAATCCGGCTGGAGAACCGCTACAAGGGCCTGCGTGCGCCACACAAGGTCAAAATGGCCGTGTCTGGCTGCACCCGGGAGTGCGCCGAGGCTCAAAGCAAAGACTTTGGGGTTATTGCCACGGAGAAAGGCTGGAATCTTTATATCTGCGGCAATGGCGGCATGCGCCCACGCCACGCGGACCTGTTTGCCACGGACCTGTCGGATGAGGAACTGATTTGTACGATTGACCGGGTGGTGATGTTCTACGTGCGCACGGCTGACCGACTGCAGCGCACCAGTGTCTGGATGGAAAACCTGGAAGGCGGCATGGACTATCTGAAGCAGGTGATTCTGGAAGACAGCCTGGGCATCTGTGCCGAACTGGAGGAGCACATGGCCAACATTGCTGGTACTTACCAGTGTGAATGGAAAACGGCGATGGAAGACCCTGAGAAGCGCAAGCGGTTCCGGGAGTTTGTGAATGAGCCGGAGCAAAAGGACCCAGTGCAACAGTGGGCTTCTGAGCGGGGGCAGAGGCGGCCTGTTCCGGAGTCTGTCTAGCCTGCGTTCGAGTGCAGGAGAGCAATTAGCGAAACCCGAAAAGCCAAGGAGAACATAGATGAACACTCGTACATGTTGGAATGCGGTTTGTACTATTGACGACCTGGTGCCGGATTCCGGTATTGCAGTGTGGACGGACCAGGGGCCGGTAGCGGTGTTCTATCTGCCACACCGGCTGCCAGCCCTGTTTGCCATAAGCCATACGGACCCGTTTAGTGGTGCTAATGTTCTGGCGCGCGGTATCACCGGGGATCTCGGTGGGGAGCCGGTTGTTGCATCCCCGCTCTATAAACAACACTTCAACCTGAAAACCGGTCGCTGCCTGGAAGACAACTCGGTCCATGTTCAGGCCTACCCCGTGCTTCTGCATGGCCGGAAAATCCTGCTGGGCGTTCCTGAATGCCACCAGGCGGCCGCAGCGGCCTGATGCTACCGCTGGCGCTGGTATAACAAACACTTGGTTCATGCGTGGCCGCCGTGGTAGGTTTTCCCCTTTAAGAGCGAGGGCCACTGGCGAAGTGTGATGCTTATATTCAGGTGCCCCGATCTCTCAGGGACCCGAGGTATAAGATGAAAGAGAACAGCCAGTTTCGCCTGCTAACCGAGCGGCGGTTTCTGCCTTTTTTTGTCACGCAGTTCGCCGGTGCATTTAACGACAACCTGTTTAAAAACGCGCTTCTTTTAATGGTTACCTATAGCGCAGGCAGCCTGCTTGGCTTGCCATTAGACGTTGTAGTCAACCTCGCGGCCCTGTTGTTTATTCTGCCTTTTTTCCTGTTCTCTGCCATTGCCGGGCAGGTGGCAGACCGCTACGAAAAAGCCGCCGTCATCCGCTGGGTCAAGTTTGCCGAAGTGCTGATTATGGGGCTGGCGGCTGGCGGCCTGTGGTTTGGCTGGTACGAGTTACTGCTGTTGCTGCTGTTTCTGATGGGTGTGCAGTCTGCCTTCTTTGGCCCGGTAAAATACGCCATTCTTCCGCAAACACTGAAAGAAACCGAGCTGGTCGGTGGCAACGCGCTGGTAGAAATGGGCACCTTTGTGGCGATTCTGCTGGGCACCCTGATGGCCGGCATCATGATGAAAACGCCGGCTCCCGGGCCGGTTGTTGCTGTGGGTGTGATCGTGCTTGCGCTTGGCGGGCTGATTGCCGCGCTCCGCATTCCAAAAACCCCTGCATCCGCTGCTAACCTGAAGGTGAGCTTCCGACCACTCAGGGAAACCTGGAAGCTAATGGCCATCGCCAGGGAAAATCACAACGTTTTTCTGAGCATTCTGGCCATTTCCTGGTTCTGGTTTCTTGGGGCTGCTTATTTAACCCAGTTTCCAGCCTTCTCAAAGGTTGATCTGCTGGGCGACGAAACTGTGGTTACCATTCTGCTCGCCATTTTCACCATTGGCATTGCCGCCGGCTCGATTGCCTGCGAGCGTTTATCTGGCCACCGGATTGAGCTGGGCATTGTACCTATCGGCTCTCTGGGGCTCAGCCTGTTTGGCATTGATCTGTACCTGAGCACCCCAACCACTCCGGTGCCATCAGATTGGTGGATGATTATTACCGACGTTTACTACCGGCAGGTCGCCATCGATTTGCTGGCCATCGGTATTTTTGGCGGCTTATTTATAGTACCGCTGTATGCTTTTGTGCAGCAGGAAACCGCTCCGGACAAGCGGGCCAGGGTAATCGCGGCTCTGAACGTGTTCAATGCGCTGTTTATGGTGGTCAGTGCCCTGATGGGTATGCTGATGCTCGGCCTGTTCGGGCTGAGTATTCCGGAGTTTTTCCTGGTACTGGCCATTATGAATCTGGTGGTGGCGGCCTTTGTGTATCAGCAAATGCCGGAATTTGTCCTGCGGTTTATCATCTGGGTGCTGTCTCACACGGTTTATCGGGTAGATCACCGGAATTTAGACCGAATTCCGGATGAAGGCCCGGTGCTACTGGTCTGCAACCATGTGTCGTTTATGGATGCTTTGGTTATCGCCGGCTCCGTGCGCCGCCCAGTGCGGTTTGTCATGGATTATCAGATTTTCTCCATACCGGTGATTGGCGCCTTCTTTCGCCTGGCCAAAACCATTCCTATTGGCCCGAAAGCCAAAGTGCCGGAAATTTACGAGACGGCATTCAACCGTATTGATGAAGAACTGGCAGCCGGACAAATCGTCTGCATTTTCCCGGAAGGTAAACTGACCCGGGATGGCGAAATAAACACCTTTAAAACCGGCGTAGAAACCATTCTGCAGCGCCGCCCGGTTCCCGTGGTTCCGCTCGCACTTCAGGGTTTATGGGGAAGCTTTTTCAGCCACTGTGGCGGGCCGGCCTTCCGGCACTGGCCACGGCGTTTCTGGTCCCGGATTAACCTTCTGGCCGGCGACCCCCTGCCCCCTGAACAGGCCAGTGCAGCGCTGCTGGAGCAACAGGTAAGAACCCTGCGTGGCGAGGCTCAGTAAAACCCGGTGAGCTCTGTCGCCTGCCGCTGCGACCGGCAGGCGGTGGGGTAAAATCAGCTGAACCGATGCTCCTGGTTACGCATCGAAATCTGCTCATTCAGTGTCCAGAAGTCATACAGTACACCGATCAGAAACAGACCGCCGGTCAGCAGGTAGATAATGCCACTGATCCACTTACCCATATACATCCGGTGCAGGCCGAACACCCCGGTAAACGTCAGCAGCAGCCATCCGAGGTTGTAACTGACCTCGCCCTCGCGAAAGCGCATATCGGCCTGATCATCCATGGCAGGTATCAGAAACAGATCCACAATCCAGCCAATCAGAAACAGCCCGAAGGTGAAAAACCAGATGGTGCCGGTCACCGGCTTTCCGTAATAAAAACGGTGAGAACCCAGGAATCCGAAAATCCAGAGCAGGTAACCAAACAGTTTGCTGTGTGTATCGGGCTTTGGTGTCATAGTGAGTTCCTGTGTTGTCTGGGGTTATAACTGTATTTGGGTCTGGTGGCTAATTCTGCAAGGGGCTTTGGGAGTCTGCTGAAAAATCAGGCTTGGGAGTCCGGCGGGGGGGTGGGGTGTTTTTTTAAATGGTGTAAATAAAAAAATCGGCACAAA
>CAYUTG010000238.1:0-4068 GCA_964447555.1 uncultured Marinobacter sp.
TGGAAATCGGAATGCGTTTTAAGCGCATTCGGCATTCTCTCTTTTGGGGTCGGCCCGGTACCAACCAGAAAGAATTACGATGGCGAGAGCCAGACGTGAAAATCCATAGAATTGTTTCTGATGATTGGATGAGGCTAATGATTAAGATCAAGAAAGGCCTGGATCTTCCCATCAGCGGCGCTCCTGAACAGACCATTACGGATGGCAAACCCGTTCGCCATGTGGCGTTAATTGGTTTTGACTATAACGGCATGAAGCCGACGATGGCTGTAAAAGAAGGGGACCGTGTCAAACGCGGCACGCTGCTGTTCACGGACAAGAAGACTGAAGGCGTTCGTTATACCTCACCGGCTGCCGGTGTGGTGAAAGAAATAAACCGGGGTGAGCGTCGTGTGTTTCAATCTGTGGTCATTGAAGTTGATGGCGACGATGCTGAAACCTTTGCCCGCTTTAACGATGCAGATCTTGCCAGCCTGGAGCGCCAGCAGGTGGTCGACAATCTGGTGGAGTCCGGATTGTGGACAGCGTTCAGAACGCGCCCATACAGCAAAGTGCCTGCGATCGACACCGCTCCCAATTCCATCTTTGTTTCGGTAATGGATACCAATCCGCTGGCTGCGGACCCTGTTGTTATTATTGGCGAAAACAGTAAGGCGTTTGAAAAAGGCCTCTCTGTTATCTCCAGACTGACTACAGGCAAGGTGTTTGTTACTGGTAAGCCCGGTTCTGATGTTGCTGTTCCGAAATCCGATCGTATTGAGGTTCAACAGTTTGAGGGCGTACACCCGGCCGGTAACGTGGGTACCCACATTCATTATCTGGATCCCGTATCTGCCAGCAAAACGGTCTGGAGCATTAACTACCAGGATGTTATCGACATTGGCCTGCTGTTTGAACGCGGTGAACTGCCGGTTGAGCGCATTGTGGCTCTTGGTGGGCCCAAGGCCCTGAAGCCCCGCCTGGTGCGTACCCGGTTAGGCGCGTGCCTGCCAGAGTTGCTGGAAGGCGAAATGGCGGCAGATTGTGATGTCCGGATGATTTCCGGGTCTGTGTTCGGTGGCCGCCGGGCCGATGGCCCCTGTGCCTATCTCGGGCGCTTCGCCAACCAGGTATCTTTGCTGGAAGAAGGCACCAAACGCGAATTTATGGGTTATCTGGCTGCCGGCACCAATAAATTTTCAGCGCTGAATATCTATCTGTCCAAGCTGACCGGCAAAAAGCAGTTCGACTTCACAACCACAACCAACGGCAGTGAACGGGCGATGGTGCCTACGGGCAGTTATGAGCAGGTAATGCCTCTGGATATTCTGCCAACACAGCTGCTTCGTTCGCTGATCGTAGGAGACACCGAAATGTCTCAAAAGCTCGGTGCTCTGGAACTGGATGAAGAAGATCTTGCCCTGTGCACCTTCGTATGTCCGGGTAAATATGAATATGGTCCGATTCTCCGTGAGAACCTGACCCGAATCGAGATTGAGGGCTAACATGGCAGCTATCAGGCAGTTTCTCGATGGTATCGAGCATCATTTTGAAAAAGGCGGCAAGTACGAGCGCTGGTATGCGCTTTACGAAGCCGTAGATACGATTTTCTATTCCCCCGCGTCGGTAACGTCTACAACCTCTCATGTGCGTGATGGCATTGACCTGAAGCGCATTATGATTACGGTCTGGCTGTGCTCGTTCCCCGGCATGTTTTTCGGCATGTGGAATATCGGGTTTCAGGCCAACAGTTTTCTGGCGACGACACCGGATGCCATGGTTGCCGATGGGGCGCTGCGGGCGGCCTTTATTCAGGCATTTGCGGTAACCGGAGCCGGAGCCGGAATCTGGGATAACATAATCTATGGTGCCGCGTATTTCGTGCCCATTTATTTTGTGACCTTTGTGGTTGGTGGCTTCTGGGAAGTGCTATTCGCCACCGTGCGCAAGCATGAGATCAACGAAGGCTTCTTTGTTACCTCTATTCTGTTTGCCCTGATCTGCCCGCCGACGATCCCCCTTTGGCAGGTAGCACTGGGTATCAGCTTTGGTGTGGTGATCGGCAAGGAAATATTTGGCGGAACCGGGAAAAACTTCCTGAACCCCGCACTGACCGGCCGGGCCTTCCTGTACTTTGCCTACCCTGCGCAGATTTCCGGTGATTCCATCTGGACAGCGGTTGATGGCTTCAGTGGTGCGACTGCACTGAGCTGGGCGGCCAGTGGCGGTACAGAAGCACTGGATCAGCATATTGGCTGGATGAACGCATTTATTGGCACCATTCAGGGGTCCGTAGGTGAAACCTCCACACTGCTGGTGCTGCTCAGCGGGCTGATTCTTCTGGTGATGAAAATCGCTTCCTATCGCATTGTGGGTGGTGTGCTGATTGGCATGATCGCAACATCGTTCCTGTTTAATGCTATCGGTTCTGAAACCAACCCGATGTTCGCCGTGCCTGCCTACTGGCATCTGGTTATGGGTGGCTTTGCATTCGGCATGATGTTCATGGCGACTGATCCGGTATCGGCTTCGATGACAGACACTGGCCGTTGGTGGTTTGGCATACTGGTCGGGGTAATGACGGTATTGATCCGTGTTGTTAACCCGGCATTTCCGGAGGGCATTATGCTGGCGATTCTGTTTGCCAACCTTTTTGCACCGCTGATCGACCACTATGTGGTTCAGGCAAATATCAAACGGAGGCTCGCTCGTGGCTAAAGCTCAGGAAACTGTCTCCAGAACGATTATTGTTGCACTTGTATTGAGCGTGTTTTTCTCGGTTATCGTATCCACTGCGGCGGTTATGCTGAAGCCGGAGCAGGAAAAGAACCAGGCGCTGAATATGAAAACCAACATCCTTGCGGCAGCCGACATGCTGCCGGCGGCTGCCACAGCCGATCAGGTTGAGGACGTGTTTTCCCAGTTCGAAGTGCGCCTGGTTAACCTTGACACGGGTGAGTACGTTGAGCCGTCTTATGTGGGTGTGAAAGACCCCATGAAGTACGACATGTACAAAGCCGCCTCAGACCCGAAACTGTCTACGGCCATTCCGTCAGATAAAGATGAAGCCGGCATCAAACGCCGCCCGGACATCGCCAGGGTGTTCGTATTGCGTGATGGCGACAAGCTTGAGAAGGTGGTACTGCCGATTCACGGGTATGGCCTCTGGTCTACCCTGTATGGTTTTGTCTGCCTGGAAGGCGATGCCAATACCATTCAGGGGTTGGGCTTTTATCAGCATGCTGAAACACCCGGGCTCGGTGGTGAAGTGGACAATCCCCGCTGGAAGTCCCAGTGGCAGGGTAAGCTTGTCTATGATGAAGACAAGACAGAGCCGAAAATCAAGTTGGTGAAAGGCGGAGTAGATGCCGGGACCAAAAATCCGGAGCATAAGGTTGATGCGCTGTCCGGGGCGACACTGACCAGTCGCGGTGTTGAGCACCTGGTGGACTACTGGCTGGGTACTCGTGGCTTCGCGACGTACCTGGAAAAACTGCGCCAAGGGGAGGTTTGATATGGCCGAATTATCAGCCAGAAAGGTTCTTCTCGAACCTGTTTTCAGTAATAACCCGATCGCACTGCAGATTCTGGGTATATGCTCCGCACTGGCAGTCACTGGCAGCATGAGCGTCAGTATTGTTATGTGTGTTTCGGTAATTGCCGTTACTGCATTTTCTAACCTGGCCGTGTCACTTGTGCGCGCCCAGATTCCTGGCAGTATCCGCATCATTGCCCAGATGACGATTATCGCGTCACTGGTTATTGTGGTCGACCAGTTGCTGAAAGCTTACGCGTACGAAATCAGTAAGCAGTTGTCGGTGTTTGTTGGTCTGATTATCACTAACTGCATCGTGATGGGCCGTGCTGAAGGGTTCGCCATGCAAAATGGTCCCTGGCTCAGCTTCCTTGATGGTATCGGTAATGGTCTGGGCTATTCCGTTATGCTCATGTTTGTTGCTTTCTGGCGTGAGTTGTTCGGGTCCGGTTCGCTGTTCGGATATACCGTTCTGAGCCCGGTTAGCGATGGTGGCTGGTACGTTACCAACGGTTTGCTTCTGCTGCCGCCGAGCGCGTTCTTTATCATTGGCC
>CAYUTG010000239.1:0-4034 GCA_964447555.1 uncultured Marinobacter sp.
CTCGCGCGCTTTTCTCAGCTCATAAATGGTACGGCGGGTAACAACTTCCCGGCGGTGGCGCACAAACGCATCCAGCATTTCCTTCAGGTTCAGCGTCTTGGGCTCGCCATTAATCAGCGCAACCATGTTAATGCCGAATACCGTCTGTAACTGGGTGTGGGCAAACAGATTATTAACAACCACATCCGGGTTCTCGCCCCGGCGCAGCTCAATAACCACGCGAATGCCTTCTTTGTTTGACTCGTCCCGCAGCTCGGTAATGCCTTCCAGCCGCTTTTCCTTGACCAGATCTGCAATTTTCTCGATCAGCTTCGCTTTGTTCAGCTGATACGGAAGCTCCGTAATGATGATCGCATCGCGATTGGATTTTTTATCGTGTTCAATTTCGTGGCGAGCCCGGATGTAGATCCGGCCCCGGCCGGTCCGGTAAGCCTCAACAATACCAGCACGCCCGTTGATAATGCCCTCGGTCGGAAAGTCCGGGCCGGGAATGAAGGACATCAGTTCATCTACCGTCAGATCCGGGTTATCGATCAGCGCAAGGCACCCATTTACCACCTCCGTCAGGTTGTGCGGAGGGATGTTGGTTGCCATGCCCACGGCAATACCAGACGAACCGTTAACCAGAAGATTGGGAACGCGGGTGGGCAGCACTTCAGGAATACGCTCAGTGCCGTCGTAGTTATCGACGAAATCGACCGTTTCCTTCTCGAGATCCGCCAGCAGCGAGTGCGCCATCTTCTTCATGCGAATTTCGGTGTAACGCATGGCTGCCGCGTTATCACCGTCAATCGAACCGAAGTTACCCTGGCCATCCACCAGTGGATAACGCAAAGAGAACGGCTGCGCCATACGAACAATGGTGTCGTATACCGCGGAATCGCCATGGGGGTGATATTTACCAATAACGTCACCAACCACGCGGGCAGATTTCTTATACGCCTTGTTCCAGTCGTTGTTCAGTTCAGACATGGCGAACAGAACGCGACGATGTACTGGCTTAAGGCCATCCCTTACATCCGGCAGTGCCCGACCAACGATAACGCTCATGGCGTAGTCGAGGTAGGACTGTTTTAACTCATCTTCAATACTGACCGGCAGGATCTCTTTGGCTAACTCACCCATCGAGAAAGGTTCCTTTACGTTATCTGGAAGTCGTGTCGGGGACGTTTCCCGGCCCCATAGTTATTCTTCAACAAGCGGCGAAGTCTACCACAATCGTGCCCTTACCGGGCACCTGCAGGTAGCCTTAATCAAATACAACCGTCTTGTTTTCATAGGTAATCACCCGGTCTTCAACGTGTGACCGCAAACCCCGGGCCAAAACATTCTTTTCAACGTCTCTGCCAAGGCGCACCATGTCGTCAATGGAATCACTGTGAGAAATCCGGATAACATCCTGCTCAATGATCGGGCCTTTATCCAGATCTTCAGTTACATAGTGACACGTGGCCCCGATCAGCTTCACACCACGGTTGTAAGCCTGGTGATAAGGGCGGGCACCTGCGAACGACGGCAGGAAGCTGTGGTGAATATTGATCACCTTTCCAGCGTACTTCTCGCATAGATCGGGCGGGAGAATCTGCATATACCTGGCCAGAACAACCACATCTGCCTCGTATTGCTGAAGTAATTCATCCACCTGGGAAAAAGCTTCAGCTTTATTGTCTTTGCCAACCGGTATGTGATGATACGGCACGTCGTACCACTCAACCCTGCGCCGCAAATCGTCATGATTGGAAATCACCGCAACAACCTGTGCATTCATTTCACGGGTATGCCAGCGATACAGCAAATCAGCAACACAGTGGGAGTCCTTACTGCACATCAGGACAACCTTTTTGGGCTGAGCTGAATCGGCAACGTGCCAGTTCATGCCAAATTCGCGGGCAATGGGCTCAAACGACGCACGGAACTGATCCAGATCAAACGGAATTGAACTGGCCTTGATTTCGTGCCGCATGAAAAACCAGCCAGAGTGCGTATCTGAGTGGTGACTCGCCTCGGTAATCCAGCCATTGTAGGTGGACAAAAAATTACTCACCTTGGCAACAATTCCTACCCGATCAGGACAGGAAATCACAAGACGATAAGTATGCTCCATGGAAGCCTTTCCTTAACTGAAATCCGGGAAAGCAGATGCGCAGGAAAACTTCTGACAAAGCCCGAGACAGGCTGACAATGCGCATCTGTTAAAATGACCGGCTATCATAGCGTATCTGAGCGCCGGAAACGAGGTGTTGAGCGCAGGTGCAGCCCCCCTGCCATGCAACCGGACAACCTGCCCCAGGCCACACTCAGGCAGACTTAGCGTTACCACCACCATTCGGCGTACCATACACCTGAAGACAACCTTTCTGACGGAGGCAATTATGTACCTTTCTGTACAACTCAGCTGTTATCCCCTGAAAGACGACTACAAACAGCCGATATGGGACCTTATTGCCCGCCTTGAAAAAACGGGGCTGGAAGTTCACGCCGGCCGCATGAGTACGGACATCTTCGGGGAATACGATGACGTTATGGCCGTACTGTCCGATACCATGAAATGGTCGTTCGAAACCTACGGAAAATCCGTGTTCGTTGCCAAGATCATGGAAGGCGACCGGCGGCCCAAGCAGGCTTTATAAGGCCCGCTTATCTTCCGTATTGTTCACAAAATCATCCGGGCTATGGCGTTCGTGCAGTTGCCCTTCGGGGGCACCCCAGGTCCGGTTCACCATACGGCCCCGCCTTACCGCGGGCCGCTCCGCCAGCTCGTTTGTCCAGCGTAAAACGTTCTTGTAGGTGTGGGTTTCCAGGAACTCCGCCGCCTCGTACACCTTGTTTACAACCAGCGCGCCATACCATGGCCAGATCGCCATATCTGCAATGGTGTACTCGTCTCCGGCTATGTACCTGTGGTTTGAAAGCTGACGGTCAAGCACATCAAGCTGGCGCTTAACCTCCATCGCGTACCGGTTGATCGGGTACTCAAGCTTTTCGGGCGCATAGGCATAAAAATGCCCGAAACCACCCCCAAGCATAGGCGCACTGCCCATTTGCCAGAACAGCCAGTTCATCGTTTCTGTACGCCCGGCCACATCTTTAGGCAGGAATGCGCCAAATTTTTCAGCAAGATAGAGCAGAATAGACCCGGATTCAAAGACACGAATGGCCGGATTAACGCTATTATCCAGCAGGGCAGGTATTTTTGAGTTCGGGTTAACCCCGACAAAACCACTACCAAACTGATCGCCTTCCGTAATGCGGATCGGGTACGCATCGTACTCGGCTTCATGAATGCCCAACTCCAGCAATTCTTCCAGCATAACCGTGACTTTTACACCGTTTGGTGTCGCCAGCGAATAGAGCTGCAAAGGGTTATCTCCCTTCGGCAACTCCTTGTCATGCGTTGCCCCGGCAATCGGGCGATTAATATTGGCAAAGGCACCACCACTCGCCGAATCCCACCTCCAGACTTTCGGGGGGATGTAGCTGGAATCACTCATCATATTCTCCTTCTTGGGAAAAAATCGTTTCAATGCATTTGTACCAGATAACGGTGCCGGATGTTACGCCGGTTAATGCGTAATGGTTTTAACTGAATGCTGAAGTAAGCTGTTGTCAGACCACAATATCCACAATGGCCACTTCGTAAACTAAGCTAAACCCAGACACATTCGTTTCTAAGGCAAGAGACTATGGACACCAATTTCCTGGCAATTACCCTCCACCTGACTGGAGCACTTTTTGCGGGTGGCATTATTGGCATTGAAAGGAGTTTTCACGGCCGGCCAGCCGGTTTTCGCACCCACGCTCTGGTTTGCCTGGCGTCCAGCATGCTCATGTTGGTCACCCTGTATCAATGGAAATGGCTACCGGGAGTCGCCATCGACACCGTACGCACCGACCCTACCCGCATGGCCCAGGGAATCATGACGGGCATTGGCTTTCTGGGTGCCGGGGTTATCTTCAAAGAGGGGTTATCCGTACGGGGGCTGACCACAGCAGCATCTATCTGGATTACAGCGGCCATCGGCATCCTGATTGGT
>CAYUTG010000240.1:0-3969 GCA_964447555.1 uncultured Marinobacter sp.
AATCTTATTCACATCAACACGGACTTTCGTCAACCACGACAACCGGGTTTCATGGGCAAGATTACTTGCCTCGGCAATATGACCGAGCCAATAAAGCAAATTCGTAACTCCGTAAACTAATGCCACCGAACTCTTTACAATCGAGTTCGGGTCTCCAGACTTCATTGCACTTTGAAAAGCATCAGTTGCAGAAACCACATTCCAAGCAAACACCCCCAACATCCCAGGCGGAGCCCAACGCATCAGTGCATTGGCGGAGCGGTTCTGGATCTTCTGTGAATACCTCGCCGCCATACTATTGCGGTCCACCGTAAACAGCTCAGCTTCAAGCGTGATTTTTGGCAAAGCCCCACCATGCCCGGCTATTGAGGTTGAGTTTGCGAGAACCTGGCCATTCTGGGTTTTGATGAGTGCATAATTTGCCTCCATGCCTGGCCCAACCCGATTAGGCACGCCGCCTTTCGGCCTTAACATCTCACCGTTCCCAGCGGCGCGAAGGCCTGCGTTAATCGTCTCATCAGAATATGAGCCCACGCCTGTGGCTAGCTGCCTTTCACTTCCCAAACGCAGCCCAATGGCAACTCGCTCAGGGTTCGGATTGTTCATCCAGGGATTTCCATGGGTCAGTCTCAGGGTTCGGAAAAACGGGTTGCCCGCTTTCATAAGCTTTGCCGCAACCTGAATACTGTCTTTATGTTTCGAAACACCACTTTCCGAAGCAAGCCTTAACAAGGCCGCCTGAGTCATACGGTAAAACTCACTTGTTACATCAGCAACAAGCTGTCCCTGGCTTGTGTAAGAAGCGCCCACCCATTGAGTCAGTTTCGAGTCTCCCAACGCAGCCATGTTCGAGGCCACCTGTTCCCGCTCGGCTTCGGCTAGAGAGTAAGCGTCTTTAAGACCGTCCGGTATATCGTCTGGGGCTGATGTTGTCATCTGCAAATCGCGTAACAGGGAAAGCCGGGGCCGACCAGAGCCATCGTTCTGCTCTGGTTCAAGGGTATCCGGCAGGTCACTTTCCAGAGAGATAACCTCTGAATCAAATTCCAGAAATCTCGACAACTTCGCTTTCGACGTGCTCAGGTTGACTATAAACCGTGCACCGCTCTCATCACGAAGCTGCTCCTGATTCCTCGCTGCTTGACCGGCGAGGGTATCGAACGTAAATACGGAATGCTCAAGATGAACCAGAACCTGATTCATTGTGTATTGGCCAAGCAGACTGCGGATTCCGTTCAAGGCAAAACTATCATTGAATACAGCTACGGTGTGAGAAGCATCGAGTAACTGAACACGCCTTTCGATCAGAGCGTAAAATGCATGACGGCTATCCGCGCGATCGGAAGTACGGAGCGCCTCATCCAGTTTATTGATGTCGACACTGCTTTTATAGCTGTCAAATGGCCCCCGCTTATGGGCACGATAATCAAACAGCGCCGAATGTAATAACATGGCGCTTTTAAAGTGAGGGTGCTTTTGCGTTGACTCAACGAGCGTAGACAAATAGTTCAGGTCGAGACTCGATTGCTTGGTCAGCCACGCCAGATCGAACATAACATCTGGTACCGGGACAGCGGCGATGGCACTGCTGCGAACTGCTTCAAGCTGATCCTTTTCGGCGGGCGCCTGAGTCAAAGCGCCTTCTACGATTTCAAGTAATGCCCGTCGAGCTGATTCAGTATCAGATTCTATAGTCTCGGAGAACAGGCCCTTGGGGGACTTGTCCGTATCTGCCTGCCCCATTTTCTGCAAGGTCTCACGTACCCACTCGGACAGGCCTTTGGCAAAATCAATCGTCTCGTGAACTTTGCACGTGTAGCCCTCAAGTGCTTCCAGTTCTGTGCGCAATGCCTGCAATCGACTGGCAGATTCCGCCGCTAGGCCCGACCCATCCAGAGTGCTTGTAACCTGGAAGGGATCCGCGGCCTGGCATTCCCGCCCAGGTTCTCGGGTTCTGGACGGAGGTAAAGCGCTTACAGGCAGCCAACTCTGGGTAGACAAAGCTGACTCACCAAAACGTGCACGGTGGTCATAAGTACGCAAGCTCGAAAGATTAGTGCACCTATCCGTTCGTCGTTCTTTTATTTCGGGTTCTGCCAAACCTTTCCCGTAAGCCGGAATACCCGTTAGTTCTTTATAGTATTCAGGCAAATCCAAAATATTTCGGCCAGATTCCAGGGATTCAATGTATTCCCAACTCCATTGCACCTCCGACCACGCTATTTCTATGTCCCCAATCGTCCACTTGGCACCGGCAGCTTGTTCAAACCGGGCGGGCACCCACAGAGTGTCGAGTTCCGCGCCTTCTGCTGCACGCTCATCAAAATTGATGTCGTTGTCGGCTTTTCGAGCTTCTCGCCAGTAAGCAAGATCAACATCGCTCATTTTGCCGGAGCTGTTGTTTTGCAGCTCCCGCCAGAGAATCCCTTTCCAGAAAACGTAGATGAAGCCCGGCCGCAATAGCGCTTGCTGAGCCTCGCCAGCCGTGTGAGGCAATTGTGCAACCGGAAAAATCGGAAAAAGTAAGTTAGGCTGGGTTCTTGCGGACTTGGCGCTGGCGTTCGGTGCATCCAGCAAAGGTAATCGGATAGAGCCACCACCTACCCTCTCGAGTTGCAGTGTCAGCGTATGATCAAAGCGCCCTGCCTCATTCACATCATAATCGCAGGAGTACAGCTGATGGTCTTTACGTTGTTCCAGCGCTAAATTTTTGACTACCTTGTTGTTTTTCTCCAGAACCAGTTTATGCGCCGACTCAATGCCTTTGCCTGCAACCTCTACCCATAACGCTTTTGGCTTATCGCAGGCTCCCCCTGCTGAAATACAAACATCACTCATTGCTACCTAACTCCCAATTCCTTTTGGATACTATCCCTTGCCTGATAGCACCTACCTTTTTTTCATCCAGTGTTAGCCAGGGAGGCGCATCAGGGACGCGAGTTTTTATAGGCACCACTTCCGACTCATCACTCAATGTTAACGCCCCGCCTGTGCACCAAAGCCACCTGAGCCCAGGTCCATCCAGATTTTGGCGCTCTGCGTTATTTAACACCGGATACAGAGCACTCATAATCCATGAATCGTAAAAACGGAACAGAGCTTCGCGCTGGTTCTCCAGGCGAACAGACGCCAGGCTTTCAAGATGACGGCAAACTGTAGCCATAGGTACCGAAGACAGCAGCATGCTGCCGGGCAATTCCGGATATTGTTCCTGCCAATGCTGGAGCCAATTCTCTGGGTTTTCCGGTTTAAAGAGGACCGGCCCCGCCTTCTGAACCGGTTCATAATGGACTGATTGGAAAATGGGCAACCACTCCGGATTGCTTTCAAATTCATAAAGTAATCTCAGAATGTCGAATTGCGGGTGGGCGCCTTCGAGCACTACGTACCATACTGCTGCATCCTGATTTGAGGGCCGTAGTTGCCTTATATGTTCCGGAGTCAACATAGGCTAACCCGCCTCACGGCAGGGGCAGTGCTCCAGAGGGCAACTACCATCACTTTGCTTCATGCACTTATCAACAACCGCCAATCCTTCAGTTGCAGCCAATTCCATCAGGGCGATGGTCTTATCCGGATCACCCAGCGGCCTGGCTTCTAGCAATGCATCAGGACCAGCACTCACCCTCTGCCCTACTTCCGCCAACTCAACCGGCGCAACAAAACCACCGTTGGCCGTCACCACCCCCGGCATCTCCGGCACCTGCACCTTCTGCCCACTCCCCTTACCCGCAGCGCCTCCGGCATTCATCTTGATACTCGCGCCCCCCATGGCCACGCCGCTGGGATCGATCTTTACGAAGCTGCCGCCGGCTTTCAGGGTGATCTCAGCGCCGGCTTCAATCACGGCTTTTTGTCCGGCTTTGATGTGCAGTTCGGTACCGGAATCGCTGAGCCAGGCGGTGCCGGCTTTCAGGTGCAGAGTACCGGTGACATTGAAGCTGTGGTCTTTGCCGGTTTGTTCGCGCT
>CAYUTG010000241.1:0-3956 GCA_964447555.1 uncultured Marinobacter sp.
AAGCCGCCATTGCAGGCGTTTGCGTATGGTTGTTGCGGTGCGTTCTGTCTGTTCAGATTCGGATGTGTGGAGCTGGTAGCCCAACCGGGAAACGGCTTTTTGCAGCCCGGGAAGTGATGTTTGTTCTGTATTCCAGCGCACCATTGCGGTGTCTGCTGCAAAACTGACCGATGCGTTGATAACGCCCGGGTGTCGTTTAAGTTGCATCTCCACCGCCGCTGCACAGCTGCCGCAATGCATGCCCTCCACAAACAGAACGCTTTCCTGTTCAGTTGGCAGGGCAGGCATGGCAGCGGCGGTGTTCATGTTACGGCGTCTTGAAGGTTTGTTTCAGCTCGTCGACTGTCCAGGGGCCCCGGTCACCGTAGGTCTCATTGTGTTTCTCCACGGTAGAGACATCAATCGCTTCGGCATTATTGCCCCAGGCCTGGCGAACGTAAGTCAGTACGGCGGCTATCTCGGCGGAAGACAGTGTGCCCTTGAATGTCGGCATTACACCATTAAAGGTGTTGCCCGCCACCGTGATTTCCCCTTTAAGGCCATCGTGAACAATGGCCAGGGGCAGGTTCGGGTCTTCAGCATCGGCCCATTGGCTGCCAGACAGTGGGGGGAATGCACCGGGTATGCCCTGCCCGGAACCCTGGTGACAGGCTGAGCACTGGGCACTGAAAATAGCTTTACCATCCGGGCTGGCTTCCTGCCCGGTTTGGGCTACTTCGGTGCTTCCGGCCGCTTCGGCATTTTCAGTATCCTCCGGGTTTCCGGTGCTTTCAGTACTTGCCGTGGTCTCTGTGTTCTGGCTGCTTACGGTTGCTTCAGTGGTGCCGGAACTTTCAGTTTTGTCAGACACCTTGGTGTCACTGGTGGCTTCGGTACTTTGAGTGTGGCCGCCGGTATTCTGGCTGGTGACTTCCACAGGGGTTCTGCTGTCGCCACCCAGTAACGGCTTGCCGATTTGCCAGGCGTAGTAGCCAACACCCCAGACAATCAGGATGGCTATCCATGCAAGTACCAGTTTTGGAGTCTTGACGGAGCCTTCTGCCGGTTCTGGGTTTTCTCGCTGCTGTGCGGGTTTATGATTTGACGTCACGGCGGCTGTTACTCCTTCTCGGTGTCAGGTTGTGGTAGCGTCGGTGCCGGGTACGTGTGGTCGAGCGCCAGAAGGTATTTGGCGAGTGCCAGTGCCTTATCAGTAGCAACCACATGGCCGGTTTCAGGGCCAAACCCTTTGCCTGGGTGAATTTCCTTATCACCTTCCTCTACTTTGTCGACAACTTTAAACAGGAAGCGGTAGGAGGGCATGATGCTGCCTGGCACTACCCGCGGGTTGTACAGGTGGAGCAACTGCCAGTCCATACTGGGAAGGCGCGCGCCGACGTTGAAGAGGTCCGGGCCGGTACGCATGGTTCCCATCAGGTGGGGCTTGTCGTACTTGTAGTCTCCCGGCACGGAGGGGCGGCCCCAGCCGCGATCCCGGTCACCGGTGGCAAAAGACGGGTCGCGGGGTTGTTGGCTGTGGCAGTAAACGCAGCCATTGGCAATGTACACCTGGCGTCCCTCAAGCTCCTGAGCGGTATAAGGCTTCAGGCCGTCAGGCACTTCCTCCGATGAAAGCTGTATGTACGGCATAACTACAAGGGTCAGCATCGCCAGTAAAAGAATCAGAGCTGAGCCGACCATAATCGCAAGTGCACGTTTCATCGAATCATCTCCTTCTTAACAGGGCGGAAGAGTGTGGGCTGGTCTCTGCTTTCTCCACGGCGCATCAACATCGCCACGAAATGAACCGCAAAGACAATATGCCCCAGAGTCATCAGGCTGCCGCCAATAGTGCGTGCCTCCAGATAGGGAATGGTCATGCGTACAATGTCCATAAAGGGCGTGTCAGCGGTCAGCAGATCAAGGCCTTGCTTCCAGCCGGCAATGGTCAGTGACAGTACGTAAATCAGAATGCCGATACTGACCAGCCAGAAGTGCAGGCTGATCAGGCGTCGCCACGGCCATTCCCAGTTCATCAGCCGGGGCATAACGAAGTAGATGGCACCAAACAGGATGAAGCTCAGGAACGCATACATACCAAGGTGCGCGTGAGCAACGGTGTAGTGAGTGAAGTGAGTAATAACGTTAACGCTTCGCAGTGCTTCCATGGAACCCTGCAAGGAGGAGACGGTGTACATCAGTGAACCAATCCAGACAAAGCGAAGGGTAGGGGAGTCTTTCAGGCGCCCAAAGCCGCCCATCATGGTGCCGTGGTGGTTAATGGCTACGGTGATTACCGGAATGGACATCATTACACTGTGAACAATAGACAGAGTGACCAGCCAGGTTGGAACAGGGCCACCGATTATGTGGTGAATACCCACCTGGCTATAAAACAGGGCCAGTGACCAGAAGCCGATCAGAGACAGTTGGTAGGAGATGATCGGGCGCCCGAGGATTTTCGGGATCATGTAGTAAGCAATACCGATGCCCAGCGGTGTGACCCACAGGCCTAATACGTTGTGGGCAAACCACCAGTTAACGGTAACACCGGATGCCCCTGGGAAGGTGAATGGCATATTGGCGATGAAGAACAGAATCGGGAACCAGACAAGTGCTGCTAACAGGTACCAACTGGTTACGTACAGGTGAGACACGGTGCGGTTTTTTGCAGTCAGCAATAAGGGCGCGGCACACAGAGCCCCGCCAATTACGAAGAGAATGTCGACTTCCCACGGAAATTCCAGCCATTCTTTCCCGTCTGACAGGCCCAGGTTGATGGCGCCGAGGCCAAGAACCAGACCGATGTTCCAGATAACACTGCCTAAAATGGCGTACTTGCTACCAACCAGGGGTGTTTTGAACAATCGCGGAATCAGAAACAGAGCAATGCCAATGCCGGCCATGGATGCCCAGCCGTAGGTAACGGCATTCAGGTGCATCGGGCGAATACGGCCAAAGGTGAACCACTCGCTGCCACCCAGCAACTCGGGCATGTGCATTTTGGTGGACGACAACAAACCATAAAATGAACCGACGATGATCCAGAAAACAGCAGAGGTTATCCACGACAGGGCGGCTTTTCGGGATGACAGGTCCGCCTGGTGCCGGGCCAGAAGTTCGGGGTCTGGGGTGTTTGTCAGCGCCTCGGTCGACTTTTCAGCAGGGTCTTCACCAATACCTTCTTCGCCCGATGAGAAGATGGTGCGTGCAGCCTCCTGCCCATGGCTGAACTGATTGTTTGCTATTGACCAGATGAGCAACAACAGGCCCACCGTCGATAACAAAAAGGTGATTATGAGAAGGATGGCAATGGTTGGTGTCATGAGCAGTCCTTTGGTGCAAAGATATAATATAAATATATGTTAATGCTGTAGCGAATACTACCCCGTGAAATGAAGTGGCCCGTATGGCTTACCTCGGATGGAAAAATGTAAGTGGCCCCGGAAGCAGAAAGTCGCTGCTTCCGGGGCCCGCTGGCCACTCGTATACAGGCAGAGTGTGCAGGCGCGTATGCTGACTTGGCCGCTACCATAAATGAAGCTGACTAGCGCGGCGATAGCAAGTCTTGCTTTAGATCATTTTATAGGAGTAGAAAATAGGTTATGCGTTTGGTTTATGTGTGGGGTAGGAGGGGGCAGGCTGCTTTGACGTATTCGGGGATGGGGGGTGTTATGGTTATGAAGTGTCTGGTTTGTCACTTTCCCAATAAAAAAGGCAGCCGGAGCTGCCTTTTTACTGTGTGCTGGTCTGTTATTTACAGAGCAACCACGTTCTCCGCCTGAGGACCTTTCTGGCCCTGAGTTACGGTGAATTCAACTTCCTGGCCTTCAGCCAGAGTTTTGAAACCACCGCCTTGAATAGCGCTGTAGTGAACAAATACGTCCGGGCCGCCTTCACGGGTAATAAAACCAAAACCTTTAGCTTCGTTGAAGAACTTTACGTTGCCGGTAACAGTAGACATAGATAACTTTCCT
>CAYUTG010000242.1:0-3942 GCA_964447555.1 uncultured Marinobacter sp.
CTTCACCTTTGCGGGTTCTTACCGCCACCGCGTTGTTTTCGACTTCTTTGTCGCCAACAACGGCGAGATAGGGAACTTTGTTAAGAGTATGCTCGCGAATTTTAAAGCCGATCTTCTCGTTTCTCAAGTCAGCATTAACCCTGAAGCTCAAAGAATCGAGTTTTTTTGCCAGATTCTGACAGTATTCACGCTGATTATCCGTGATATTGAGGATCGCAACCTGAGTGGGTGCCAGCCAGGTTGGAAACGCGCCTTCATATTCCTCAATCAAAATTCCGATAAAGCGTTCAAAAGAGCCCAACACGGCCCTGTGCAACATAACCGGCGTTTTCCGCTCGGAGTTATCCGCCACATACTGTGCACCCAGGCGACCAGGCATTGAGAAATCCACCTGAATAGTGCCACATTGCCATACCCGTCCGATACAGTCTTTCAGTGAAAACTCAATTTTTGGCCCATAAAATGCGCCCTCACCCGGCAGCAACTCCCAATCTACGCCCTCGCGGTTCAACGCCTCTTCCAGTGCAGCTTCGGCTTTGTCCCATACTTCATCGGAGCCAACCCGCTTTTCCGGGCGGGTGGACAGTTTGTACAGAATCTGATCAAAACCAAAATCCTTATAAACCTCGTGCAGAAGGTCAATAAAGTGCGACACCTCTTCCTGAATAGCGTCTTCTTCGCAGAAAATGTGGGCATCATCCTGGGTAAAGCCCCGAACCCGCATCAACCCGTGCAGCGCGCCGGATGCCTCATTCCTGTGGCATGAGCCAAACTCTGCCAGGCGAAGCGGCAAGTCTTTATAACTCTTGAGCCCCTGATTGAACACCTGAATGTGACAGGGACAGTTCATGGGTTTGATCGCGAAATCGTGCTTTTCCGATTCGGTGGTAAACATGTCATCGTGAAACTTGTCCCAGTGCCCGGATTTCTCCCAGAGAACACGCGATACCACTTGCGGCGTTTTGATCTCTTTATAGCCGTGGGTATGTAGCATGCCACGCATGTACTGCTCAATTTCCTGATACAACGACCACCCTGCCGGATGCCAGAACACCATGCCCGGCGCTTCTTCCTGCATGTGGAAAAGATTCAGTTTTTTACCGATTTTCCGGTGATCCCGCTTTTCTGCCTCTTCCATACGGTGCAGATAGGCTTTGAGGTCTTTTTTGTTGCCCCAGGCCGTACCATACACACGCTGCAACTGCTCATTACTGGTATCGCCGCGCCAATAGGCGCCAGCTACTTTGGTAAGCCTGAACGCTTTCAGCTTGCCGGTGCTGGGCACGTGAGGGCCACGGCACAGGTCAATGAAGTCGCCCTGGCGGTAGAAGGACAGGTCTTCGTCACCCGGAATATCTTCAATAATCCGTACTTTGTATTCTTCACCCATTTCACGGAAAAGTGTGACAGCCTGGTCGCGGGAAAGCACAGACCGGGAAACCGGGAGGTCCTGCTTTGCCAGCTCTTCCATGCGCTTTTCGATTCGCTCAAGATCTTCATTGGTAAACGGGCGATCGAATTTAAAATCGTAATAGAAGCCATTGTCTATCACCGGGCCGATTGTTACCTGGGCATCCGGAAACAACTCTTTCACGGCCATCGCGAGCAAGTGAGCAGTAGAGTGCCGGATAATATCCACACCGTCGCTGTCACGGTCCGTCACAATCGCCAGGTCCGAGTCTTCTTCAATGAGGTAGCTGGTGTCCACCAGGCGGCCATTAACACGCCCTGCAAGCGCAGCCTTGGCCAGGCCAGCGCCAATATCGGCGGCAACATCATGAACGGTTACGGCTTCTGCAAAACTACGATGACTGCCATCCGGCAAGGTTACGACGGGCATGAAACACTCCAATTGGTTACTCAGCGGTGATCTATACCAGAGATCACATGGCGACGGCAGCCACGATACAAACCGCGGGCCGGTTCGAGCGGGAGTTTACCAGAAAAAAACCCGGCAGGTTAATGCCGGGTTTCCGTGAGCAGCGAAGGCAGGCTGTTTTGTCAGGCAGCCTGCATCTGAGCGTCCTCCCTGGCCTTTCTCCGAAGTTGCCCAAAGGCGAGTAGCCCAAGCAGAATCAGGGCGGGAATAAACACCAACTCCTTCGGAGGCCGGTCATTCGCGACCTGGACCTTATCGATCGTCCAGCCAAAACTGATACCAGCCTTTTCAGCCTCACTGCCAAAGTTCACAAAATCAACAACCATGTGATCGCCCTCAGGCGACACCTCCAGCCCCGCTTCGGCAAGCCGCTGCTTCGGCGTATCGGCCTCCGGCAAGGGTAGCTGCAGATAGGTTGATACATCCTCGCCACCAATAGACATACCCGACGCCTGGAGCACAATGGGCTCTCCTGCAGGTACAGCATCAACGTACTCCATCACTTCTGAGCCTGGCCGCTCTTCTGTGGCCGGATACACCATATCCCAGAAGAATCCGGGCCGGAACAGGGCGAATGTAATCAGCAGCAGCAGAATCGTTTCCCACCAACGGGTTTTAGTAAACCAGAAACCCTGGGTTGCCGCAGCAAACACCAGCATGGCGGTTACTGCACCGAAAATGGTGATTAGCAAATCAAACCAACCGGTCAGCCCGATCAACAGCAACTGTGTGTTGAAGATAAACATAAACGGCAGGATGGCCGTGCGGATATCGTAGGTGAACCCCTGCACCCCCGTTCGTATGGGATCGCCCCCCGATATCGCCGCTGCCGCATAAGCAGCAAGCCCCACGGGCGGCGTATCATCCGCCAGAATGCCGAAATAAAACACAAACAGGTGCACGGCGATCAGTGGCACCAGAAGGCCATTTGCAGCGCCCAGGGTAACAATAACCGGAGCCATCAGCGTTGAAACCACTATATAGTTTGCCGTTGTCGGCAGCCCCATACCCAGAATAAGACTGATAACCGCGGTGAAGATCAGCATGAGCAGCAGGTTGCCACCAGACATGTATTCCACAAACTGGGTCATCACCAGACCAATACCGGTCAGGGTAACCGTACCTACGACAATGCCTGCCGTGGCGGTGGCCACACCGATGCCGATCATATTCCGGCCACCGGTTACCAGAGAGCCGGCCAGGTCAACCACCCCCTGTTTCAGCTCCGTTATAAATCCTCCCCGCTTGCGGAAAAACGCCTTGATGGCCCCCTGGGTAATCACGATAAAGATCATGAACAGCGTTGCCCAGAATGCCGACAACTGCGGAGAGAACCGCTCAACAGTCAGACACCAGATCAAGACGACAACGGGCAACAGGAAATAGAGCCCTGTTTTTACAGTTGGCCCTACTTCCGGTAACTCGCCCATAGCCGATTCAGGATCGTCCACCTCCAACTCCGGAAAGCGGGTCGCGTAACCCACAAGTGCCACATAGGCCAGCAGCAGTGCCGGTGCGACAACCCAGATTGCGTCACCACCCAGCCAGTCTTTAACCCAGCCGACACCGTAATAGACCGCGAAGGTGAGAATGCAGAGCCCCAGCAAAATTACGACCCAGTTCAGGGCCCGCTGGGCAAGTGTTGGCCGGTTCAGCCGCTCTACACCCTTCATATTCATTTTGCAGGCTTCAAGATGCACGATATACACCAGCGCCACATAGGAAATCAGTGCCGGCAGGATGGCATGCTTGATAACTTCGATGTAGGAGATACCAACATATTCCACCATCAGGAAAGCCGCGGCGCCCATCACAGGAGGGGTTAACTGACCATTGGTTGAGGCGGCCACCTCAATGGCACCCGCCTTAACTGCAGGAAAGCCGACTCGTTTCATCAGCGGGATGGTAAAGGTGCCGGTTGTTACAACGTTGGCAATAGACGAGCCGGAAATAACACCACTGAGACCACTGGAAACCACCGCAGCTTTGGCCGGCCCCCCGCGCATGTGCCCAAGCAGCGCATACGCGACCTTAATAAAGTAATTACCCGCACCAGCCCGCTC
>CAYUTG010000243.1:0-3850 GCA_964447555.1 uncultured Marinobacter sp.
GGCTTTGCTTTTGGCTCCGGCAAGCAGGCTGAAGCGGGAACTCTGGTACAGCAAGCCGATATCGGCGCCCGGGGCTGCATCGTAGCCCCGGTTCAGGTCGTCGTCGATTTCCAGGTCCGCCGTTACCAGAGCAAATGCCTGAAGCTGCCCGGCAAGCAGCCAGCTGCCACCGGTCCCACCTTCAAGATAAGGGGTGAGAATGCGCTGAGTGCCGTTGTCAGAGCGACGCCCCCCAAACCCTACTTGCCAGGATAACGGCGAGAAAAACTGATCTCTCGGGCTCAGGGAGCGAATTTCGACCCCGGTAAGCTGTTCAAGCTGCAGTTCGTTATTATCGGTGTAGTAACGGGCATCCAGTCGCAGGAACTGAAGTTGGGCTCCACTGCGGTAGCCATCCGGTGGGTCGAGTACATCGTGATAGGCCGGCCGGAGGGTCAGTTGGGTAAACTCACGGTGATCCTGCTGGCCAGCGCCCAGGCTGACCCGGAATGTGTCGTGGCCCTGGTCGTCGCGAATCGCTGGTTCGGGCGGTGCTTTGGGAGGGGGTACGCCATCAATTTTGCTGCGCTCGGTAAGCAGCTTGTAGGATAACGGTGCGGAAATATCCCTGGGCCAGCCTTCTTCCTCACTCTGATAACGCAGGTAATCGTAGGTGGCATCCAGCAAGTGCGCCCGGTCCTGAGGTGTAAGGTCCTGAACCTCGCGGGCATCGGGCTGTACGTAGCCATTAACTATGGCTGCCGCCAGTGTTTGCTGGCTGTCTGGCAGGCGAGAGAGGCTGTAGGCCACTGAGGTTGTGGCCGATGGGCGGTAGTGAACGCTGCTGACGAGTTGTTTGTCGACCACCCAGCGCACGGTATCAGAGGGTATTGCGTGAGTGCCCACTTCGCCCAGAAGGTTGGTGCCCGGCCGGGCGACGTCTATCAGCGCAAGCAGGCGATAGGCGCAGTTCTCATCAAAGAAATAGTAATCAAAGTTGCGGTCACGTATTTCCCACGCGTGAGCGATAAGGCGATTCACTTCGTCTGGTGTCAGGTTCAGTGTGTACTCCCACAGATCCCGGTGCTCAATGTCGGAGTACAACCGGATTTTTTCGTAATAAGGCTTTACCGAGGTAATACCGGGGTACCCACCAAAAATGCCTTTATAGGCAAACAGAATTTCGCTGTCGTGGGCTGCGGCATCGGCTGCATAGGAAATGGTGCTGGCCAGTAACAGGTTTGTGTCTTCGTCATCCTGTGGTGGGTCCAGGCGCAGAAACGTGTGCCCGAACATTGATGAGGGGCTGTTCAGATACGAGGCTGCAAACACCAGGGTAACGGTTTCGGTATTCAGTGTCTGAGACCAGTCTTCGTATGCCGGGCAGGTGATGGGCGGTAAGGTCAGGTCGAGTTTCTTTTTCAGCCACGCTGTCCGGGCAGGAAAACGGCACCTGGCGTGGTTATCTCCCCCACCAGGCTGCTCGATAGCCTCAAGTGTGGCCTCCAACTCCGCTTTTGGTGAGTGTTTTCCGTTTTTACTGAGGAAAAAATCGTCGTCGTCTGCCTGGCTGGTATAGCCGCCGCCCAAGGTGTCTGCGCGATAATGGCCGAGTTCAAGCCAGGCCGGCTGGGTATAAAGCGTCTCTGGTATGGGGGAAGGCAGTGAAGCCGCAGCGTAAACAGGTACAGTGAGTGTGAGCCAGAACAGGGCAGGCCCAATGCGAAGCGAGTAGCCCATGGGTAGTTAATACATCCGGTTTAAACGGCAAGTGGCAGAGGTTGGCGCACCGTCCATGGTGCATGAGCGTTCCTTTATGCGATGCGGATCAGGCCGCGACGTATTTGCTCAGAGAATTGTCTTTTTCCAGCAGGGCAACAATGGCGTCTACTGCTTCACCAGACGTGGTGTCTGAGGTTGGGAAAATTGTTGCAAAATTGTCCTGAAGAAGGGTGCGGAACGAATCCCGGTCTGTCGCATCAACGCCCAGCAATGTGGCCAGGGTATCCAGGTTCTCACCAGAGCCTCGGGACATGTCACGGGCGACCTTATCGATGTTTCCGTCCATGTACAGTGCCATAGACTGAACAGCCTGGTTGGTCTGGCAACCGAGTGTACCGGTAGACATGCCGAAAGTCTGGTTACCCAGCGTGCCGTTGGTGGTTGCAGCCAGTACGTGAGGAGCAATACCGGATTGCCCTTTCCAGATCATGGCGCCGACGCCACATCCCGGCTGTGCAAAAGCTAATGAGGATGCACTGAGAAATATCGCACCTGCGATCAGTTTTTTCATTGTCCACTCCTTTTATGATTTAGCTGTCGTCGCATACCACGCTGACCTGAGAGCAGGCCTCTACGTGGGCACGGCCCTGACCACTGCTAAAAGACAGTGTGACCGTCGGGTACAGTATAGTTCAATATTTTGAGGTGCCAGTTGTGTTGCTTAATTTTCATGCAACTAATTGAGAGATATAAAAATGATCACATGTTCATATTTCTAAATCGATTAAGAAATAATTTTTCTGCCCTTATTGTTATAAGAGATTGGCTTACGTATAGTGTGCCCCGGCCAAGAAGGCCCGGATACAAAACATGGAGACATCATTTTGAAAAAAGTTCTTATTGCATCATCTCTGGTACTGGCTGGCGCGCTGTCAGGTTGTAGTTCACTGAACGTTAGTTCCAATGCCCTGCCGATGAGTGGTGCTGTTACTACTGATATCAAGGCTGATATCCAGGTTGGTGAAAAGATTACCGGTACATCGTCTGCTACCAAGATTCTGTTCTTTACCATGAGTGAAGACAATCAGTATGCCGATGGCATGACTTACGGCAGCAGCGGTGGTGCAGGCGGTTTGGGTGGCTTGCTGGACCCGGTTTCAGCGGTTAAATCTGCAGCAGCCTACAATGCAATTTCTGCTTCTGGCGCAGATGTTATTGTGGCACCCCGCTATACCGTCAAGAAAAATGACTACTTCGTTTACGGTACTGTTGACGTAACCGTTGAAGGCTACAAGGGCACTATCAAAAGCGTTAAGTAAGATACGCTGTCCTTACGATCAAAAAAGCCGGCGTGTGTTCTCCACATGCCGGCTTTTTTGATTCTGACATCAGCCACCCAGATAAGCCTCCTGCACTTCCGGGTTGTTCAGCAGGTTTTTCCCGGTGTCGTGCAGGCGAATCTTTCCGGTTTCCAGAACATACCCCCGGTCTGCCAGGCTTAGCGCCTGATGCGCATTCTGCTCCACCAGAAAGACCGTTATGCCTTCTTCCCGAAGCTGGCCGATAATCTCAAAAATCTGTTTGATGATCAGCGGCGCAAGGCCCAGTGAAGGTTCGTCCAGAATGATCATGCGTGGCTTACTCATCAGGGCCCGGCCAATAGCCAGCATCTGTTGCTCGCCGCCGGACATGGTGCCCGCACGCTGGTGCTCACGCTCTTTCAGGCGCGGGAAGAGTTCGTAGGCATATTCCTGGCTCTTCCGGACCTCGGCTTTTGAGTTAAAAAAACCACCCATGTGCAGGTTTTCTTCCACTGTCAGCCCGGAAAAGATCCGGCGGCCTTCAGGAACAATCGCGATACCCGATCGCATGATCTCCGCAGTCGGAACGCGGGTTATATCGCGGCCTTCCAGAATAACGCGCCCGGCACTGGCCTGAGGGCTGCCGCAAACGGTCATCAGCAGTGTGGTTTTGCCGGCACCATTGGCACCGATCAAAGACACAATCTCTCCCTGTTTTATCTCAACCGATACGCCGTGCAGCGCCTCAATCTTGCCGTAATGGGTATGAACATCCTCTAGTACTAGCATGGTCGTTCCTCAGGCCTCGCCCAGATAGGCTTTGATCACGTCGTCGTTCTGGCGGATTT
>CAYUTG010000244.1:0-3786 GCA_964447555.1 uncultured Marinobacter sp.
CTGATGGCATCGAGGAGGCGAGCGTATTATGAACCAACCGATGGCAATCGACGAACTGGTATCAGTAGCACAGGCAGAAGCGATGGGGGAACTTGATGCCCCGATGATGGCTATTGTCCTGTCCAGCGAGCAAAGCTACGACTTGCCCATCAACTCACTTGAAACCGATGCCGATAAGGCCCGCTGGGGATTAATCCTTCGTGCGGCCCGCGAGCATGTGGAAGCAGACGCTGTCGCTGTGCTGTATCCGGCCTGGACCACCATTCGCCATAAAAAGCCGGAGGCCGAGACCGGTATTCAGGCTGAGGATGAGCCTGACGACCTGGACGATGACGGCAAGGGCCCGATAGATACTCTGTTTGTTCAGCTCCACACCCGGGACAGGGTGTACTGGCGCGGGTTTGAGCAAATCCGCGACCCCAAACACCAGCGTATTATCGGCTTTCGCCGGATCAAGGCGCTGTCGACCGACTACAACCGGGACGAAACCCCCTCGGTGGCCTCCTGGCTGAGCACTCTGTTTGAGCCATTGCCCGAAGAGGGAGAAGAAACCGCGGTAGACCGGGAACTGGCCGATCTGCTGGAGGAACCGGAAGTTAGCGCAGCACTCTATCCGCGCCAGCTTCGGGCGTTGCATTAATACGAAGAAATCAGCAAGTGGCCCGGTCACTTGCTGTACACCACCCAGGTGTAACCCGGATACTAATCACTAAACCACCAGAGAGCCTTCAGATTAAACGTGCCCTCGGGTTTGGCCGGCGAATACGGTATAATCGCCGGTTTTTAACGCTGCACCCACAAGGCGCTGACTGTGATTGTATTTGACAAGGTACAGAAGTCGTATCAGGTGGACGGTCGGGCGATCCCCGCGCTTCACCCTACAGATATGACGATTGAATCCGGCGAGGTGTTTGGCATCGTCGGCCACTCCGGCGCGGGTAAATCCACGTTGGTGCGTTTGATCAATCTGCTGGAACCGCCCACTGGCGGTCGCATTCTGATCGACGACGAGGACATTACCGGGTACACCTCGGCAGAGTTACGGGCTTTCCGGCGCAAGGCCGGCATGATCTTTCAGCATTTTAACCTGCTGTCATCGAAAACCGTGGCGGGTAATATTGCCTTTCCAATGATCCTCGCTGGTATTTATTCCAAAGCGGAAATCCGTGCGCGTGTGCAGGAATTGCTTGAATTGGTCAGCCTGTCGGATCACGCCACCAAATACCCGTCGCAGTTGTCGGGTGGTCAGAAGCAGCGGGTAGGCATTGCCCGCGCACTGGCCTGCCGGCCAACCATTTTGCTGTGTGATGAGGCAACCAGCGCGCTGGACCCGCAAACCACTCAGTCGGTTCTGAAATTACTCGGAGACATCAACCGGGAGCTTGGTCTGACCATTGTGCTGATCACCCACGAAATGGATGTGGTTCGCCGGGTCTGCGACCGGGTTGCCGTGATGGACGCTGGGCGTGTGGTGGAGATGGGGCCTGTCAGTGAGGTGTTTCTGCACCCAGAACACCCGACAACCCGGGATTTTGTGTTTGAAAGTGAAAATATTGACCATCAGGAAATGCAGAAAGATCTGCAGAATGCGGATGGCCGCATCATGCGCCTGACGTTCAAAGGCGAAGCCACCTACAAACCCCTGTTGGGGCGTGTTGCCAGAGAATCCGGCGTTGATTTCAGTATCCTGGCCGGCCGGATTGATCATATAAAAGATACCCCCTACGGACAGCTTACCCTGTCGCTGGTTGGCGGTGATCTTGCGACAGCCATGAGCGCACTGGAAGCGGCGGATGTTCACGTGGAGGTGCTGCGCTGATGGAAGCCATGCTGAGCAATTTGTTGAGTAATGTGGACTGGCTGGAAATCGGCTGGGCAAGCTGGGACACGCTGGTGATGGTCGGTTTGTCGCTGCTGTTCAGTGTGCTGATCGGCCTGCCAATCGGTGTGCTGCTGTTCCTGACCGGCAAACGACAACTACTGGCACAGCCTGCGGCCTACGCGGTGCTGTCGTTCGTGGTGAACGTGCTGCGCTCGGTGCCGTTCATCATTCTGCTGATTGTCATGATACCGTTCACCGTTATGATGATTGGTACATCCCTTGGCGTAGCCGGTGCTATCCCGCCTCTTGTGGCCGGTGGTGCACCGTTCTTCGCCCGCCTGGTAGAAACGTCTCTGCGTGAAGTAGACCGCGGCATCATTGAAGCCACGCAAGCCATGGGTGCCAGTGTTAAACAGATTATTTTCGGTGCCTTACTGCCGGAAGCCCTGCCCGGTATCATCGCCGGTATTACCGTGACAGCCATTACGCTGGTGTCCTATGCAGCCATGTCTGGCGTGATTGGCGGCGGTGGCCTGGGGGATCTGGCTATCCGGTTCGGTTACCAACGCTTCCAGACAGACGTCATGGTCATCACCGTCGCGTTACTGGTGATTTTCGTACAAATACTACAGATGGTCGGCGACCGTCTGGTTCTGTATTTCAGCCGGAAGTAACTCCATTGCCGAGTGAGCCCAGAGTGTGAGGCCCCTTCCGAAAACGTGGAGCGCCAGGGACGGCGCGACGGAGCCCTACACGGACGTTTTCACGGGCGTTTTTCGGAAGGGGCCTCACACTCTGGGCATTCCCCCGGCCTCGAATGCATTGCTAGCAAACCGTTACCCACAAACAGGAGAGTAACCAATGAACTTCAGAAAAACCCTGGTAGCACTGGCTGCCATCGCAACCTTTTCCACCGCAGCAACGGCTGAAAAGCTATCCGTTGCCGCAACTCCCGTACCTCATGCGGAAATTCTGGAATTCCTGAAGCCGACACTGGCGAAGGAAGGCGTGGAACTGGATGTGAAGGTATTTACCGATTACGTACAGCCAAACATTCAGGTTGACCAGAAGCGTCTGGATGCCAACTTCTTCCAGCACAAACCTTACCTGGATGAATTCAATGAGGGCCGTGGCACCAATCTGGTGACGGTAACCGGTGTTCACGTTGAGCCATTCGGTGCGTATTCATCCAAGATTGATTCCCTGGACGATTTGAAGGACGGAGCCGTCGTTGCCATTCCGAACGACCCCACCAACGGTGGCCGTGCTCTGCTGCTGCTTCAGAAAGCGGGCCTGATCACTCTGAAAGATGCCAGCAAAATCACCGCAACACCCCGTGATATTGCTGAGAACCCGAAAAATCTGGACTTCAAAGAACTGGAAGCCGCAACCCTGCCGCGTATTCTGAACCAGGTTGATCTCGCGCTGATCAACACCAACTACGCACTGGAAGCCGGGCTGAACCCGACCGAAGATGCATTGGTTATTGAAGGTTCTGATTCACCTTATGTAAACATTCTTGTGGCCCGCCCGGATAACAAAGACAGTGATGCCATGCAAAAGCTGGCAAACGCACTGAACTCCGACGCAGTGAAGGAGTTTATTCTGGAGAAGTACGAAGGAGCCGTGGTTCCGGCTTTCTGATCGTTTGGTCTGCCAGCGCCCGGTGAACGCCGGGCGTTGCTTTCACTCTCCCTCTCCCCCTCTCTCATTCCATCCGTCCTTCCTGTTTTCCGTCGGCCGACGGGTTGGGCAGCCGGTTCCGCTGTTGCTCGCGCCTGCCTCTCCGGAACCATTAGTCGCAATACTATTGTGTGTACAGAAGTTAATGTCTACCTTAGACGTGAGGCGAGAAGAATCTCAGCCTGATTTGCGCTGGCTGGAATGGCCAGGCTGCGCTTAGTCATCGTTTAGGGATAAGAATTATGACGAATTTCAGATTTGCAATTGTTCTGCTGGCTGCT
>CAYUTG010000245.1:0-3735 GCA_964447555.1 uncultured Marinobacter sp.
CGCATTCTACCGTTGTTTGTTGGCCAAGGTTGGCTTCGCAAAGGCGGTGGGCTATGTCAAATGTCAGGCTGTCTGAGTGTGGGTCAGACTCGTCGGCAGCCAGAACCACGATATGCCGGGCATCCGCAGCGTGAACCGCCTTCAGTGCTTCCGGATCAAAGCCTGATCCGTGGTAGTGCACAATGCCCATGTCCGATAGTTCAGTCGGCAGGCCGCCGGGACACTCCCGCGTCAGTAATATAATGGGTGTGGTTTCATAGCCAGGTACCGATCTGACCTGAGTGGCAAAACGCTTGAAGTAAAGCGCACCACCATGCTGAGGTGTGTTTATCACGACAATGTGGCCTTTCATTTTATAGATCCACCTTCCAATCAGAATGCGTTCACGGCGATAGAACCGGTATTCGATAAAGTCGCTGACAATGAAGGTCAGCAGCGTAATTGCGCCCACAAACAGAAGCAGTATGGTGCTGATTCGCCCCACGTACGTCTGAGGGGCATAATCACCGTAGCCCACGGTCGATACAGTGGTCATGGTAATCCAGACTGACTCAAACAGGCTGAGGTCTTCCGCCGCCCAGATCACCAGAATCTGAAGGCATAGCAGCCCGATAAGAATCAGGAACAGGCGCTTCATCCGGTGCCGTATGATACCCCCCATGGGCAGGTGGGCGTGCTGGTGCTCCGGGTTGAGCGGGCGGCGGTATCTCTGCATCCGGGTATCTGGCCTGTTCAGTCTCAAGTAAGTTCGTTATACAGTACAGGAATATAACAGAGAAACAGGGGTTTGCATTATGTCTGAGCCATGGAGCCATCTGCCAGCTTTGCTGGCGAACGATGTGGCGGAGCATTGGGAGACGGTCTTCCCGGATGGCGTTCCGGAGTGGGTGGCAACCGGTTCAGATATGACACCTGCAACCGTTGCTGACGCACTTGCCCGCAGTGTCTTTCTTCGGCGTACGCTGGAGTGCCACCCTGGTCTTGTTCGCGCTTCTCTAGCCTCTCGCCAACTGACCGACCCGACAACGCCGGACTATCTGCAGCAGCGCTGGCAGGACTATCTGGCCACGGTGACTGATGAGTCGTCGCTACATACAGCGCTTCGTCAGTTCCGGTGTGAATCTCAGTTTCGAATCATCTGGCGGGATTTGCTCCGCTGGGCCGATCTTCAGGAGACCATGACCTCCACCAGTGCGTTTGCGGATATCTGCATTGATGGCGCACTCGGCTGGCTGTATGACGATGCCTGCGAGCAATACGGAACCCCCTGGGGTATGCACCCGGTTTCCGGCACAGAGGCTCCGCAACAACTTGTGGTTCTGGGGATGGGCAAACTGGGTGGACGGGAGTTGAACGTCTCCTCTGATATTGACCTGATTTTTGCGTTTCCCGGAAAAGGGGAAACCCGCGGTGGCCGGCGGGCACTGGATAATCAGACATTTTTTATCAGGCTGGGGCAGCGATTGATTCAGGCGCTGGACCAGATCACGGCTGATGGCTTCGTTTTCCGGGTTGATATGCGGCTGCGACCCTATGGGCAGAGTGGCGCCCTGGCTCTCAGTTTTGCGGCACTCGAAACCTACTACCAGGACCAGGGCCGGGACTGGGAGCGTTACGCGATGGTGAAATCCCGTGTGGTTGCCGGTGATAAAGCCGCCGGGGAAGTTTTACAGGAAAGCCTGCGGCCCTTTGTCTACCGGAAATACATTGACTTCAGTGCGTTTGAGTCCCTGCGCACCATGAAGGCGATGATCAGCCGGGAGGTGCGACGTAAAGGCCTGGAGAACAATATCAAGCTGGGCAGTGGTGGCATTCGTGAAATTGAATTTGTTGTACAGGCCTTCCAGCTGATTCGCGGGGGGCGCGACCGGGAGTTACAGAGCCGTGAACTTCTGCCGGTACTGGCAGAACTGGAAATGCTTGAACTATTGCCCACGCCGGTGGTTCAGGAGCTGAGAGGCGCTTACGTGTTTTTGCGTAATCTTGAGCATGCCCTTCAAGGTGTGGCCGATAAACAGACCCAGTTGCTTCCAGAAGATGCGCTTGGCAAAGCACGTGTTGCACTAATTATGGGCTTCGATGAGTGGTCTGCCTGCGAGGCTGCACTGAGCCAGCACCGGCAAAAGGTGGCAACCCACTTTGCCAATATCATTGCAACAGAAGAGGAAAACGACGCAAGCGAAGAGGCGCTGGACGATGAATGGTACGAGCTCTGGCTGGCGGAAATCGACGAACCGGCCGGTGCTCAATGGCTTGCGGAGCACGGTTATGAAGACGCGGCAGGCAGTTACGCTGCGGTGCAGAGCCTGCGGGAGAGCCGCACGGTTCAGACCATGCAGACCCAGGGCCGGAAACGGCTGAACCAGTTCATGCCTATGCTGCTGCAAGCGTTGACCCAGGTAGAAAAGCCGTCAGAGACGCTGTCTCGTGTATTGCAGTTGGTCGAGGCGATTCTGCGGAGAACAGCCTACATGGTGTTGCTGCTGGAAAACCCGGGGGCCTGCGCTCAACTGGTAAAACTCTGCAGTGAAAGCCCCTGGGTTGCGCGACAGCTTGCAGAAACACCTCTGCTGCTGGATGAATTGCTGAATGCGGAAAGCCTGTATCGCCCTCCCAGCAAGCAAGAGCTGCAGGATGATCTGCGCCAGCAAATGCTTCGGATTCCATACGAAGATCTGGAAGAGCAGATGGAATCACTGCGCCACTTTAAAAAGGCTCATATTCTGCGACTTGCAGCTTCAGAGCTTGCCGGAACCCTGCCGCTGATGAAAGTGAGTGATTACCTGACCTGGATTACCGAGGTAGTGCTCGATCACGTTATTGATGTGGCGTTTTCCAATCTGGTCAGCCGGCATGGGCATCCACGGCGGGCGGACGGTTCATTCTGTAATACGGATTTCGCCATTATTGCCTATGGCAAGCTGGGAGGTATCGAGCTCGGCTACACCTCGGATCTGGACCTGGTTTTTGTTCATACGGCTGACCCGGAGCTTTCAACCGATGGCGAGAAGCCCATCGACAATGCCGTGTTTTACACCCGTCTCGGTCAGCGTGTTGTGCATATTCTCAATGCCCAGACACCTTCTGGCCAACTGTATGAAGTGGACATGAGGCTGCGCCCCTCCGGCAGTTCTGGTTTGCTGGTAAGCACCTTGCAGGCCTTTGAAAAATATCAGCGCAAGGATGCCTGGACCTGGGAGCACCAGGCACTCACCCGGGCGCGTGGTGTAGCAGGGTGCCCTGAAACCCTGGCGGCGTTTGAGGCTATCCGCCGGGATGTTCTATGCCAGAGCAGAGATAAGCAGGCACTGCGTGATGATGTCGTAGCTATGCGCGAAAAAATGCGCTCCGGGCTTGGTACGCCAGAGGCGCGACAGAAAGAAACCTTTCATATCAAGCACGATGCCGGTGGGGTGGTTGATGTTGAGTTTATGGTGCAGTACCTGATGCTGGCCTGGTGTCCAACATACCCGGAGCTTACCCGGTGGCCGGACAATATCCGCCAGATGGAGGCGTTGGGCGAGGTGGGCGTTATGCCTCTGGAGGATACTGAAAAGTTGAGAGAAGTGTTTATTGCACTGCGCTCAACCATTCACCGTCGTTCACTGCAGAACCTTAACAGCCAGGTTGCCGGAGACGCCTTTACCGAAGAGCGTGACTATGTCCGGGCTATGTGGCAAAAGGTGATGCTTGGTTAGTTTGCTAAACCTTTTTCTTTGAAAATTTCCTGCTAGA
>CAYUTG010000246.1:0-3718 GCA_964447555.1 uncultured Marinobacter sp.
CTTACCTACCGCAAGGGCGACATTGTTGCCATTGACGGCAAGGAAATGAAGGCGCACGAAGTGCTGGAGTACCTGAATAAAGTGGCGGGTGCCAACGGTATTGGCCGCCTGGATATTGTTGAGAACCGCTACGTGGGTATGAAGTCCCGTGGCTGTTATGAAACACCGGGTGGCACCATTATGCTGCGCGGGCACCGGGCTATTGAGTCTATTACTCTGGACCGCGAAGTGGCCCACCTGAAAGACAGCCTGATGCCGCGATATGCGGAGGTGATCTACAACGGTTACTGGTGGTCCCCGGAGCGTGAGGCGTTGCAGGCGCTGATTGACCAGACGCAGGAGCATGTAAACGGTGTGGTTCGCCTGAAGCTTTATAAAGGCAATGTGGATGTTGCCGGCCGGAAGTCTGATGACTCCCTGTTTGATGAAAAGATTGCCACGTTTGAGGAAGATCAGGGTGCGTATGATCAGAAGGATGCCGAAGGTTTCATCAAGCTGAACGCGCTGCGGCTGCGGATTGCGGCCGGGAAGGGGCGTAAGCTTGGGAGTTAGGCTCTGTGAATAAGGGGTCAGAACTTCAGTTCTGACCCCTTATTCGCTGCCATACTCCTGAATTCCCCGGGTGTCCTTCCTGCCACAGCCTTAAACTTCCGGTGAAACGATGTGGTTTCACTATACCCCAGCCTTAATGCGATATCCGGAATGGGTAAATCGCTGTTTCGTAAGTAATCCTCTGCCATTGTCTGGCGCACCTCATCCAGCAGTTTCTGATACGACACGCCTTCGTGGCTGAGCTTTCGCTGCAGGGTTCGGCTGGTCATGTCCAGATCTTCTGCCACCATATCCTGCCGTGTTATGCCATGCTGCAACTGCTGCTGGATGCTGCGTTTTACCTGAGAGGTCAGGTCGCTGTCGGTATCCAGTGAGGCGAGCTGGGTCAGCGCATGGGCTTCCAGGGTTTTTCGGAGCAAAGGGTCTGGCTGGCGAAGGCGGGTATTCAGCAGGTCTTTTTCCAGAGTAATGCTGTCCTCTTCGGCCTTGAACTGTACCGGGCAGTTCCAGCGTTGCTGGTAAGCCTGTTCAAGTTCCGCACCCGGAGAAGCCCGCTTCAGGCGTACGCGGGTGGGGGAGGCCACCGGGTTGTCTGCCAGCCAGCGGGCGTAGTTAATCCAGGAGGCAAATACGTTATCGACAACCTGCGGGCGCACAACCGGGTCGTCGTAATTGCAGTTCCAGGTAAGGGTGATCGTGCTTTTGGCGACCGAAAGGCTGGTGGTTCCCATATCACCCACCAGCTTTTCAAAGGGCGCAATTCGTGCGACAGCTTCACCCAGGGTCGCGCAACTCATGGTGATGTACCCCAGTACGCTGTATGACCCTGGCTGCACGAAATCGCCGGTTTCCAGCCCCAGTATCTGGTTGCCTGTTTGTTCGTACAGCAGGTGGATAAACTGCTGAAACTCTTCGCCATTGATGCGCCCGTCGTCGGTGTCGAGGATTTCAGGGCTCAGGCCTGTTTTGCTAAAAATCCCTGCTGTATCAATGCCCGCAGACTCGGCAGCCCGAACGTATTGGCGGAAAGCAGCAATAGAGGCAGTTCCAAGGGTTGTCATGATTACAGCACAGTTTTGAGGAAGTTAGATTCTGGCCAAAGTATAACGGAAGTTGCACCAAACGGTGTGAACAGGGGAGGAAAACTCAAAAAACAAAAAGGCCAGCTAAACAGCTGACCTAAAGAAGGAGGAAAGAACGAATGTGCCTGAAAAATTCGTTAATCCGGTGGACTGGATCCCCATATACGACGGAGGTACTACTCGATTCCTCCGTCATGGGGGATACTGCTTAAATCCACAATTGCAGAATAAGGCTTTCGGTCTTTCATGTCTGTGTGTGATGTGTGTATCACTGTTACAGATTGTTCGCTGGCCCTCAGACTTCTTCGCTAACGGTGGGCGATGTTTCGGTAAATCGCCGGGTTTCGTAGGCATCGACCAGGCCCTGAACGGCGGCGCGTTCCATATCCTGTGTTGTGGGAGTGCCATTCTGGGCATCGGCGCGGCACAAGACCATTCCCGCTTCAACCGAAATATAACCGGCGGTTGTTTTTAAGGCTTTGTGGTTAATGCCATCAAACACACGGCGGAAGGCGGTTGTGGTGCAGTGGTCGCTGTTTGGGAAGTAGGCGATGATGGCGTACTGGTTGTCACCCACTCTGCACAATGCATCTATGGGGCGAATCAGGGTGCTTAAGCGCCGGGCGATGCCGACAGCCAGTTCACTCATAACCGTAGGCGGGTGTTTGCGTTTCAGGTCTTGCCAGTTACGAATGCCGCACAGTACATAGGCGCAGGAGCCGCCGCGTGATTCTGAATGCCGCAGTATTTTCCCCAGCCGCCGGTGGCCATATTTGTTGTTACACAGGCCGGTTTCCAGATCAATAATGTTGGTGGCTTCCAACTCCCGGTTGTTCTCTACCAGCAGTGAGTTCGCTTTCAGCAGGGTGTTCTGGCGCTCTGCGGTGCGGTCTGCGGCAAAAATTCGGGGAATCAGCTGTTTGGTCATGTCCGATTTGTAGATGAAATCGTCTACTCCCCGGTCAAAGGCTTCAGCCAGTGCCTCTACGCTTTCTCTGGCGGTGAGCAGTATCACGTAGGTGTAGTGATTGCTCTGTTCATCCTGCTGCCTTACCTGATCGGTCAGTTCCAGTCCGTCCATTTCCGGCATCAGCCAGTCGGCAATCAGCACGCTTACGGGCCGTTGCTCTATAAGTCTGAGGGCGGCTGGGGCGTTGTTGGCAACACGAACGTCGCGGTAGCCTGCATTTCGCAAGGTACGCCCGACAACCATGCTGCTGAATTTTGCGTCATCGACAACAAGGATAGGTAAGTCCAGATTTGGCATTATTATTTACGTCTCTACAGTCCATTGCCAGATGGTGCGGTGGCCTTTGCCGGGTGCGTACCGGCGTGGGTCTTGCTATGCTTTGGCACCTTAAACATCCGGGAATTAATAAAGGCCACAGTATACCTGTAGTGACCTCTGGAGAATAACGATCATGCCTTCTTTTGACATTGTTTCTGAAATTGATATGCACGAAGTAACCAACGCGGTGGATCAGGCCAGGCGTGAGCTGGGCAACCGCTGGGATTTCAAGAATGTAGACGCTGATATCGAGCAGGATGATAAAGGTATTACCGTCAGTGCTGAGCAGGAATTCCAGCTTGAACAGCTTATGGATATGCTGCGCATGGCCTTTGCCAAACGCAGTATAGACAGCCGGGCGCTGGCGGAAAACGGTGAGAGCAAAGCCGGCAAGCTGGTAAAGCAACATTTGTTGCTGAAGCAGGGCATTGAAACCGATATGGCGAAAAAAATTGTAAAGATGATCAAAGATGCCAAGCTGAAGGTTCAGGCCAGCATTCAGGGTGACAAGGTGCGGGTGAATGGCAAAAAGCGGGACGACCTGCAAACGGCCATTGCCCTGCTGAAAGAGGCGGAGCTGGAGATACCCCTGCAATTTAATAATTTCCGCGATTAATCCGGAGCGCTGCTTATCTCATTTTTCAATCGCCTGGCCCGGTTCGGGGATGCGTTTCACGTTTATACCCGGTGGCAGGTTATTGCTCTGCTGTTTCTGGGGTTTTCTGCGGGCCTGCCATTTCTGCTGGTATTTTCTACCCTGAATGCTCGCCTGGCGGATGTCGGGGTGGAAACGGCC
>CAYUTG010000247.1:0-3576 GCA_964447555.1 uncultured Marinobacter sp.
CACACGCCATGGCCAACATTCCGCTGGTGACGGACACGCTGGGGCTGCGCGTAAATGCCTATGCCCGCACGGATCCGGGCTATATCGACAATGTGTCGACCGGGCAATCGGACGTGAACGAGGCCAAGGTCCGTGGCGGGCGGATGCAGCTTTTGTGGACGCCCGGAGACAAGGTCTCGGTGCGTTTTTCGGCGCTGGCACAAAACCTGGGCTGCTGTCGGTGAAGGCCGACCTGGGCTGGGCCAAGTTCGTTTCGATCAGCAGCTACGGCACGCTGCGTCTCAACGAGAACCTCGATTTCACCCCGCAGTTCGGTCCGCTGTTGAACCCGATGTTCGGTCTGGCGAACGGGGGATATGCGGAACTGCAACAGATTTCGCTGGACAAGGCGACACAGGAATTCCGCCTGCAGTCGCCGGAAAACCGGACATGGGAATGGCGCGCGGGCTTGTTCTACACCCGCGAAAACACGACCGACCGGCAGGGCATGGCCACCTTCGACGCCACCACGGGCACCCCCGTCACGTTGCCGCCCTTGCTGCAGGTATCGGTGGGCCCGGCCCGGTTCACCGAATGGGCGGGCTACGGGGATCTCACCTGGCATGCCACGCCGAAGTTGAGCATCCTGGTCGGCGCCCGTTACAGCAGCGACCGCACGGAGTATGCGCAGACCTCGCAGGGCCTGCTGATCGGAAATCTTGCGTTCACCTCCCGCAGCAACGATCACCCGGTCACCTTTCTGTTCAATCCCAGTTACCAGTTCACCGACAACGTGATGGGGTATGTGCGCGTGGCCTCGGGTTTTCGCCCCGGCGGAGCGAACGTGGGCGTGCCTCCCGGTCTGGGTGCACCGCAAACTTTCGATCCGGACAAGCTGGTGAGCTACGAACTGGGCTTGAAATCGCTGATGCTGGACAAGCGCATGAGCCTGGATATCAGTGCGTACTACATCGACTGGAGCAAGGTGCAGCTGACCACCACGAGCGGGGGCTTCAGCTTCCTCGGCAATGGTGGCAAGGCGAAGATCCGGGGTGCCGAGATGGATTGGCGCTATCGCCTGGGTTCGGGCCTGATGCTGTGGGCAAACGCTTCCTATACCGAGGCCGAGCTTGCCCAGAACGTGCCCGCGGGAAGTATTTACGGCCTGAAGGGAGATTCACTTCCCTACGATCCGAAATGGAGCGCCAATGCCGGCGCGGATTACAACTTCCCGATGGGTGACTGGGCCGGGTTCATCGGCGGCAACTTCAGCTACATCGGCCCGCGCAGCGGGGAGTTCAATCCGGTGCCCGGATCACGCGTGCACTTGCCTGGTTACAACAGCCTCAACCTCTATGCGGGCGTCTACATCGCCAACTGGACCGTGAAGGCCTATGTCAAGAACCTGGCCAATGAGCACGGCATCACTTCGGTGTGGCCGGAGACGATCAATCCGGTTGCCAGCCCGTTCAATGCGACCGTGCAGACGCCGCGTACCGTCGGGATGTCCGTCAGCGTCGATTTCTGAACATGTCTTGCAGCGACCATTCCCCGGGAATCCATCCATGAATCTTCGTGTCGGACTCGTCACGCTGTTTGCGGCCCTGTTTATGGCAGGCGTCGCCTCGGCGCAGGTGCCGCATGCACCGGATCCGGGAACGGCCGCGTCCACCGGACAGGTGTCGGGTCCCGCGCCGGCCGCTTCGGTCGGCACGATGGCGCCGGACGGGGCCGGGCACGCATTGACGGCCTCCGATCTGGGCACGTTTTTCGATGGCCTGGTGCCGTTTGCGCTCGAACGCGGTGACGTGGCCGGCGGCGTGATCGCCGTGGTCAAGGACGGCAAGATCCTGTTTGCCAAGGGGTACGGGTACGCCAACCTCAAGACCCATGCACGGCCATCGCCCGCGCGCACGCTGTTCCGGATCGGGTCGACCTCCAAGCTGTTCACCTGGACGGCGGTGATGCAGCTGGTGGGGCAGGGCAAGCTGGATCTGGATGTCGACATCAACCGGTATCTCGATTTCACGATCCCGCCGCGCGACGGCAAGCCGATTACGTTGCGCGACCTGATGACCATGACGCCGGGGTTCGAGGACACCGCGCGCGACCTGATGCCGGCATCGGTCGCCGACGTGAACCTGGGCAGATATCTGAAGACGCATGTGCCGGCACGCATCTTTCCACCGGGAAAGATCGTCGCCTATTCCAACTACGGTGCCGGGCTGGCCGGCTACATTGTGCAGCGCGTATCCGGCGAACCGTTTGCCGATTACGTTCGGCAGCACATCTTCGCGCCGCTGGGCATGCGCCATTCGAGCTTTGCACAGCCGTTGCCTCCCGCATTGGCGCCGTTGATGGCCAAAGGCTACAAGAGTGCCTCGGATGCCCGCCCGCAACCTTTCGAACTGGTCGACCCGGCGCCGGCCGGCGCCATGAGTACCACGGCGCTGGACATGGCGCGTTTCATGATCGCGCAGTTGCAGGAGGGTCGCTACGACGACGTGCGCATCCTGCCGCAGGCGCTTGCCCGGCGGATGCACAGCCCGCAATACACCGCGGCGCCAGGCCTGAATGGCTACGACCTGGGTTTCTACCAGGAAAACCGCAACGGCCAGCGCATCATCGGCCATGCCGGCGACACGGTGGTGTTCCACAGCGACCTGCATCTGCTGCTCGATGCCGACGTCGGCATCTTCATGTCCTTCAACAGCGCCGGCAACAAGGGCGGGGCCGAGCAGATCCGCACGGCGATCTTCCGCGCCTTCCTCGATCGCTATTTCACGCACGCACCACCGGCGCTGCCGACGTTGCCGACAGCCGGTACGGACGCCGCGCGGGTGACGGGCTGGTACGAAACCAGCCGCCGCAACGAAAGTGCGCTGCGCCTGCTTTACCTGCTGGGCCAGACCCGGGTCACGGCGCAAGCGGACGGCACATTGAGCGTGTCGATGCCGATGCTGGTCGATGCGGCGGGCAAACCGCTGCATTGGCGCGAAACCGGACCGTTGCGATACACCGAAGTGAAGCATGGCAAGTCGCATCTGGTCTTCGTCACCGACAAGCGCGGGGAGATCCGGTACTGGGCCACCGACGAGTTCATTCCGGTCATGGTGTTCCAGCGCGTGCCCGCGGCCACAAGCAAGGGTGTGGTCGTGCCGTTGGTCGAGCTGGCGACGCTGATCGCGCTGGTGACCTTGCTGATCTGGCTTGCCGGTTGGTTGCTGCGCAGGCATTACCGCAAGCCATTGAGCCTGGCTCGTGGCCAGCGCCGTACTCGTGCGTTGTCCCGCCTGGGGGCGCTGGCGATCGTCGTGCTGGTGCTCGGTTGGTTGGTATTTCTGGCCACCATGGGAGGTCATCCGACCCTGTTGCTCGATGGCGCCGCCGTTGCTTGGCTGCGCGTGTTGCACGTACTGGGCGTGCTGGCGCTGCTGGGTGCGCTGGCTATCCTCGTCCACGCGCTGTGCGTGTGGCGGGCGCCACGCCGCAGCCGCTGGGTGCGGGCCGGCGAGATCCTGCTCGCGCTGGCCGCGCTGTACTCGGTCTGGTTCATCGTGATGTTCGGGCTGGTCAGCTTCAACGTCGGATATTGAC
>CAYUTG010000248.1:0-3574 GCA_964447555.1 uncultured Marinobacter sp.
TATAGCTCTTATTATACCCAACATGAATAAGCGAATTAAACAGACGAAACACTAGTCAATACTAAACAAAATTTCCGCAAGGCCCAAATTACGCTTCATACGCCTTACGATAACTCCCCTGATAATCAAAAACCCGCTCCTGCACCTGCCAGTAATGCTTTTGTTTGCGGGCAATGACAAAATCCGGAGCGGGCATTAAGGCTTGCATTTCAAGCACCTCTGCAGTCCTGCTGAACTTTTGCGGGGCCTGGCCATTCGCCAGACGACGCCCGAACAGCCTGTTAAAAACACTGCGCTGTGCCGGTTTGCTGAAATCGAACGACTCGCGGAGCTCTTCCCCATCTTCACTGTGATAGGTGATTTTCAGCTTGCTCTCATTAGCCGTTAATGTGATCCCGGCACAGCGGATTACCATGGCATCTTTCAGCTTCAGGGCATCCCTTAACTGATCATCCGGGTCGATAATGGCTTTTTTACACTGGTGGCAATGGCGGGCTGCAATATCATTCTCGGCACCGCAGTGTGGGCACTCCTTGAAACGAAAACGGTAGTCGCACTGTTCAGGGCGCCCGCTTTGTACTGAAGGCTCCAGAAGCCCCTGGCACCGGCGGCCGTAGTGCTCAACAACCTGGCCTTCACTGTCGGTCTTACCCCAGAAAATATTGGCAAAGCCGCAGTCCGGGCAGAAAACCTGCACCGGTTCACTATCCGGGCTCGGTCTCTTCTCCCCCACTTCCGGGTGATGAAGATTCACACTATTGCCCGCGTAATCAATCACCAGGCAATCCTGTTTACCTTCGTCCAGGCGAAGTCCGCGACCCACAATCTGCTGGTACAGACTGACCGACTGAGTGGGGCGAAGAATGGCGATAAAATCCACATGGGGCGCGTCAAACCCCGTGGTGAGCACAGATACATTCACCAGATACTTCAATTGCTGGTGTTTAAAGCGCTGGATCAGCAAATCCCGCTCGCTCAGATCAGTGGCACCGGTAATCAGCGCAGTTTGGTGCTCAGGCAAATAGCCCGTAATTTCCTTCGCATGGTCCACCGTTGCCGCAAAAATCATCACCGCCTTACGCTCAGCCGCCAACTCCATCACTTGTTCGATAATGGCCCGGGTTACTCGCTCGTGCTTGCTCAACAACTGATTAACATCGTTTTCGGCGTATTCGCCAAAGCGGTTTTGCGGCAACGCGGAGAAATCGTATTGCGCCACCGCCGCGTTAACCAACTCTGGCCTGGTGAGATAGCCCCGGTTAATCATATAGCTCAGGGGCAGTTCATATATGCAGTGCTGAAAGGGCTTGTCCCGCTCTTCATGAGAGCCACGGACAAAGCCCCGGTAGTGATAGCGATAAATCCAGCCCATGGCCAAACGATAGGGGGTAGCGGTTAGCCCAAGCACTTTAAGTGAATCATTCTGCTGCTTCAGCAATTCGATAATGCGTTGATACTGGCTGGTTTCCTCTCCGCTCACCCGATGACACTCGTCGATGATCGCCAACGAGTATTCATCTTTGAACTGATCCAGATTGGCCGACACAGACTGCACACTGGCAAACGTCACCTGATGCTGGGTGTCTTTACGCTTTAACCCGGCGGAAAAAATGCCGCCCGTTAACCCATAACTCTGGTATTTGGCATGATTCTGCTCAACAAGCTCTTTAACGTGGGTAAGCACCAGAATTTTACGCCGGGCAAGGCGGGCCAGTTCGGCAATGACCAGGCTTTTACCCGCACCCGTTGGCAGCACGATAACAGCAGACTCATCCGATTTTCGGAAATGATTCAGCGTGGCGTCGACGGCTTCCTGTTGGTAAGGCCGGAGCTTAAAAGACGCGTTCATTGTGCCGTGCTTAATCGCTCAATGATGCCCACCCGGCCCATGCGCATGGCCGTGTGCCAACTCATCCGCATCGGCTGGGCGTACTTCAATAATTTCGATATCGAAGGTCAGCGTTTTACCGGCCATTGGGTGGTTGGTATCAACATCAGCAAACTTGAGGCCGACTTTGGCGATAACGACATGGCGCGGGCCCTTGTCGGTTTGTACCTGGGCAATCATGCCCCGCTTCCAGCGTTTGGCACCCATCAGATGCTTGACCGGCAAGCGCTGTATCGCATCAGGTTTACGCGGACCATAAGCTTTATCCGGGGAGACGGTAACACTGAATGTATCGCCAGCCTCACGACCTTCCAGGGCTTCTTCCAGGCCCCGGATAACGCCTCCGTGGCCATGCAGGTAGGCGTTCGGCTCGCCGCCACGGGAATTTTCAACAACGTTGCCTTGCTCATCGCTGACGCTGTAGTGAAACAGGACCACTTGATTCTTTTCGATTGGCATAAAGTTCTCTGCGATTGTCTGAAGTGCGACATTATAACCAGCAGCAGCGCCGACTCCAGCTTTCCACTCCGCGGCAGGCCAGGGTATGACCACCGCACACACCAGCCCCTTACACTCTTTTCTTTAAAAGTCAATTTTATTAGCTAGTATCAATAACAGGCTGTAGTAAATCAGAACCTACATCAGGAGAGAACAATGCGGTCTCATCAACACAGATCCAGCATTTTCCTGGCTGCTATCGCAGTCGGCCTCTGTGCCCTCTTCGCTGCCAACACCAGCGCAACTACCCTGAAAGACATCAAAGACCGTGGCTTCATAAACGTCGCGGTGGCCAATGAGATTCCCTATGGTTTCATGGACGCATCAGGTGAAGCGGAAGGCGCCGGGTCGACATGCTGCAGAAGCTGGGCGTTCCCGAATCCCGCATGGTTACGATGAACAGCAACGCGGATGCAATCTCCACCGTATAGACCGGGCGCGCTGCGGCCTATGCTGCAACCGGCCTGACCGCCAGCCACCTCGCCGACAAAAGTGATTCTGTTGAGTTAGCGGAGCCGTTTGAAGACCCGGTCATTGATGGCAAAGAAGTAAGAAGCTGGGGCGGCTTCACCTTTGCCAAAGGTTCAAAAGACTTCCGGGATGCCTTCAACAAAGAGCTGAAGTCCTTTAAAAAGACCGATGAGTGGAAGAGCATTCTTCAGGAGTACGGGTTCACACCCGCCGATATCAAAGGCTCCTTTACAAAAACCACCAAAGAGCTCTGTACTGCGAATTAGACCATGACGCCGGTCATCCGGTTGTGGCTGGCCGGCGTCAACACCGTGCAGTTCTGAAGGTAAATGCTCATGTTGGATTATTTGCCAGCGTTGATGCAGGGGGCCTGGGTCACCGTCCAGCTAACATTTTGGTCTACCCTGGCGGGGGCCTTCTGTTCCTTTTTCTTTGGCCTTGGGCGAGGGTCCCGAAACCTGATGCTGAAATCGGTTTCAGTCGCCTATATCGAAGTGTTTCGTGGCACCTCACTGCTGGTACAGATGTTCTGGATATTCTTTGCCCTACCCTTGATGGGATTACGGCTATCCCCAATGACTGCCGGCATCCTCGCGTTATCGCTGAACATCGGTGCCTACGGCGCTGAGGTAGTGCGTGGTGCCATCCAGGCAGTCATCAACTCGCAATATGAGGCAGCCAAAGCACTCAACTTTACACCTCGTCAGACCCGGTGGT
>CAYUTG010000249.1:0-3534 GCA_964447555.1 uncultured Marinobacter sp.
AGACAAACTCTGACGCTTAAACATTCGAGTAAACAAGGAGTTCCTTTATGGACGATCTTTTTAGTGCAAACGGGTAGGCGTCCGAACTGCTGCAGCAGGCGATCAGCCTGGTCATGGCGTACGCACCAAAGGTGCTGCTGGCCATTTTCACACTGGTTATCGGTCTCTGGCTGATTAACCGGTTTATCCGGCTTCTGGACGACAGGCTCGGCAAAAAAGACCCGACCCTTAACAAGTTCCTGTGCGCTCTGCTCTCTGCCCTGTTCAAAATTCTGCTGTTGATTTCAGTGGCGTCGATGGTCGGCATTGCCACAACCTCATTTGTGGCCATTATCGGTGCCGCCGGCCTGGCGGTTGGCCTTGCCCTTCAGGGCAGCCTTGCCAACTTTGCCGGTGGTGTACTGATCCTTATCTTCAAGCCCTTTAAAGTGGGTGACACCATCGAAGCCCAGGGTTATCTGGGTGCCGTTGATGAAATCAGCATTCTTTACACCATCGTCAACACTTTCGATAACCGCAGGATTGTAATTCCGAACGGCAGCTTGTCGAATGCCACGCTGGTTAACGTAAGCATTTACGACACCCGTCGCTGTGATATGACATTCCGGATTGGTTACGATGACGATATAGACAAAGCAAAAGAGATTCTCAAACGGCTGATGGAAGAGGACGAGCGCTCCCTGACCAATCCAGACCCCCGCATCTGTGTTGGCAGCATTGGCGACAGCTCGGTGAACCTTATGTTCCGGGTATGGGTAGCAACCGACAACCTGTGGCCCTACTACTGGGACATGCAAGAAAAGGTTAAGAAAGCATTTGATTCAGAAGGTATTACCATTCCCTTCCCTCAACAAGGTGTTCATGTCTATAACACAGGCTCTGAAGCACCAAACGTTGCCAATTGACACAGATCGTTACTCGCAAACTGAACATCCTAAGCTAAGCTGACGATAATGGTGGGGCCAACAGGCCCTGCCATCGCCGTCGGAGCCGGGCCGCTTATCCTGGGGCCGCTCCGGAACGCTGACATTGCTGGTAGGAGGCTGTCACAATGCCGGTACAGCAGCTGAAGGAATTCCTCGATAACGCAGGCGTAGAATATATGTGCCTGCCCCACCCGCCTGCGTACACAGCGCAGGAACTGGCCCACCACGTACAGATTGCCGGAGACCGGGTTGTCAAGACCGTTATCATTGCGCTTGATGGCAAGATGGCCATGCTGGTGATGCCAGCTACCTGGCGAATCCGCTGGGACCGTCTTTCCAGCATTCTGGACACGGACTTTGTTGATCTTGCCGACGAACATGAATTTAAAAACCGCTTTCCAGAGTGTGAGGAAGGTGCCACACCCCCCTTCGGCAACCTGTTTGGAATGTCGGTCTACTGCAGCGAGGCCCTGACGGAACAACCCGAACTGGCCTTTTCCGCCGGCAGTCACACTGAATCCATTCACATGAAAACGAAAGATTTCCTGAACCTCGTACAGCCCATTGTGCTGAATCAGGGATTTATAAAACCCGGAGCTCAAAAACCGGCCTGGATTGCCAAAGCCCGAAGACAACCAGGGCGAATGGCCGGGCAGAGAGCCGCCGGTATGGCCGGTTACTGAAAAAGACTGTTGCCCCTGGTAACCGGCTTATAACACGGCAGCTTGCCCGGGTTGCTTGTCTGATTCGCCCCATCGCGTAAACTGGCGGTATCAGACAGGAACCCGATATGACAAAAGCATTTGATATAGTGGTCGTCGGTGCCGGCATGGTCGGTGCCGCTCTGGCTACGGGCCTGGGCCGGGATGGTTTCCGGGTAGCCGTGGTCGATCTGGCCAGGGCGCCGGTTTTCGATCCGGCCTCCGTGCCGGATATTCGAGTGTCGGCACTAAGTGCAGGTAGTGAGCGTTACCTGAGAAGTCTTGGCGCGTGGCAGCACATACTGGCCATGCGGGCAACGGCTTACCGCCGGCTGGCTGTCTGGGATGAGACCCGCCACCCGCTGTCTGGCCTGCTGCCGAAAAGCCTCACGAAAGTAGCGTTTGATGCTGCAAGCCTGCACACCTCCCACCTTGGCCACATTGTTGAAAACTCCGTTACCCAGCACGCCCTCTGGCAGACCGCGTCGGCAACGGAGGGAGTTACGGTTATGCCGGGCCACGGTGTCTCGGCGCTTGAGCAGACTGATCACTCGGTCACCGTCACACTGGATGACGGGCAGGCTCTGGAGGCACAGCTGGTCATTGGCACCGACGGCGCTCATTCGCGGGTACGCGATATGGCAGGCATTGGTACTACCCGCAATCAGTACAGCCAGCAGGCTATGGTTATTTCGGTCCGCTACCGGGGCACTGTGGAAGATATTACCTGGCAGGGGTTTCACCCCAGTGGTCCCCGGGCCTTTCTGCCCCTGCACAATGCCGGAGCGGATTATCCCGGAGAATGCTGGGGGTCGCTGGTGTGGTACGACACCCCAGAGACTCTGGCCAGGCTCAAGTCGCTCGATAGCGAACAGTTGATGGCTGAGATACAGAGCGCTTTCCCCACCGAGCTGCCGGCACTTACCCACATTCAGGCCAGGGCCAGCTTCCCGATTGCCAGGCAACATGCCAAACAGTATTTTTCCGGACGCGTTGTACTGGCCGGGGATTCGGCTCATACCATCAATCCGTTAGCTGGCCAGGGCGTAAACCTGGGCTTTCAGGATGCCCAGTGCCTGCAGGATCTCCTGAAAGAAGCCAGGCGAGCGGGTGCCGACCTGGCAGATTCCGGCTGGTTGAGCCAGTATGAACAACAGCGCCGCCCGGCCAATCGCCGGATGATGGTCGCTATGGATGTGTTTTATCACCTGTTCAGTAACCGCGTGCCACCGGTACATCTGCTACGCAACCTTGGGCTGGGTGTTGCCGGTGCACTGCCCTTTGCCCGGAACAGCGTCGCCCGCTATGCCATGGGCATTGACGACGAGTTGCCGGTTGTCATCCGGCAAATAGCGCACCGGCTACCGGGATTAAACTACCTGTAGAGCAACCACTCCCCGAGAATCTATAAGGAAGCATCATGTCGGAAACCATCTTTACCAAGATTATTAACCGTGAAATCCCTGCCGATATTGTTTATGAGGACGATATCAGCCTGGCGTTCAGGGATATCAACCCGCAGGCTCCGGTACACCTGTTACTCATTCCGAAAAAGCCGATTGCCACCATCAACGACATTGAAGAAGGCGATCGGGAACTGGTTGGCCACCTGTACTGGCTGGCGGCCAAACTGGCAAAAGAGATGGGATTTGATGAGAGCGGCTACCGCACGGTCATGAACTGCGGCGAACAGGCCGGGCAGACCGTATTTCACATCCACCTGCACCTGCTCGCTGGTAAGCCCCTGGGCTGGCCGCCTTACACCGACACTATGAAGAAAGCCTGAGCTGAGCCCAATACCAGAAATCCGGGGTCAGATCTTTAGCTCTGACCCCTTAGTTGAAGTGCCCCCCATAATCCGCTCGGCTTCTTCTACCGGGGAATGCCGGACATCCTCGCCCTTAACC
>CAYUTG010000250.1:0-2521 GCA_964447555.1 uncultured Marinobacter sp.
AGCCTTGTTGCGATGAGGGAACCGCCCGAACTGCTGAATAATGTCCCGGTGATCCCGGGCTGACTGCACAAAACTCCTCATGAAGTCGCGCAAATGCCCCGAAGTGGATGCCACAAGCTGCTCATAACATTCTACAGAGAGGTTCTGGTCAGCCAGAAGCTCAGAGTGCTGCAGTGGCATGTACAGGAACGCCCGCTGAACAGCCGGAAGTGACATGTCGTGGCCTTTATCCATGGCCAGCCGGCACAGTTTTCTTGCCTGTACGTCCTGATCAAACGCCATGGCTACGCCTCTGAAGATGTTTCTTGAAAACTGATCCAGCATTATAATTTCTGCAAGAATACCACCGGGTTCCCGCCGCCAGTGATCAAGGCTTTGCTCAGAGGCAAAAAGCAGCATGGACATAAACCGGCGGCGAATTTCCTGATCAAACTTTTTGGTAGAACGGAACCAGCGATTACGATGATAGCTGTCTGGCAAACCCTGATCGTCAAGTTCACCAAACCAGAAATCCAGAACCTCTTTCCAATCGAACATTCAGCACCACCCTGCTATTTTAAACGTTACTACACGATACCTGATGGAAAAAATGATGAGTCATCGCATTATACTGCTGGCCCACGGGAGCAGCGACAAGCACTGGTGCCAAACCTTCGAAAATCTTGCTATGCCAACGCTTGATGCCGTTGCCGGCTCGCGAATAGCTTATATGGAACTGGCGCAGCCGTCACTTGAGGAGGTAGTTGCTGAAGGCATCCGCGAGGGGCAGACTGCGTTTACGGTATTGCCACTCTTCCTTGCGGCAGGCCGTCACCTCCGGAACGATGTTCCGGCCAAAATTGCAAAACTGGAGGAGGCGTATGGTGTATCCATACACCTCACACCGCCGGTTGGAGAAAGTGCCCTTCTTGGGCAGGCAATCCGGGATATTGTCACCCATGAACTGCGCAACCCTGGCCTGGAAGCATGACAATCCGCTTCCCGGTACCTGGCCTGCTCATTTTTCTATGCCTGTTGCTGCCCGGCTACGTGCAGGCATCGGGCACACAAAGCTATGAGTCCTGCAGTGTGATTACCAGCGAGTACCTTACTATCCTGCAGTTAACTGGCCGGGGGTTAAGTGGTGACGCGCTGGCCGAGTCACTCCCCGACATCAGCGCCAGTGCCGCCAGACGGGTCAAAGCACTGACTGAACTGGCCCGCGAGGATGGCATGACAGAGACCTACTCAACGGTCTATTCAGAATACGCGGCCTGTGCAAAGAACGTCTACGACAACCACGGAATGCCAGAGCCGGGCACCAGAGAGGCCCGTTTTTTCTACTGCGCCGGCGAGAACAAAATCCGTTATGAGGTCAGTATCGCAGCAATCATTGGCGCCACGCCAAACGACGTTATCGGGCAGTTGCCCCCGGGCTACGGGAATGTCGTACACGGAATTTTCAACCTGCAGAAAAGCGAAGGCAGCGAGGTATTGTTCGATACACTTGCCACGGAACTGAAGCACTGTATCAATGGAGTGATGTAGCTTTTGAAAAAATCCGTTGACACACAGTAGAGGCTTACTTAATATACGCGCCACCTCGACGAGGCAAGGTTTTGAAGATGTTGCGTCCCCTTCGTCTAGTGGCCTAGGACTCCGCCCTTTCACGGCGGCAACAGGGGTTCGAACCCCCTAGGGGACGCCAATTTGACTCCTATCGGTTATTCGATCTTGCATTCTTACGCTAATCTGCTTTTCCGCTTCCCCTGCTCGGCCCTCCGAAGCTCGTGCGCTTTGTGATCCTTCATAATAAAGACAGCAACCCCCACGAAAAACCCAATCAACAGCAACACAGTTGCAATTCCGGCAACAACAACGATATCCAGGTACATTCTGCACTCTCCTGACATGCTCACACTGACGTTACCTGAAGGTTAGCCCGCCCTGACCGGGCCAGTATTGATCTGCATCAACATTGTCATGGCATTTCAGTAAGTACAAATACAAAAACCGGGACACGTTTCTCTCTATTTTTCCTGCATTTGCAGGGCATTCATTAAAAACTGCTGCTATAGTCTGGGGATAGTGATTTCTGGTCGTTCTACTAACCCATCAGGTGGCAAAACTCTACTACATGCCAAAGCTGTCAACACGGATTCATCGGTTCCGCAAAGGTTCGCCTCTGTCCTTCAGGCTTCTGGCCTGGATACTTTTGTTCAGCTCTGTGTTCAGCCTGATTGCTTCTGCTATCCAGATCTATTCTGACTATCGTGAGGACCTGTCCCGGATTGACAGCCGTATGGCCGTGGTGGAATCCGGCTATTCATCCAGCCTAGCCCGAAGCTTGTGGGCGCTGGACCAGAAACTTCTGCAGACGCAAATGGAAGGAATACTAAGCCTGCCGGATATTGTTCACCTTCGGTTACGCATAGAGCCGGACTCAGAACTGGTGATGGGTGATATACCACGGGGGTCCGACACGGTAACCCACAGTTTCGGCCTGGTGCATCAAGGCAATGAAACCTTCAAACTTGGCGAG
>CAYUTG010000250.1:2531-3509 GCA_964447555.1 uncultured Marinobacter sp.
ACCGTTACTGCCAGCCTTGACCGCATATATGAAGAGCTGGAGCGAAGAATTGGCGTTATTCTGGCCACCCAGTTCCTGAAGACATTCTTTGTCTCCATTCTGATCATCTGGATTTTCCAGTATTTTGTTGCCAGACACCTGACAACCATGGCCAATTACGCCCGGGACTTTTCTTTGAAAAATCTGTCCCGCCCGCTCAGGCTGGAACGCAACGACACACCCTCACACCGTAATGACGAACTTGGGCGAGTGGCCGATGCCATTAATCAGATGCGCCAGAGGCTCAATGACGACCTTGTCCGGCAGGAACGGGACGCGGCGGAAATCCGGAAGTTCTCAAAAGCCATTGAACAAAGCCCCTCCTCGGTGTTGATTTGTGACCGGCAGTGGCGAATCGAATTTGCCAATCAGAAATTTTCACAACTCACGGGTTATAACCCGGATGATATTCAGGGTAAGCATCCTGGCGGGCTTAGCGAAGGCAGCATGGAAAACCGGGACACACGGCATCTCTGGCAGTCCATTCGCCTTCAGGTGCAGCGGGTGGGTGTCTGGCAAGGCGAAGTGAATAGCAGCCGTAAAAATGGCGAGCGTTTCTGGGAGCAACTGATTGTCACCCCCATCAAAAACAACGACGGTGAGGTAACCGGCTATCTGATCATGGGTGAGGACATCAGCATCAGAAAGCGTTACGAGCAGCAACTGTTACGGCAGGCCAATTACGATGTACTGACCGGCTTGCCCAACCGTATGCTGGCGCTGGACCGGCTGAAACTGGCGCTGGCTCAGGCCCGGAGGGAAGATAGCAAAGTTGGCGTGATGTTTCTGGATCTCGACAACTTCAAACACATCAACGACACACTGGGTCACGACGCCGGCGACAACCTTCTGGTGGAGGCCGCTCGCAGAATTTCCAGCTGTCTGAGGGGAACCAGTACCGTCGCACGGCTGGGGGGCGACGAATTTCTTGTGATACTG
>CAYUTG010000251.1:0-3508 GCA_964447555.1 uncultured Marinobacter sp.
CCGAAGCCGGGTATGTGGGCGAGGACGTCGAGAACATCATCCAGAAGCTGCTGCAGAAGTGCGATTACGATGTAGATAAGGCGCAGCGTGGTATTGTCTATATCGACGAGATCGACAAGATTTCCCGTAAATCTGATAATCCATCCATTACCCGGGATGTGTCAGGTGAGGGTGTGCAGCAGGCCTTGCTGAAGCTCATTGAGGGGACGGTTGCTTCAGTTCCTCCGCAAGGTGGCCGTAAACATCCGCAGCAGGAGTTCCTGCAGGTAGATACAGGCAATATTCTGTTTATCTGTGGCGGTGCATTTGCTGGTCTGGATAAAGTGATTCAGGAACGCTCAGAGCGCAGCTCCATTGGCTTCTCCGCGTCTGTGGTCAGCCAGGAGGACACCAAGAGTACAGGTGACATCATCAAGGATGTAGAAACCGAAGATCTGGTGAAATTCGGTCTTATTCCTGAGTTTGTTGGCCGTCTGCCGGTTGTGGCAACACTGACAGAACTGGATGAAGCCGCTCTGGTGCAGATTCTTACCGAGCCCAAAAATGCCCTGACCAAGCAGTATCAGAAGCTGTTTGATCTTGAAGGCGTAGAGCTGGACTTTCGTGAAGACGCTCTCAAGGCTGTGGCACGTAAGGGCATGGAGCGGAAGACTGGTGCCCGTGGCTTGCGCTCGATTATGGAGGCAACCCTGCTGGATACCATGTACCAGATTCCATCCGAGCAGGATGTAATAAAAGTGGTGATTGATGAAAGCGTAATCAGCGGTGATTCCGAGCCGTTTAAGATATACGCGGGCAGCGATCATGCCAAAGCGGTGCCGGAAGATTGAACCAGTCTTCGGCACTGAGATTGATTTGAAAAGGGGCTTATTGCCCCTTTTTCTCGTTTAGCGTCCTTCCTGTTTCCTTGTGTTTCCTTTCGTAAGAATATTGCAATTCTCAAGGGCGCCCCAATGAAGGATGGTATGCTGAAAGAAACGCCGTCAGAGGATTTTCTATGACCCTGATACCCGAAAGTACTGTTGAAAGTGCTGTGCAGGAATTCCCGCTGCTCCCGTTGCGTGATGTAGTGGTTTTTCCACATATGGTCGTGCCCTTGTTTGTCGGCCGCGAAAAGTCCATTCAGGCTCTGGAAGCCGCCATGGAGGGAAGCAAAGAGATTCTTCTCGTTGCTCAGCGTGATGCGGCAACGGATGAGCCCGGCCCGGACGATGTGTTCACCATGGGAACACTGGCTACCGTGCTGCAGATGCTTCGGTTGCCCGATGGCACGGTAAAGGTGCTGGTGGAAGGTAATGTGCGTGCTGCTATCACCGATATTGTTGAGGGTGAATACCTCTCGGGCAGTGCAGTACTGACAGACGATGAGCCCTTGCCTGAGCGCGAGCAGGACGTTCTGATCAAAACCCTCATGGGGGAGTTTGAGAAGTATGTGAAGCTGTCCAAAAAGGTGCCATCGGAAGTATCAAATGCGCTGACCTGAATTGAAGAAGTTGCGCGCCTGGCAGTCACCATGGCCGCGCACCTGGACATGTGGGTTCCGGAAATACAGGAATTGCTCGAAGCCCTTGTTGTGAGTAAGCGGATAGTTCTTCTGCTTGGCAAACTCGATGGTGAGATTGATCTGATAGAGGTGGAAAAACGCATTCGTGGCCGCGTAAAGAAACAGATGGAGCGCAGCCAGCGAGAGTATTACCTGAACGAGCAGATGAAAGCCATTCAGAAGGAAATGGGCAATCTGGGCGAGGGTAATAACGATTTCGAAGAGTTGGAAAACAAGCTCGAGGAAGCCGGTTTGCCGGAAGAGGCCCGGAAGAAAACCGAAACCGAGCTGAACAAGCTGAAGATGATGTCGCCGATGTCTGCCGAAGCCACGGTTGTGCGCGGTTATATTGACTGGATGCTGGCCGTGCCCTGGAAAAAACGCAGCCGGGTTCGCCACGATATCGAAAAGGCCCGGGATATTCTGGACCGGGACCATTACGGCCTTGAAGAGGTCAAGAAGCGTATTCTTGAATACCTGGCAGTTCAGAGCCGGGTGAAGAAGGTAAAAGGCCCTGTGCTTTGCCTGGTAGGGCCTCCTGGCGTTGGTAAGACTTCGCTGGGTCAGTCTATTGCCCGGGCAACCAACCGCAAATACACCCGTATGGCTTTGGGTGGTGTGCGGGATGAGGCGGAAATTCGCGGACACCGGAAAACCTATATCGGTGCGTTGCCGGGCAAACTGCTGCAAAAGTTGTCCAAGGTGGGCGTGAAAAATCCGTTGTTCCTGTTCGATGAGATCGACAAGATGGGCATGGACCATCGCGGTGATCCGGCCTCTGCACTGCTTGAAGTGCTGGATCCGGAGCAGAACCACACGTTTAACGATCATTACCTGGAAGTGGATTATGATCTTTCAGACGTTATGTTCGTGTGTACGTCAAACACCATGGACATACCGTCGGCTCTGCTGGACCGGATGGAGATAATTCGCATACCGGGCTACACCGAAGACGAAAAAGTAAATATCGCTTTGCGCTATCTGCTGCCGAAGCAGATCAAAGCCAATGGTCTGCGTAAAGACGAACTGGAAATGCCGGGCGAAACCGTGCGCGATCTGGTTCGCTACTACACCCGTGAAGCCGGTGTGCGTGGCCTGGAGCGTGAAATAGCAAAGATCTGCCGCAAAGTTGTGCGTGAGCACGTAGAGGCCGGAGAGAAGGTGTCTGTCGTGGTTCAGCCAGACATGCTTGAAACTTACTCTGGTGTTAAGAAGTTCTCTTACGGTCTGGCGGAAGAAAAAAACCAGATTGGCCAGGTGACCGGGCTGGCGTGGACCCAGGTTGGTGGTGAATTGCTGACCATAGAGTGTGCACTGACACCCGGTAAAGGTCGTGTGGTAAAAACCGGTTCGCTGGGTGATGTCATGCAGGAATCGATTCAGACTGCCCTGACGGTTGTTCGTAGCCGGGCTCCCGGGTTGGGAATTGCGGACGATTTTCATGAAAAACACGATCTTCACGTGCACGTTCCCGAGGGTGCGACACCAAAAGATGGTCCCAGCGCGGGTATTGGCATGTGCACAACACTGGTTTCTGCACTGACAAAAATTCCGGTGCGGGCCGACGTCGCAATGACCGGTGAGATCACCTTGCGTGGCAGGGTACTGGCGATTGGCGGGCTTAAGGAAAAGCTGCTCGCAGCCCATCGCGGGGGTATAAAAACGGTGTTGATTCCAGATGAAAATGTTCGTGATCTCAAAGAGATACCGGATAATATCAAGGAGTCACTCGAGATTCGTCCGGTGAAGTGGATAGATGAAGTTCTGGACATCGCACTGGCTTATCCTCCCGAGCCACGGACTGAAAATCTGCCGTCAAAATCCACCTCCGGAGCGTCTCGCGACGACGATGGAGAATGTGCAGAGCGCATAAATACACATTAAAGCAGCGATGAGTTGTTGACACGCCAGAGAGCCCATTGGTATAACTGTTTCGCCGTGAAGCAGCCAATACCAAGGGCTCCC
>CAYUTG010000252.1:0-3489 GCA_964447555.1 uncultured Marinobacter sp.
ACCTTTGATAATGAAGCCGACGATTCTCTCTTACAGCTAACGGTTATCAGCCAGGGGCCGGGTCAGACTCCTGGCCACTTCTGAGCCCCCCACGAATGGCTTCATCCACCAGCCAGCGCCGTAACAGCTGTATTCCCCGTTCTTTGCGACGGCTGGTTTTCCAGGCGAAGTAAAAACGATCACCGGTGACAACCGGATGGCAGGGTAAGCGCACAAACTCCTCAGAATCTTTCCCGGTGCTCAGCATGTAATCATTGGTGAGCGCGATCCCCTGATGAAAGCGGGCCGCTTCCAGTGCCAGCAGCATGTGGCTGAAATGCTGAATGCGGGCCTGCTCCGGGAGATCCGCGTTGACGGCGCGGTACCATGCCTGCCAGTCGCCCGCCTGTTTATCAAAAATACTGTGCGTAGACAGAAGCGGAAATCGGGCGATGTCATCAGGCGTCAGAGGCCTATGGCCGGCCTCTGGTGCTTCCCGGCCCAGCTCACGGCGCATTTTCTGCCAGTAGTCCTGACTGCAGACCGGGAACAGCCGTTCCACGTAGAGCAGTTCATAGCTGTACGCCGGTGACGCTTTGTGAATGGTGATGAAGCAGTCCGCAACGCGATCGGACAGCACCGGATTTTCACTGCTCATTTCCAGAGCCAGATCAACCTGCGGATGCAACCGCTGCAACTCAGGCAGGCGAGGCACCAGCCAGCGAACCGCGAAGGAACTGAATACCGACAAGCGCAGGCGCGACTCCTCATGGCCAAGCAGGGTGTTGCTGGCCCGCTCTATCTGCAGCAAGGCGGTGCTGATCGCATCCATATACTGACGGCCTTCATCGGTCAGCGACAGGGTTCTGCCACTGCGCCAGAACAAGGGTTCACCAAGATAGGTTTCCAGCTGTTTGATCTGGTGGCTGACCGCACTCTGGCTGACCGACAGTTCATCAGCCGCCAGCGAGAAACTGTTCAGGCGGGCAACCGCTTCAAAAACTGGCAGGGCTTTCAGGGGAGGCAGTTTCATTATTCATTATCTGTTTTTCTAATAGTTAAGGAATAAAGATCATTTTATCGGATAGTTAAACCCAAATAGACTGTACTTCCAAGTCGGCCAAGCAAAGAGAGCAATAAAGAGGTGAATCATGTCTGGTAAAACCATAAACAGTGCCATTCTTCTGCTGGTTATCGGTAACGCCATGGCATTGATATCCGATGTGTTTATCAAGACCATGGAGCCTGGCACCTCTATTATTCAGTTCGCTTTCGTGCGCTGCCTGATAACGTTGATTTTTCTCTTGCCGATGGCTCGTCAGCTCGACCGGAAGCGGCTGTTCGCGGGTGTTAAAGTTCACGCCATACGTGCGCATGTTCACCTGATTGGCATTCTGTGCATGGTCGTTGCCCTGAGTAATCTGCCGCTGGCCACCGCCAATGCCGTGTTCTACGCCGCCCCCATCCTGGTGATGGTGTTATCCGTATTTCTTTTCCGGGAGCGGCTCACGCTTCTGAGCACTCTGGCCGTCTTCAGCGGATTTGCCGGCATTATTGTCATTCTGCGTCCGGTGGAGTTTAACTGGGCGGCCTGGGCGGCACTGGCTTCCGCGTTCACCCTGGCCATTAATGCGGTTATGGTGCGGCAACTGCCCAAAGACCAGTCTACCGTGCACAAGCTGTTTCTGAATTACCTGCTTATTCTGCCGGCGGCGGGCGCGCTCGCCCTGTGGGATGGCACGGCATGGGACACCGCCATGCTGCTCAGCGCCACCGCTTCCGCGCTGTTTATACTCGGCTATAACGCCACCGTATTACTGGCTTACCGGCAGGTGGACGCCAATCAGGTGACCAGCGCCGAGTATACCGGGCTTATCTGGGCGGTCATCTTTGGTTGGATCGGGTTCGGCGAGGTGCCGGATTTATGGTTCCTGACCGGCAGCTTAATGATTGTTGTGCCATTGATTCTGGTCAGCCTCCGGCATCGCAGACAGCAGCCGGGCCTCAAGCCCAAAAATATGCGGGCATTCAGCCCCAAGCTGACGCAACGAGCTCGCCAATCGTAAAAGGTAATCAGAGTTCGGGCCACTGGGGCCCGCAGCACTGGCAATCTGGCGGGCGATTTCGTTCTCCGGCGCATCGCCCAGAAACGCCTCGTTGTCCTCAGTGGCAATATAAACAAGCCCTTCTTCCTGACGACCATCGTCAAACGTCAGGGTGGTGGAAAACCGCAGATAGCCGTTTTTTTCGCGCACATCCAGATGGTCGAACACATTCGGCGACACCCGGTACGCCATGCCTTTGCACGGGGTACCAGGTTCTTCAATTAACGTCACCACGCGCCCCGGCAGTTCGGGCGTTCCCCGGTGATCGTGAGACCCTTGCCAGAAACGCCTGGTCCACCCGGAAATGGTCGCTGGCCGCTTCTCAAGAAACGGAAAGTCAACTTTGTAAATCAGAGAACCATAACCAAACAGCCAGACAGACTTCACGCCTGAGAAATCAAAGCGTTCACGGTTACGAGTCGTGGTATCAACAGACATTCAGCCCCCGGTCATTCAATCGTGCGCTGGCTCAGGTTGAGGCCATGAAGCCGGCAATTCCCGAGAAAACAATCTCTGCCGCCATGGCTGACAGAATCAGGCCACTGATTTTCGACATGATATTCAACCCGGTTTTACCCAGCACCTTTTCCAGATACCCGGACAAGAGCAACAGCACAGCAAGAATCAGCAGGCCGGATACCAGGCCGAGCAGGCCCCCGGCCATCTCCGGCAACGACTTGAGCTCTGCTCCGTAAACCAGAATAGCACCGATAGTCGCAGGGCCAATCATTACCGGTATGGCCAGCGGCACAACGGCAATGTCGTCACGATCTTCGTCAGGCAGGCCCGTTGCATGGTGCCGGGTACCGCTGTTCACCAGACTTATGGCCGTTAAAAACAGCAGGCTGCCAGCACCAATGCGGAAGGAATTCAGCGTGATGCCAATAGCACTGAACAAGAGCGGGCCGGCGAAAAATAGCACCAGACCAAGAATCAGCGCTGAAATACAGGCCCGCCGGATAATGGAAGTTTTTTCCGCTGCGGGCAGCCCACGGGTAAGCGCCAGGAACATGGTCACCACAAAAAAGGGCGCCAACAGGAACAAAAAGCGAATGGTGCTGCTGAGATAGGTACTGAAAAACGTTTCCAACATTGAGAAAAAATTCCGGCAGGGGCAAAAGTGGCAAGCATAGCGCCTAATCGCCGTTTCTGCCGTACGCAACAGAACCTATGACGCCCAGACAGCCTGCTCTCACCCGATTATCCGCATAAATCATTCAACGCCGGCATATTGGCCCCAACAGCAACGAACTGCCCGGAGAATTGATTATTATCAGGAGTTTTTCTGTGTAATAAGCTGAAAAAAATCTGCAATTCAGGGTACACTACGCATCCGTAAAAATACCTAGCCTATAAATTCATACGTTCAACCGGAGAAAACTTGCACTATGAAGCTTGGCATTCC
>CAYUTG010000253.1:0-3451 GCA_964447555.1 uncultured Marinobacter sp.
AGCAACGGACTGTTAATCCGTTTGTCGCTGGTTCGAGCCCAGCTCGGGGAGCCATTATTCTAAAAGCCCGCTGATTCTTTGAGTCAGCGGGCTTTTTCGTTCTGATTTCTTTGATTTCATCTCTGGCACCTAGCCTGCTGGCTTTGGTGGAGACGGGATGGCTGACAGGGCTTTCCAAAACGCGCTTCAAGCACATCCGTGTGCGCTTGTAGCGATTTTTGGGAGGGAGGCCTGACCGCACCAGCCACCCAAGTCCGCAGGCTGGGAAAGCAGCCCAGAACCCCACTCAACACTAAAGGTTCACCACCTCAGAATAAATCGCCTCCAGGGCAGCCAAAGGATCAGCAGCTCGAGTTATAGGGCGACCAATAACCAGATAGTCCGATCCCGCTTTGAGCGCCTCAGTGGGCGTCATAACACGCTGCTGGTCGCCTCTATCTGCGGTCAACGGCCGAATGCCTGGCGTAATGAGCTTGAAGTCCTTGCCATGCTCCGCTTTCAGCTTCGGAGCCTCCTGCGCTGAACAGACAACGCCATCCAGGCCACAGTTCCTTGTCAGCGTAGCCAACCTCGACACCTGAACATCCGGGGCCTCAGAAACACCAATACCCGCAAGATCGTCAGCATTCATACTCGTCAGTACCGTAACCGCAATCAATAATGGCCGGTCTGCACCAAAAGGCTCCAAACGCTCTCTGCAGGCCGTCATCATATTCACACCACCGGAAGCATGAACGTTGACCATCCAGACACCCAAATCTGCCGCCGCAGCGACAGCGGCCGACGTGGTATTGGGAATATCATGGAATTTCAGATCCAGAAACACATCAAATCCGCGCCCCTGCAGGGCCTGAACCAGTTGCGGGCCGCTGCGTGTAAACAGCTCCTTGCCTACTTTCAACCGACATTTGACCGGGTCCAGTTTATCTACCAACTCAAGCGCAGCGTCAGCCGAAGAGAAATCCAACGCAACAATAATTTTCGGGTCATTTACAGTTCGCACAGTCCGTATCCTGCAGAAATTCAAAAGTTTTATTCAGCTTCAACACCCTGAATAGGGCGAACGGTTTCCCATTGCTTGCAGCTTGGGCACAGCCAGTGCAGTTGTTGCCCGCCGAACCCACAATTCACACAACGATAAACCGGCCGGTTAACAAGAATGAGATGCCCGATACGGCTGACTAACCGGCCTTCATCGGTCGTCATCCCCTTCTCATAGCCGGCCATTTCCACCAGGCGAAGCAGGCCACGAACACTGGGGCGAACCTCCAGTTCCTGGCGCAGAAGATCGATGGCAGCGGGCCGGCCTGTTGAACGCTCAACGGATTCTACCAGCGCCAGAAGCAAACTGGTGCTAGGGTAGCTGTTGTAAAGCTTGCGCAGTTTCTTTACCAGACGCCCGACATCGCCATGCTCATGCTCCAGCTTCATAAGGCGATCAACCGCCTCTGGCCCGAACTCCGGGTTCTGATCAAATACCTTCAGGCTTTGATTTCCGGCTTCCCGGAAATTGCCCTGGCGAATAAACAGATTCATCAGAATGAGTGTAGCTCTGACACAGGACCGATCGTAATCAAGGGCCTCTTTTGAAAGCTTCTGGGCGCTCCAGCGGTCATCTGCCGCCAGAGCTTCATCAGCCAGTTCACAGGTCAGGTACGCGAGCACCTTGAACATGGCTGGGTCGGAGTTATTGGTGGTCAGCGTGCGCGCCACATCCGCAGCCTTCCGCCACTCCTTTTCCTGCTGGTAGAGTTCAATAAGCTGGCGCGCAGATTTTTGCCCGTAGTCTCTGTCCCCCATCGTCTGCTGTAAGAGAGCTTCGGCCCTATCCAGCAACCCAGCGTTCAGATAGTCCTTCGCCAGCTCAAGTGTAACCTGCGGAGAGTATCTGGCGGGCAATTCAGGGCGAGCCAGAAGGTTCTGATGAATAAGAATGGCGCGATCGGTCTCACCCTTGAGGCGGAAGTGATTACCTATAGACAGGTGCAGGCTGACGGTATCTTTGTTGACGGCCAGCGATTGAACGAAGTTCTCGACAGCCTGATCTGAGTAATTCGTAAAAAGAAACTGAAGACGGTCCCGCACCGAGTCTTCGTCTGCGATGGCCTTTCCGGACCTGCGGGTTTTATTATCAAGCCTGCCAACAAGCCAGCCAGCCGCCACTGCCACAGTAAGCAGCAGCCATTGAAGCATGATATCCATTAAAGAGTCCGGTCGTTCTGAGCCCTGGATTTCTCCAATGCCTGCTCCGCGCGAGTAAGCCGCTTCTGAAGGGTGCGCCGGGAAACCGATGTGCGGAACGTCGCGAGCATGGTCATTAACACACCGACAAGCGCACCAATAACAAAAGACATAATAATCCAGACAGCGATTCCGTGAGGGCGGGTCTCGAACAGCAGAAAGTTGAGAGAAACAGCCATCTGATTATTCAGTGAAAAAACAAGCGCCAGCAGGATAAGAACCAGTACCAACAGAATAATAAGAATCTTCTGCAATCCTGCCATAGCAGTAGCGCTCCTGTAGGGACCTGTACAGGCCCGGATTCAGTGTGTTCCCAGATATAGTTTTAAAAGCCCTTCTTCAGGCTATCGTTAACCTGTTCCCGCAATTCCTTGCCCGGCTTGAAGTGGGGCACGTACTTTGCCGGCAACTGAACAGCTTCTCCCGTTTTCGGGTTGCGCCCGGTGCGGGCAGCCCGGTGATGAAGGGAAAAACTGCCAAACCCGCGGATTTCAATTCGCTGGCCATCAGCGAGCGACTGAGACATATGCTCTATGATGGTTTTAACGGCCAACTCTACATCTTTTACAGAAAGCTGGGTTTGCTTTGAAGCAATCAGCTCCACCAATTCCGACTTCGTCATGAGGCGTTTCCCTCTTTCGTTATTATTCAGCTATTGATATTGAGACTCCCACACAAACAGTTTAGCGAAATCGAAAAAAAACACAAAAAAAACGGGCTCTTAGAGCCCGTTTTTTCTTACCAAACGAAGATTTTACTCTTTGTTGGCATTCTGCTGCTGCATCTGTTCCTTGATGAGATCACCAATGGTGGTCGCACCAGAAGAAGATTCAGCTGCTTTGGTCCGTACTGTATCCAGTGCCTGCTTGTCGTCTTCAACATCTTTCGACTTCACAGACAGGTTAATAATACGGTTTTTACGGTCAATGCTGATGATCTTGGCTTCTACTTCTTCGCCTTCTTTCAGCGCATTCCGTGCATCTTCTACACGATCACGGCTGATTTCAGAGGCCTTCAGCACCGCTTCAACTTCTTCGTTCAGAGCAATGGTGGCAGCCTTGGCATCAACGGCAGACACAGTACCCTTCACGATAGAGCCTTTATCGTTCAACTGTACGAATTCCGCAAACGGATCGCTTTCCAGTTGCTTGATACCCAGAGAGATGCGCTCGCGCTCAGGATCTACAGACAGGATAACGGTTTCAACTTC
>CAYUTG010000254.1:0-3436 GCA_964447555.1 uncultured Marinobacter sp.
ACTTCTTCTTCAAACGCATCATCACTGACGGTTTTCGCCGTGTGGCCCAGTTCTTCGGTTACCAGAACCGCTGTTTCCTGGTCCAGCGCCTGATTAATGGTGGCCATAACGCCCATACCCATCAGGGTTTTGATCACATCGCCGGATTTCACAGCCATGCGCTGGGCAAGATCACCCACCGTAATTGTTTCAGGTACTTCTACTTCTCTGACCATTGGCTTGGTCGGCCTCTCGAAGCCATGACGCTTCTCTTTGGGTTTCTTTTTCGCACGCAATGGTTTGCGCAGCGTAGTTTCTTCATCGTCTTCAGTAATCGCCAGCTTCTCGTCCGCAGGACGGCTACGAGGCCCACGATGGCCAGCCGATTTCTTCTTCGGCTTACCCTCGTCCAGATCATCGTCACCACGTTCACGCCCTTTCTCTTTCTTCTTCTTGGGCTTGCGGTCTTTGCCCTCGCCTTCTGGCGGCGGCATAGGCATATCTTCCGGTGCAATTACCGGTGCCGGCTCTGGCGCCCTGGCCGGTGCTTCTTCCTCAACCGGTGCCGGTGTTTCGTTTACCGGCTCTGCCGGCGCTTCTGTTTTTTCCGGTGTTTCCTTTACGCCTTCAGCCTGTGGGGGCTGCTCAGCCGTGACCTTTGGAGTTTCCTCTACCGGCGGCTGCTCTGGTTTCTCTGCAGCAACTTCCGGCTGAGGTGCCTCAGCTTCCGGCTGCAATTCCGCCCGTTTAATGTAGGTACGGCGCTTACGCACCTCTACATTGACTGTTTTGGCCTTGCCTGCTTTCAGCGTTGTGGTCGTTTTACGCTTCAGGGTGATTTTCTGGGGTTCTGCGCCATCACCGTGATTCTTTCTCAGATAAGCCAGCAACTGCTGCTTCTCATCGCTGGACACAGCATCGTCACCGGAGCGGGCTTTAAGGCCAGCTTCCACGATCTGTTTCAGCAAACGATCCACGGGAGCGCCTACATCTTCGGCCAGTTGTTTTACCGTTACTTCAGCCATACTGGTCTCCTCCCGAATTAAGCCTGGTCTTCAAACCAGGGGGCACGTGCGGTCATAATCAACTGGCCCGCACGCTCTTCATCCATACCTTCAATATCGAGCAGATCATCCACCGACTGCTCTGCCAGATCTTCCATGGTACGCACACCCATGCCAGCCAGCTTGAATGCCAGGCTGCGGTCCATGCCTTCCATGCTCAGAAGATCGTCTGCCGGTTCTGAACCTTCAAGTGCCTCTTCGCTGGCCAGTGCCTGATTCAGCAGGGCATCTTTGGCGCGACGGCGCAGTTCAGTGACAGTGTCTTCATCAAAACCTTCAATCGACAGCATTTCCTCCATTGGCACATAAGCCACCTCTTCGATGGAGGTAAAGCCTTCCTCGATCAGAACACCGGCAAATTCCTCGTCGACATCCAGAAGACTGATAAAGTGCTCAACCAGACGATTGTGCTCTTGCTCCTGACGCTCGCCGGCCTCTTCCTCTGTCATGACGTTCAGAGTCCAGCCAGTAAGGTCTGTGGCCAGGCGCACATTCTGCCCGTTACGGCCAATGGCCTGCGCCAGATTGTCCTCAGCTACTGCAACCTCCATGGTATGCCGGTCTTCATCCATAACAATGGAAGCGACTTCCGCCGGAGACATAGCATTAATAACCAGTTGAGCCGGGTTATCGTCCCACAGAACGATGTCCACTCGCTCACCGCCCAGTTCGTTGGATACGGCCTGCACCCGGGAGCCCCGCATGCCGACACAGGCACCAACAGGGTCAATGCGGCGGTCATTCGTTTTAACGGCGATTTTGGCACGTGAACCGGCATCACGGGCGGCGCCACGAATTTCAATCAGCTCTTCAGCAATTTCCGGCACTTCAATGCGGAACAGTTCTACCAGCATTTGCGGTGCGGAACGGCTCAGGATCAACTGCGGGCCACGGTGATCGGTGCGAATCTCAAGCAACAGAGATCTTACCCGATCTCCCATGCGGAAGGTTTCCCGCGGGATCAGGTTCTCGCGCGGCAACAAGGCTTCTGCGTTTCCACCGAGATCAACAATGACATTGTCACGGGTTACTTTCTTTACCGTGCCAGAGACGAGCTCACCAATCCGGTCCCGGTAACTGTCCACGATCTTGGTACGCTCGGCCTCACGGACTTTCTGGAAGATAATCTGTTTGGCGGCCTGAGCCCCAATTCGCCCGAACGCTACGGACTCCGTCTTTTCTTCATAGGTGTCACCAGGCTGAAGCTTGCTATCAATTTCTTCAGCTTCCTGCATGGTGAGCTCGGTACCCAGAGCAGGCACCGCCTCGTTGTCGACCACCAGCCAGCGACGGAATGTTTCGTACTCACCGGTGCGGCGATCTATAGCAACCCGGATATCGGCTTCTTCATCTTCGTAACGTTTTTTCGCAGCAGTGGCGAGCGCCAGCTCAATTGCCTCAAAAATCACGTCTTTCTCGACACCTTTTTCGTTCGAGACGGTTTCAACCACCAGCAAGATCTCTTTACTCATCGGATTGCCCTGCCCTCAACATAAACTGTGCGTCCACTGATTTGCTAAATGTATTTATTCAAAAACGGGAATAATGTTTGCTTTCTCAATACTGTCAAACGGCAACAGGTACTCGTGATCATCAACAACGATCACGACATCATCGCCTTCAACGCCTTTGATCAGACCCTGAAATTTACGACGCCCTTCATACGCCATGCGCAGGCGAATCTGTACCTGGTACCCGGTAAATTCTTCATAGTGGCCAAGCCGGAAAAGCGGCCGGTCCATGCCAGGGGATGACACCTCCAGGGTGTATTCCGTCTGAATCGGATCTTCAACATCCATCACACTACTGATCTGCCGGCTGACCTTTTCACAGTCATCAATGCCGATACCATGTTCGGCATCTTCGATAAAAATGCGCAACTTGGAGTGATGGCCCTGTGAGCGATACTCAACCCCCCAGAACTCATAACCAAGGCCCTCAATCACAGGCCGGAGAATATCTTCCAGTTGCTTAATCTTTGCTGACAAGTTTTGCCATCTCCTTACTCAGATTTACCGGCATCAAAAACAAAAAAAGGGCTGATTTTCAGCCCTTTTTATGCACCAGGGCCTGATGCGCCAGGCCCCTTAATCAAAAAGCCCCTGAACATGGGGCTCTTTGTTGCAAGAACTCGCAGGAAGCAAACCGATGAACCGCTTCCTGCTGACAGACACCTGGCCCGCCAGAAACCCGACAAGGCAGATAACGGCCATTGACGAGTCCCAATATCCGCCGGAGTATAGAGATGCCAGGCAGACTGGTCAAGGACTGACCAAAGAAAAACGGCCTGGAAATCCAAGCCGTATTTTCTTCTTCAATATGGTGCCCAAGGCCGGACTCGAACCGGCACGGCTTTCGCCACTACCCCCTCAAGATAGCGTGTCTACCAGTTC
>CAYUTG010000255.1:0-1649 GCA_964447555.1 uncultured Marinobacter sp.
CGGTTTTTTCAGTTGGCTGGGTATCACTTACTCCATCAAAGTATTCTGGGCTCCGGTGGTAGACCGGTTAAAGTTACCCCTGCTGGATAGGCTGCTGGGCAAACGCCGTAGCTGGATAGTGCTGGCGCAGGCGGGCATTGCCACCGGCCTGTATCTGATGGCTAACGTAGATGCCATCGCCGCACCGGAAACCATGGCTCTGTGTGGTTTGCTGGTAGCCTTTTCATCCGCCACCCAGGATGTGGCCATAGATGCCTACCGGATTGAAATTGCTGAAGAAAGGTTACAGGCCGCGTTGGCGGCGACGTACATTTTCGGGTACCGGCTCGCCCTGCTGGTGGCCGGAGCCGGGGCTTTGTACCTCGCAGAGTTCTGGTCATGGCAGGTGTCGTACCAGGTGATGGCCTGCCTGATGGGCGTAGGGTTTCTGACCGCACTCATCATGCGTGAGCCAGACGTTAATCACTTCGCTGCCGCTGAAGATATCGCCGGCAAGATAGAGCAGGAAGCGGCCAGGTTTACCCACCTGAATCACCGGCTGGCACGGCTTGCTGCCTGGTTTTACGCAGCGATTGCCGGGCCGTTTCTGGATTTTTTCCAACGCTATAAAGAGTTGTCCGTTGCTATTTTGCTGATGGTAGCACTGTACCGCATTGCGGATATCTCCATGGGTGTTATGGCGAACCCGTTTTATCTCGATTTTATGGGGTTCAGTAAAACCCAGGTAGCCGATGTCACCAAGATCTTTGGCTTCTTTATGACCATTGGTGGTTCGCTTCTGGGTGGTGTGATGGTGGTGCGTTACGGAGTGCGCCGAATTCTATTGTTAGGCGCGATAATGACAGCGGCTACCAATCTGCTGTTTGTGTTACTTGCCCAGTACCCGCCCAACCTGGCCACACTGGCGGTGGTGGTCAGTGCCGATAACCTGAGTGGGGGTATTGCCAACGTGGCGTTGATTGCCTGGCTTTCCGGCATGACCAGCGCCTCGTTTACGGCCACTCAGTATGCACTGTTCAGTTCGCTGATGACGCTGCCCGGTAAATTCATCGGTGGCTTCTCTGGCATTGTGGTTGCCGATTTCGGTTATGCGGAGTTCTTTATGGTGTCGGCGGTTATGGGTGTGCCGGCGATTTTGCTTGGCCTTTTCCTGATGCGCCATGGAGCCCGGCTGGATGCGTTGTCCCCTGACCACTCTGGCTCTGAAAACAGAGAAGGCAGGCAGGCCGTACGTGAGTAAAGGCTATGGAACCGGATAAAGATCAGAAAATCTGGCAAGTGGTGTTGGCCATTCCCGTGGGCAAGGTGGCCAGTTATGGCCAGGTGGCAGAGATGGCAGGCCTGGGCCGCCAGGCACGCTACATCGGCCGTGCCCTTGGCAAGCTGCCGGCAGGCCATTCGGTGCCCTGGTACCGGGTGATCCGAAGCAACGGCCAGATTGCCTTTCCGGAAGGCTCGGATATCTACCGGGAACAGGTAAGCCGGCTGGAAGCCGAGGGTGTGGAAGTGATTAACGGGCGGGTATCTATGGCCCGGTTTCGCTGGCAATAAGGTTTTTCAGATGTTTCAGAACCAGAACCTGCTGATCATTCAGTTTCTGGCTGAGACGGAGTGTTATGTATTGTTGTAACTTGCGCAGAGCGGTAAGG
>CAYUTG010000255.1:1749-3416 GCA_964447555.1 uncultured Marinobacter sp.
TGTTGCCGTGAGTGTGTATGGTCAGTTCATTGCTCATCCCGCAACTCCTCGAATGTCGGGAAAGGTGATTTATCACGGATAGCCAACTCTTTACCAAGGTAATCGAGTATCTTCATTACCTTCCGGATACCAATATCACCAGACCGGTTGTTTTCGAGTGCATTAATGGTGGCCCGGGAGATACCCAGATGGTCGGCCAGTTTTTGCTGGGAGATGCCGTGTTGCTGGCGTAGTGTGGATAGGGTCTTACCCAGAGTCTGGTAATCCATATTGCTTTGCTTTGACTAATTTAATTTACATTTTATATATAATGCGCCCGATGTAAACTATTTTGTGCACATCTATTGTGGCTCTTGAACTTTCCGTTTTTGCCCAAACCTAGTTAAGACATCCACAGCCAGACCGTGAGGGCCTGATGTCTGTATTTCTGTTTCTTTTTATTGTTCTGCCGGTTGCCGAGATGGCGGTGCTCATCAAGGTGGGCGGCATTATTGGTGTGCTTAATACCGTTGGGCTGATTCTGCTGACGGCCGTTGTGGGTGCCTGGTTACTTCGCCAGCAGGGGCTGGCCACGCTGCTGAAAGCCAATCAGCGCCTGAACAGCGGCGAACTGCCTGCAAAGGAAGTGGCCGAAGGGCTGATTCTGGCGGTGGGCGGAGCCTTGTTGCTTACACCGGGATTTATTACCGATACCGTTGGTTTCCTGTGCCTGGTTCCGGGTATTCGCCACCTGATTGCAGCACAGGTTCTGAAGCGAATGGTGGTTGCCGGCCAGAGCCAGAGTTTTCGTTTCACTGCCGGCGGAGGGCAGAATCCGTTCGGGCATCAGCGCCCGTTTGATCGCGATAGTAACGGCAATACCTTTGAAGGCGAGTATCGGGATGAAACAGAAACAGACCATGATCGCATCGAAAAAAAGTGAAAATTTTTTGTTGTCAGGCGTTGAAAACCCCTGCGTCAGCCCCACATAGGTTTCACAGGTTCGCCGCAGGCTGATAACGGCTGGAAAACAGTCGCTTAGAAGCCGGGCAATTTGGTCGGGCTGGTGGTTTCAGTCCGGTCTTTTTAACAGCAAATGTCATTGCCACATTTAATCTGACTATTGGAGAATCCGAGCAATGAAAATTCGTCCGCTACACGATCGTGTTGTCGTGCGCCGTAAAGAAGAAGAAGAGAAAACTGCAGGCGGCATCGTGCTGCCGGGTAACGCCAAAGAAAAGCCGTCTCAGGGTGAAGTGATCGCCGTGGGTAATGGTCGTGTTCTTGAAAACGGTGAAACCCGTGCTCTGGCTGTTAAAGCCGGTGACACCGTTGTTTTCGGCCAGTATGCCGGTAACACCGTAAAAATCGACGGTGAAGATCTGCTTATCATGAGTGAGAGCGACATCTACGGCGTGCTTGAGTGATATCGCTGGCGATCAGCACATACTCCTATTAATCCGATTGAACTCGTAAATTCGGTTTAACGAACAGGAAGAAGAGACATGGCAGCAAAAGAAGTCAAATTCGGTGACAGCGCCCGCAAGCGCATGGTTAACGGCGTTAATATTCTGGCAGACGCTGTAAAAGTAACTCTTGGCCCGAAAGGCCGTAACGTTGTTCTGGACAAGTCCTTTGGCGCGCCCACCATCACCAAAGACGGTGTATCGGTTGCGAAAGAAATCGAA
>CAYUTG010000256.1:0-3397 GCA_964447555.1 uncultured Marinobacter sp.
CACCATAACCGAGTGGTCGATCACCAGGTCTACCGCGGATAAAGGGTTGATCATGGCCGGGTCTTTACCGGCCGCTTCCACGGCTGCACGCATGGCGGCAAGGTCGACAACCCCTGGCACGCCGGTGAAGTCCTGCATCAGAACCCGGGCGGGCCGATACTGAATTTCCGTCTCTGAATGACCGCTTTTCAGCCAATCGGCCATGGCTTCGATATGGCCTTTGTCAACGGTTGTGCCGTCCTCATTACGCAGCAGATTTTCCAGCAAAACCTTGAGGCAAAACGGCAATTTATCGGTACCATCAAGGGACTTTGCTGCTTCAGGCAGGCTGTAGTAATGGTAGGTTTTACCGCCTGCGTCCAGGCTGGACAAGGTATTCAGGCTGTCTTTACTGAGACGTTCATTGGACATCTAATGCCTCCTTTTTATTTATCCGGAAGTTCCGGCAGGCGAAAGGCCAAGCTACCTATTACTATTGCACCGATTGGCCAGAGTTCAACTGTTGATCAGTGAATGTTCGGCATTCGCATGATGAATATCATCCAAAGGTCTCAGGTGCTGCGGCAAGCGGCGACTTCTGTCATTATTAGCGCTTAATTTTTCTGACGGACCAGAACAAGGGCCAGCTGTGAAACACGATTGTTATTACCATCCGGGCGACCCGGCGAAATGGCACTGCGGCGAATGCCAGATTCACTACTGCAACCGCTGCATGCCAGATGCAGACAGCCGCCAGCGCCGGGCACTTTGCCCTCACTGCAGCAAAGCGATGCGGTATCTGGGTGCAGCGACCGAAGTGGTGCCTTTCTGGAACCGGATTGGTGCCTTTTTCCGCTATCCGTTCTATAGCGACCCGCTGATCGTTATTGCCATCTGCACCCTTGTACCCAGCCTTGCCCCGGCCAATCTGATTGGCCTGATAATCGCTCTGGCACTGGCCCTGGCACTGGTTAAGTACACTTACGCGGTCATTAACCATACGGCCGAGGGTCATCTTAAGCCACCGGCCGTTTCCGTGGCGTTTACCGGTGACGGTTTCAGCATTGTGTTTCTGCAACTGCTGGTGTTCATTCTGATGGGCGGGCTGACTGGTGCGGCAGCCATGCTGGGCGGGCCGATTCTGATGATGCTGGCGCTTGCCTTTGTGATACTCGCCATGCCGGCCAGCATTATGGTGCTGGCCATGGAGCGCTCGGTGACTGCCGCCGTTAATCCGATCACCCTGGCGGTTCTGATTTCACGCATTGGCACCCCGTATTTTCTGCTGTATGCCTACCTTATTCTGCTCACCCTGGCCTCCGGGGCCGCCCAGGATTTTGCCATTACCCAGTTCCCGGAATGGTTTGCCATTCCTCTGGCCGGGTTTCTGAACAGTACCTTTATGGTCATTCTGTTTCATATGCTTGGCTACCTGCTGTTCCAGTATCAGGAGGAGCTGGGATTTGCCTCGGATTTGCAGGATGAAACTTATGGCGAGGACATGCACCAGCGCGACCGGACAGCCAGGTTTGACGCGGATATCGACATGAATCTGAAAGACGGCAACTATGACCGTGTTCAGTCCATGCTGAAGGAGGCTCTGAAGCGCGATCGTGATAACAGCCTTCGTATTGGCCAGCTTTATCAGCTTCTGACCGCCCGGAATGATGTGGCCGAACTCTATCGTTACCACCCGCGCCTGCTTGGCTGGCTGGCCGACCGTAACGATGGTGAGAGCATGGCGGCACTGCTGGACAGCCTGCAAAACGCTGAACCGGCGTTTCGGCTGGACGATCCGGAGCTGGCCGTACGCTGCGCCCGCACACTGTACCACCGGCAGCAGTTCCGGCCGGCGCTGCGCCTGCTACAGGACTTCCACAAGCGGTTCCCGGACAGCGAGCAACTGGCCCCGGCTTATCTGCTGGTTGCACAAACGCTGGCAAACGGGCTGGACCAGTGGGAGAAAGCCACAGCATTTCTGACCTTCATTCAGAAACGCTGCACCACTGACCCGCTGCATGAGCAGATTGCATCTTACCTTGAACAGGCAAAAAACCGGGAACCTCTGAAGGGGCCAAAGGCGTCCTTCACAGCACCAGGCTAGACTACAGCGGCTTGGTACACGGCGTATTTATGCCTGAAGCAATTGCCGGTAATGCCGCGCCTTGGGTTCCATCTGGCGTTTTTCAAACTCGTCAACCATCAGCCGGCAGGCTTCTGATATCAGCAGAGGCTCGCCGGTTCCCCGAAGCCTTTCGAAGGCTTTTTCAGCGGCTTTCAGATCATGTTGTTTGAGGCTGGCAAACAAGACCCGGTTATGATCTTCTGCCGACAAGGGCTGATGGCTCTCGCCATGTCTGAGATACTCCTGCCAGACCTGCACCATTTTTTCCGGTTGGTGCCGGCTCAGAGTATCGTTCATCAATGCCCGGGTACGCTCCCGGTATTCCGGCAGGTCCGGGCGCAGTTTTGCCAACTGATAAAGATGCTCCAGCAAAATCGGCCGGTCAGGGTGTGACGCATACAGGGCTTCAAACTGCCGCTTTGCCAGATCAAAGTCCATTCGCCCCAGGCTGGCCATGGCCTGTGCGTAGGGGGTGGTAAACCGTTCGTCCTGCTCTTCTTCATCCGGCTCAAAAAATTCTTCCCGTACCTGCAGCCAGCTTTTACCCAGCGCCCAAACCAGAGCGGCGCCGGCCATCAGCCCGCCGGCGTGGGCCATATAGGCAATACCCGTGGCCCCGGCAAACCAGTAATCGTACACTTCCTTACCAATCCAGACAGGTAGTATGGCCAGTGCCGGTGCCCGGAAATAATTGAAATAAACGCCCAGAAAGTAGAAGAACCGGATTTTCCGTAAGCCGTAAATGGCCACATACATCCCCATCAGCCCGGAAATGGACCCTGAGGCACCCACCAGCGGTATGTGGCTGCCAGACGAAAAGGCGGTAAAGACCAGCCCCGACAGCATGCCGCACCCCAGATAGGCCAGCAGAAAACGGCCTGCCCCCAGAGCCTTTTCAACGGTAAACCCAAGCAAAAACAGAAACACCAGGTTGCCGATGATGTGGCCCCAGCCACCGTGCAGGAACTGATAGGTAATCAGCGTATACAGCGATGGCGATGCCGGCACCAGCCCCAGCTGGAACGCACTCAGCTGGTTTATGTAATTTTCTTCAATGGGAATACGCGCTTCGTTCCAGTGTTTCCGTTGCGCGGGGGCCCAGAGGACACTCTGGTTCTCCAGCAGGTACTGGTAAAACTCCCGGTCCATCAGCAGGCGCGCAGCCAGCCAGTACCGGTTATCTTCAGCTTTCAGTTCCTGAAACTGCTGCAGATCATGAACCCGGTTTTCTGCACCCTCAAACTGTATCTGGCGCTGCTGGTAATCTTCGTACGCGGGCGCTTCATGGGTTTG
>CAYUTG010000257.1:0-3397 GCA_964447555.1 uncultured Marinobacter sp.
GGGCAGCGTTTCATTCAGTGTATTCGTTGAAACCATTGCTGGCCTGGTCGCCTGGGTAATCGCTGTGTACGGGCTTTCCCGCCTGGCGCGCCAGCTGTTTGTCTGGCGAAACTGGCCCATGGTAATGCCCAGGCAGCCCAGAGCATGGATGCTGGCAGCCCATTTCATACGGCGTATATTACCCTGGCTGATCACCTTCACGGCTTTACTGGGCTGGCTACCTGCCTCTGGCATTTCTGAGGGTGCACAAGGCACGGTTCTGGTGATGGCTTATGCCGGATTGTGCGCCCGCGGGCTGACCTCTTTTTTTGATGTGCTGATATCTGTGTTTTCCAGTGGCCACCGCCACACCGCCGTGATTATTCTGCGCCGGAGAATGCTTATTCCCCTGTTTATTATTGGCACCCTGTTCGCCCTTGTGGATGCGATGGATACTTCCGAACTGGCCACACAACTCGGTTCCGAACTGGCCAGCGCGCTTTCACTGATTTTCAGCATAGCGGCTGCACTTCTGAGCTTTTTCCTGGTGGTTCGCAACCGCCGCCCGGTGACCCACCTGATTCGCAACCGGAATTACCTGCAGCGTAAAGATCAGGGGGTTTGGCGAGAGGTGGTAGTGCTTCTGGCCCGGCTTTGGCACATACCCATACTGCTGGCAATCTGCGCCTCGGTTATTGCAGTGTTTGTAAAAGGCGGAACGGCGGAAACAGCGTTGGCGAAGGCGCTGGTCGGCGCACTGCTGCTTGTTATTACCCTGGCGGTTCAGGGGCTGGTAGAAATTCAGGAAAACAGCGCCAGGCACAAGGCGCTGAGCAAGTTCAGCCGCCGGCTGGTACAGTTTGGCTACCGCATAGTGCAAATTGCAGCCTGGCTGATTTTCTTCGAACTGGTACTTCGGGTCTGGGATTTATCGTTACTGGGGCTGGGAGATGAGTCACCAATCAATGCCAGACTGGCCAGCGGCATAATCGGCCTGATTCTGACCGCACTGTTAGCCAAGCTCACCTGGATTTTTGTGGATGAGCTTCTTGAGCGGGCGATGCGTGGGAGTGATCGCAAAAAACGAATAAATGCGGCAAGAGCCGAAACTATCATGCCCATCGCCAGGAATACCTTGCTGGGCACCATCGTTATTGTGGCGATACTGGTGGGCTTATCCACCCTGGGTGTGGATGTGACTCCCTTGCTGGCCGGCGCAGGTATCATTGGCCTGGCCGTCGGTTTTGGCGCCCAGACGCTGGTTCAGGATTTAATCACCGGGCTGTTTATTGTGGTTGAGGACTCCATGTCTGTCGGCGATTTTGTGGAAATCAACGGCTTTATGGGCACCGTAGAAGGGTTCAACCTCCGCACCGTGCGGTTACGGGATCTTGAAGCCGTCGTGCATCACATCACCTTCAGCAAAATCAGCTCGATTCACAATATGTCCCGCGGGTTTGGCATCGCACTGATCAAAATCCGGATTCCCCGTGAACTCCCCATTGATGATGCCATTCTGCTGATGACAGAAACCGCAGACGAGTTGCGCACACTGCCAAGTATGCGCTGGCTGATCTGGTCGCCTCTTGAAATGCAGGGAATTCACGCGTTTGAGGAAGGCTGCCCGGTATTGCGTATGCGCATGCGTACCAAACCAGAATACCAGTGGGACGTTTCCCGCACCTTCAACCTGCTGCTTAAGCGGCGCATGGAGGAAAGATACATTGATGTTGCAGCGCCACGGATGAGCGTGCACATGGAGGCGGAAAGCGGGGCTCGTTCGCCTAAGGACTGAGTTTTTCATCTGACCCCGACCTGGAAGGAGTAGCAGAGACATGAACAAAAAACAGCACTCACACCAGCACCGTTCAGGCATCTGGCGTGCACTTATACTGGCAATGAGCCTTACTACTCTGGCAGCACCGGTTTTTGGCCAGGCCATCATTGAAGGTGAACGGTTTCATCCCATCAGCGCCAGCCACGGTATGGTGGTGACCAGCCACACGCTCGCGACGAAGGTTGCCCTGAAGGTGCTGGAAAACGGAGGCAATGCCGTAGATGCGGCAGTGACCGCCGGGTTTGCTCTGGCGGTTACCCAGCCGCGCTCCGGAAACATTGGCGGGGGCGGGTTTATGCTGATATCAAAGGGCGACGGCTCTGCACCAGAAGCCATTGATTACCGTGAAGAAGCACCGTCTGCGGCCACTGAAACCATGTATCAGGATGAATCCGGCAATGTGGTGAAGAACCGCAGCCGGTTTACGCATCTGGCGGCTGGCGTTCCCGGCACGGTTGCCGGCTTTGCGATGGCTCTGGAACGCCACGGCACGATCAGCCTGAAACAGGCGCTGGCACCTGCTATCCGGCTTGCCCGGGACGGTTTTATCGTTCCGCAACGGTTCAGCGACGGCCTTGAGCAGGCGCGGGATCGTCTGCAACGCTGGCCTGCGACCAAGGCTGTTTTTTATAAAGAAGATGGCTCTGCCTGGCAGGCCGGTGAGCGTTTCCGCCAGCCAGAGCTGGCAGACACTCTGCAGCGTATTGCAGATAACGGCGTTAAAGGCTTTTACGAAGGGAAAACCGCACAACTGATCGTTGAAGAAATGAACCGGCACGGCGGCCTGATCACACGGAAGGATCTTGCAAGCTATCAGCCGGTTGTCCGCACCCCGGTACACGGAAACTACCGGGGCTATGATATCTACTCCATGTCGCCGCCCTCCTCCGGCGGTACGCACATAGTTCAGATACTGAACATTCTTGAGGGCTACCCGATTCAGGAACTCGGTCACAACTCAGCCGATACCATTCACTACATGGCAGAAGCCATGAAACTGGCCTATGCCGACCGCTCAAAGTATCTGGGCGATACGGATTTCGTGCAGGTGCCACTGCAGGGGCTGACCAGCAAAGCTTACGCAGCGGAACTGCGAAAGGGCATTAAATCGGACAAAGCGCGCCCTTCAGATGAGATTCACCCCGGCCAGCCACCAGGCTACGAAAGCAACGAAACCACGCACTTCTCGATTGTCGATAAATGGGGTAATGCGGTATCGAACACCTACACCATCAATTTCAGCTATGGTTCCGGCATTACGGTTGAGGGCGCGGGCTTTCTGCTTAACAATGAGATGGATGACTTCAGTGCCAAACCGGGCGTGCCCAATGCTTACGGCCTGATTGGTGGTGAGGCAAACAAGGTGGAGCCGGGTAAACGCATGCTCAGTTCCATGTCGCCCACCATTGTTCGCAAAGGCGATCGCAACTTTCTGGTAACCGGCAGCCCCGGGGGCTCACGCATTATTACAACCACCCTGCAGGTTATCATGAACGTGATTGACCACGGCATGAACATACAGTCAGCCGTTAATGCGCCCCGTATTCATCACCAGTGGTTACCGGATGAGATTCGTATTGA
>CAYUTG010000258.1:0-3348 GCA_964447555.1 uncultured Marinobacter sp.
CACAGGAACCAGTTCTCCCTCTGACCCACACCAACCGGGTGTGAGTTATGGCGCACCATTCGTGTCGGAAGCCGGTATCTGAGCCAGCCCCGGGTACAGCTAACGATCTCTACATCGCTGTACCCAAGCCCGACTTCTTCTCCAAGCTCCCGGTACAGCGCCTGCTCAGGCGACTCATTGCATTTAATGCCGCCTTGCGGAAACTGCCAGGAATCTTGCCCTATTCGCCTTGCCCAGAGCACTTCTCCTCTGTGGTTAGCCAGAATGATTCCGACGTTGGGTCTGAAACCGTCTGAATCAATCACGGCACAGTCCTCTTTTAATAGTCGGCGAGCCGGTAATAAACTTACCGGTCGGAATTGTCCAGGTTGATCTCATTTTTACAGAAACCCAATGGTTCGGCAAACGAACCTGTAATGGCTCAGCCGTGATAGACTGCCACATTCGCTACAGGTGCCGTGATAACCGGAGGTAATAGCTTGACGCTCGCAATTTTTGATTTGGACAACACCCTGCTGGGGGGTGACAGTGACCACGCCTGGGGTGAGTTTCTGGTAGAGGAGGGTATTGTTGATGCCGGAGAATACCAAAAAGCCAACGATACCTTTTATCAGCAATATCTGGACGGAGAACTGGATATCCAGCGCTACCTGAACTTTGCCCTGCAGCCCCTGGCACAACACAGCATGAGCGAACTGTTGCTCTGGCGTGAACGGTTCATGGAACGAAAGGTGCAGCCGATGCTGCTGCACAAAGCTTCAGCGCTGCTGGACCAGCACCGGGAGCAGGGCCATACGCTGATGATTATTACCGCAACCAACCGCTTCGTTACCGAACCTATTGCGGACTTGCTGGGCGTTGACCACCTGATTGCGACCGAGCCGGAGCTGGTTAATGGCCGTTATACCGGGGAAGTCGCCGGCACCCCCTGCTTTCAGGATGGCAAGGTTACGCGGCTGAATGACTGGCTGGCCGCCTGTGGTGAATCCCTGGCCGGCGCCTGGTTTTACAGTGACTCCCACAATGATGCGCCATTGCTGGGCAAAGTAGACCACCCGGTTGCCGTAGATCCGGACCCGACACTGAAAGCCCTGGCCCGGGACAATAACTGGCCGGTGATGTCACTGAGAGATAAGGAGCCCAACCCGGTTATCACATAAAACCGGTGAGTGACCGCACAAAGCAGGATTTGATGTAATCAGTCTCTGGAATACCCGGAATAACCGGGTGATCCGGAGCCTGATGCCCCTGCTCCAGCAGTTGCACAAAGCGATCAATTTTCCGGCCACTGCTACGAATAATATCAGTCAGTTTCTCCTGCGAAAGATGCATGGAGCAGGAGGCCGACACCAGCAAACCATCCCACTCAAGCAGCCTGAGCCCCAGCTGATTCAACCGCGCATAAGCCTGTTCACCGGCTTTCTGGTCCCGGCGTCTGGGAATCAGGGCTGGTGGGTCCAGAACCACAATGTCGAACTTTTCCTTTTCGTCACAAAGCGCCTTCAGGGCTTCGAACGCATCGCCTTCCAGCGTTTCAATATTGGCAATCCCGTTCAGCCCGGCGTTGTGGTGCACCGAATCAATAGCGGACGACGAGCTGTCTACGCAGGTTACCTCTGCAGCACCGGCACAGGCCGCCTGAATGCCCCAGCCACCGACATAACTGAACACGTCCAGAACCCGCTTGCCCGGCGCATAGGCCTGCAGGCGCTGGCGATTCATGCGATGATCGTAAAACCAGCCGGTTTTCTGGCCGCCAGCCAGAGGCACTTCAAAGCGCACGCCGTTCTCTTCCACATGCAGCTGCGTTGTTTCAGGCCCTCTTGCCTGCTCTACGTACGAATCCAGCCCCTCAACTTTTCGCATCTTGCCATCGTTCTTCAGAACAATTGCTGCAGGCTGAACCAGTCGCTCGACCGCGCGTACCACCGACTCTTTCATCAGCTCCATGCCAGCGGTGGAGATCTGCACCACCACGGTATCTCCGAACCGGTCAATCACCAGCCCCGAAAGGCCATCGCTGTCACCAAACACCCAGCGATAAAATGGCTTGTCAAACAGCCGGTCACGCAGTTCCAGGGCCATTTCCATGCGTTGGGTTAACCGCTGTGGCGTCATACCCTGTTTTGCATCCCGGCTAATCAGGCGGCCGCATATCAAGGCATGGGGGTTCACGAAGACAACACCCAGCGATTTATCATTGGCCGCACGCAATTCGGCCTGTTCGCCTGCCTCAAAATTGTTCAGAGGCGACTTCCGGGTATCCACTTCATTGCTGTAAACCCAAAGGTGCCCGGCTCTCAGCCGACGCTCAGCGCCTTTACGTAAATATAAAACCGGGAAATTCATACTAAAACACCTGGAAGAAGGAATGAGGGGCGCATTGTACAGCACTTGAAATAATCAGGCCCGGACACTGCATGACATACTTCGAACCAAATCCTCATATTGCCTTAAATATTCCAGTGGCATTCGCTTCAGCCTGACCGATAATCGCCAGTTTGTAGGTTTTGGCCGGGCTGTAATCCACACCCAGTTATTGGGTGATCAGCCTGGGGTCTGTGTCCTGATGGGCCATCTGGGCCAGTTCGGCCTGAGTGTATTTGGGGGCGATTGCTTCCAAGCAATTGTTTGCTCAGGGCGGTGTCCCGCCACTGGCGTCTCAGGCCCTGTGCGCGGACAACCATACCGCAGGCCTGAATGGTCTCACCCAGATGGGCTTTTAGCATGCTGCCGTATCGTGCCTTAAGAGATCGATCTGTTTTTCTGGCTACGGCCCCTTGGTGACGGGCTATATGTTTGACCTGTAGGGGTTATGCCCAGACATCTCCAGTCGCGGCCCTGATAGTCACGGGCAACATCTATCGCTTTGGAGGGGTGTAACAGCGACGGCAGGATGGATTCAGTGAACCCGTAACCGCCCGTTACATAGAGCTGGTAGGACATTGTTGCTTCCTTGTCCGGTGGTGTTCTTAAGTCCGTTTACAACGTTCGGGATGCTATTGCGTTATTAAAGGGATAGCAAGCGTCACTCAAACGAGTGTTCCGAACAATAAACTTTATTCCGGCAGTTCGTGGAGCTTGCTATCACTTTGAAATTAAGCTGGGCTATTCAGATGCGGCTACATGTTCTGAATAGGTATCTGCATCCATCAGGCTGTCCAGCTCGCCGGAGTCGGCCAGGTTTACTTTGAACAGCCAACCTTCCCCGTATGGGTCATCGTTGACCTTTTCCGGCTCGTCTTCCAGTGCCTCATTAATGGCGATAACTTCTCCGGTTACCGGGCTGAACACGTCTGACGCCGACTTAACCGATTCGGCCACGCCGGCTTCTTCGCCGCCGTTTAC
>CAYUTG010000259.1:0-3268 GCA_964447555.1 uncultured Marinobacter sp.
CTGGAGGGCTACGCATTCACCCAGTTTGGCTGGGTTCAGTCTTACGGCTCACGGTGCGTGAAACCGCCCGTTCTGTTTGGTGACATTTCGCGGCCAAAGCCAATGACTGTTGACTGGATTCGTTACGCTCAGTCGCTGACAGATAAGCCGGTTAAGGGCATGCTGACAGGTCCGGTTACGATTCTTAACTGGTCGTTCGTGCGCGACGATCAACCCCGGAAAGACACCTGTCTGCAACTGGCGCTGGCCATTCGCGAAGAGGTTCTGGACCTGGAAAAAGCCGGCGTCAAGATCATTCAGATTGACGAGGCGGCTCTGCGGGAAGGTCTGCCGCTTCGCACCTCTGACTGGGCGGAGTATCTGGACTGGGCCATTGAGTCTTTCCGAATTACGGCTAATGGCGTGAAAGATGAAACCCAGATTCACACCCATATGTGCTATTCGGAATTCAACGACATCATAGAGGCCATTGCCCGTATGGATGCCGATGTAATCACCATCGAAACCTCCCGGTCTGCCATGGAACTTCTGGATGCGTTCAAGGGTTTTGAGTACCCGAACGACATTGGCCCGGGCGTTTATGATATTCACTCACCCAACGTGCCGGCCAAGGAGCAGATTGTGGAACTGATGCAGAAAGCCGCAGAACGCATCCCGCCACAACGGCTATGGGTGAATCCGGATTGCGGCCTGAAAACCCGGAAGTGGGAAGAGGTGGTACCGGCGCTGCAGGGAATGGTTGAAGCCGCCCGGGAACTTCGGGCGGGTATTCAGTAGCCGGTGCTGTTCTGATCCAGCTCAAACTCAAAATTCAGGGCCCGGTGCACTTCTGTGGTGAAGTCGCCGGCGCTCTGCAACTCGAACCAGCGATAGCCTGGTGCCTTTTCTTCAACAGAAAAATTGGTTGACCCGGAGGTAAACTGAATGCAGGTAGATGGCGTGGCTAACAGGCGCACACCATTTCTGGTTAAATCGTGTTTCTGGTGTACATGGCCCCAAAGTACGATCTTTACTTGCGGGAAACGATCAACGATTTGCCAGAATGCGTCGCGATTCTCTAACCCGATCTTTTCCATCCAGTCCGACCCGATGTTTACCGGGTGATGATGCAGCGTTATCAGCGTAGGAAGTTCCGGATGCTGTGACAGGCTCTGCTCAAGAAAATCCAGCTCTGATTGCGCCAGCCGTCCGAACACCTTGCCCGGCACCGATGAATCCAGAAGAATAATCTGCCAGCCACCCTGAACAATACAGCGGTGATCCGCCTGATACTCCCCGGCCACTTCGCGCAGCAGGCCAGCATCATCATGATTCCCTGCCAGCCAGGCGGATTCGCAGGAAAACACGTTCAGGCTTTCACCGAACACCCGGTAAGCCTCCCGTGAGCTATCCTGAGCCAGATCACCGGTTGCCAGAATCAGATCTGGCTGGCCATGAACCTGCAATACATGCTCAATAACAGCGCTCAGGCTGTTTCGGGTGTTTACGCCCAGCAGCTCACCGCTGGCATCTGCCATCAGGTGAGGGTCGGTCAGTTGCAGCACCCGGAATGCCCGGGATTTATCCTTTGTAGTCATGGCGCTCTTGGTCAAATCAATGCACTTCACTTGAACTTGGCACAAGTGTACGACGACAGTTCCCGGATTGATTACTACCGAATGGAACGGGGGTCACATTCTGGCCAGGCTCTGGCGATATATTGCAATTTTTGACAACTATGACACACGAAAGCGGCTATACCAGCCTACTTTAGTCCTGCATTTTCGGGCACCGGGGCATCAATCTGCGCCCTCACGGGCAGACCAGGCCGCATGCTCCATTGGCAGATGTCCAAAACGCAGGCAATAATCCAGCCAGTCGGCCAGAAAGCCGTTCACCTGCACTTTTTCATCGGGGTGATGCATAAACCGGTTCGGGTAATCATTTACCGGTGCAATCCGGTGATCATGGTAACAACTGATCACTTCGGCCATAGAGGCGTCGTGATAGACACGCACCGTCATGCGCGGGTTGTTCAGCCAGCGGCCGGAGTTATGAACCTGTTCCAGAAGCAGGGTTTCGGTAAACCTGGCGGTTTGTAAAACGCGAATCTGTACCCGCCCGAAGTACTGGTTTTCCCGGTGCAGTTCAAAGTCACACACCGGCTGGCCGTCTGCCTCCAGTTTCCGCAGCCTGGCCAGGCGCTGATAATTTCCATCACACAGAGCACCCAGTTGCCTGAGATCGGGCACATAGCGTTTGGGTTTCATGCTCCATTCGGTCATCACTTCACCCCGGCTCTGAGCCTTGAGCGGTTCAGTTCCAGCCACTGCAGGGCAATAATGGCGGCGGCGTTGTTGATGCGGCCATCGTGTATCATGGTGATGGCTTCATCGGCGCTGACCACGTGGGCACGAATGTCTTCATGCTCCTGCTCAACGCCGTAGATTCCGCCTGCGGATTCGGTACTGATCAGGCCACAGTAGAGGTGGATCATTTCGGTGGTACCGCCGGGGGAGACCATGTAATTGCAGATTTTATCCAGCCGCTGAAATGTGAGCCCGGCTTCTTCCTGCCCTTCCCGCTGTGCGGTCTGTTCGTTTGTTTCGCCATCTTCATTCATTCCAGCCACGAGTTCGAGCAGCCAGGGCGACTGATCACGGCCAAGTGCGCCAAGACGGAATTGTTCCAGCAGTACCACCTCATCGCGAACCGGGTCGTAGGGCAGCACGCAGGTAGCATCGCCGCGAATGAACAACTCACGGGTGAAAACGGGCATTTCGGTGCCATCAAAGCGGGGATGCTTTAGCCAAAGCTTATCCATACGGAAAAAGCCCTGAAACACGGTTTCCTGCTTTTCTATGGTGACGTCGCTTGCGCTGAACTGAAATGGTTCTGTCATTGCTTACTCTGTTTTGGGACTGGTTTGAAACGATAACGGGTGGGTGTTCTTTATTGCAAGCTTTGGGTGGTTCAGACACCGGGAGCCTGGGTGCATGGCGGCCATGAAACTTCTTCTCCCAAAATTGTGCGGAGCCATGGATGGCGGAGCCCAAGCCGCACAGGGACGTCTTGAGGCGGCTCCAGAATAGCCATGCCGCCCCCTGCTCTGACTCCATACCCTCAGGCTAGCGGGACAAAGCCCCCCAACTAAACCTTGTCATAAAGCTTACTCCCGGACTCCACAAACTCCCGTGATTTTTCCTGCATGCCAACGTCCACTGCGGCCACTTCATCCAGGCCGTGCTCGTTGGCGTAATCACGAACTTCCTGAGAAATTTTCATAGAG
>CAYUTG010000260.1:0-688 GCA_964447555.1 uncultured Marinobacter sp.
GGAGCAAAATGCCCGGCAAACGCGTAGGGTAAACCACGCATGGCGGCGAGTTGCGCACTGTAGAGGCTAGACCCCAGCAGCCAGACTGGCACCCTGGTGCCGGCACCGGGAATGGCTTTAACCGGTTGGCCGGGTTGAAGAGGGCCCAGCAAGGATTGCAGCCTGGCGACATCGTCTGGAAACTGTTCCGCTCCAACGCCATCACGGCGCAGGGCGCGAGCAGTTACAGGGTCTGTGCCCGGCGCCCGGCCAAGCCCCAGATCAATTCGGCCGGGATAAAGACTTTCTAGGGTTCCGAACTGCTCCGCAATCACTAGTGGCGGGTGGTTAGGCAGCATCACACCCCCGGAGCCCACCCGAATGGTTTGAGTATTACCTGCAATATGTCCAATAAGCACTGAAGTGGCGGAACTGCTGATACCTTCCATATTGTGGTGCTCTGCCAACCAGAAACGCCTGAAACCAAGTGCCTCGGCATGCTGGGCGTAGGCCACGCTGTTTGCCAGCGTAGCACCCACGGAATCCCCTTCCCGAACCGAGGCAAGTTCCAGTAGTGAGTAGTCAGGATTGTGGTTCATAAATCTCCAGGGAATTTGGGGTCAGATTAAAAAATAATTTTCGTAACAACCCCAGCCTTTTGCAAAAAAGTTTTTAATATTACCCGAAATTAAATATACCACATTTGAGG
>CAYUTG010000260.1:698-3142 GCA_964447555.1 uncultured Marinobacter sp.
TCAGCTCATATGTAAGTTGCCACAATAGCAGGGAAGCAACCGTGGTTATTAAGTAGGTTTTGATTCGTTGAGTTGAAAGCACTGTCTTGATGCATGGTTTGTGAATGATCAGAGCAAAAACAAAAGACGGTAAAGGGAGATATGGAATGTCTGACTTAATCGAATTGAAAACCCACCACGCCAGGGCCTCTACATTCTCAAGGGTGCGCATCTTACTGGTCGCAGGGATTGCGGCACTTGGGCTCGTTGCCTGCGGCGGCGGTGGTGATGGAGATGGAAACAGCGCCGGTGGGCCGTCAGATCCTGGGGCCAGTGATAATATTCCCACCACGACCAGCCTTGGGGGGCTATACGAACTGACAGGGGATGCCGGCAGGGACTATCGCCTGTTTTACGTTGATGCTTCTCATTATACTAATACGGGGTCGATTGGTAATGTTGCCGATCCTTGGCTGATGGCCTACAACCCGCTAACTGAAAACACGGAAACCATTGATAAAAAGTACGCGCGGAATACCTCCAGAATCAATGCAGTTTCTCCGCTGGCGCTACATGAGGCTGATGTGGATGTCAGTAGTGGCGAAGTCGAAAACTACCGGGTTGCCAGTGTAGCCTATATTCAGGAAGAATCAGGTACTCCTTCAGTACCTATTGCATCCCCTTCCAGGTTGATGAGGGTCGGGGTAGCAGCCGGTAGCACGCCAAAGCAAGTGACTGATGAGAGTGGCTCTTCTGCCGATCTGGGTTTTGTCACAGTTCGCCAGATAATTGCCTTTAATTTGAATGATGCCGATCAGGCCCAGTACGTCTTTCCTGCGGACGCATCAACCGGTTCAAGCAGGCAATATCGCCTGACTGAACTGGATGCAGATACCAGCACCTCAGCCAAGGATTTTGGGGCTGGCCTCAATGTACAAACCGCGTTGTTTGCAACTCAGGGCAGTGCTGCAGGCAGTGCCTATGGCTGGTTAGTAGTTGATCAGAACCAGAATGACTGCCTGGCCTTTGTATCTGGCTCAGACCTTACAAGCGCCACCTGCATACCCAATGTAAACAGCACCGGTAATGTCCCCCTGGAGCAAGATGGTGACAGTCCATCCAGCTTTATTTCCGGTGTGTATCCCCTGAATAACGGCGTTGTGCTGGCACTTCCGGCAGACACGTCTAATCCGCTGAGGGTGACCACCACACTCTGGTTCTATGAGCAAAGCCCCGGTAGTGGTGATGCGGGCACATTGCACCTGCTCAAGAATGCCGGTGGTGATACCCTGCAAACCACAGGGCTACCCATGTTCGGGCCGGATGAAGCCGGGCGGGTGGTCAGCAAAAATGGTAATACACTGTATCTGGCTGCAAGTGATGGTGGTCTCGGTGGCTTGTTTGGCGGTGGTGCTCCCTCAGATCCATTTGACATGGAGTTCCATGCATTTCTGTTCAAAATCACCACAACCTCAGGCAATGTTGGCTGGGAACAGGTGTTCCACCAGGGTGGCAAACTGATGGATGATAAAGCTGCTTTCCTTGGAGGCTTTCTGGTGGATTCGGGCAACAATCTTATTTGGGAAATCAATGACCAGTTGATAGCCATCTCGCCGGATGGGCAAAGTGAAATCCTGCTAGACGGCCGCAGTAACGATGGCGGCGATGTGCTCCTGGGAACCGGTGCCTTTAAAACGCCTGTGGGGGCGATCAGCCAGGGCGGTTGGTTTTTTTACAACCGGGAGTTAAACAGCGCTCAATATGCTACCGCTATCAAGGTGGATGGTAGTAAGCGTGTTGAACTGAAAGGCTGCAGCTGGATTGGCGCGTCTACCTCCGGCAAGGCAAATTATACAGGTGGCAACTTTGGCAGCCTTGAGCCCAGTGAGGTATTCATGGCGTGCAATAACAAGCAACTTGCTGCAGTAGATGCCAATAATCCTGAAGCCGGCCGTGTGATATTGGGTAGCCTTGCAAAGCCTGCTGAAAACATCGCCATGGGGCGCGCCGCACCCGGCCCGCACCGCCTGATGCGGGTAACTTATGAAGGCGATGAAGACAGCTTTGAAGTGGTTTACGTGAACACCCGGGAGAAAAACTCCCTCAAGCACCTGATGAATAATCCAGCCAGTGACAGTGAAGTCGGTGCACTGGCTGGAATGACAGCGCCAGTCGACGGGTTCTGATAGTGCCAGGAGAGTTTGGGGTCAGATGAAAAACTCACATCTGACCCCAAACTCATCATCAGTAGCCCATCGCCGAAGAAGTACTACGCCTCGGGTCTGCACCACCGTATAACGTACCGTCCTCGCCAATCATAATGCTTTGAATTGCACCCATGGCAGGCTTGGTTACTACCTTATGGCCGCGGCTCTCCAGCAGCCGTATTGTATCCGGGCTGATACCCTGCTCAATACGAATCTCATCCGGTAACCACTGGTGATGAATACGGGGCGCATTAACGG
>CAYUTG010000261.1:0-3129 GCA_964447555.1 uncultured Marinobacter sp.
GCCCGCGCATTGATGATGTCCACCAACAACGTGCTCTCTCCTGCGAACGGTGAGCCGATTATCGTTCCATCGCAGGACGTTGTACTTGGTCTGTACTACATGACTCGTGAGCGCAAAAACGCGCTTGGTGAAGGCATGGTGTTTGCTGACATCAAAGAGGCGCACCGCGCCTACGGTGCAGGCAAAGTGGACTTGCAGGCTTCAGTGAAAGTTCGTGTAAAAGAAGTGGCGGTTGGTGAGGATGGCGAGCGTACCGAGGCTTACAACCTTCTTGATACCACCGTCGGACGTGCGCTGTTGTTTGATATTGTGCCGGATGGTCTGGCGTTTCAGCTGATTAACCGGCCCATGGTCAAGAAGGCCATATCCAACCTGATCAACACTTGTTACCGGCAGGCTGGCCTTAAAGATACGGTCATTTTTGCAGATCAGCTCATGTACATGGGTTATCACTATGCAACGGTGTCTGGTATTTCTATCGGCTTTAACGACTTCGAAATTCCTCCGGAGAAGTATGAGCTTGTTGATGCTGCGTCTCAGGAAGTGAAAGATATTGAAGCCCAGTACGCTTCGGGCCTGCTGACACAGGGCGAGAAGTACAACAAGGTTATCGATATCTGGTCACGCGCCAATGACAAAGTCTCCAAGGCGATGATGGAGCGGCTGGCTAAAGAGCACGTTATCGGGCCAGACGGCGAACACGTCAAGGATGAAAATGGCGAGTTTGTGATGCAGGAGTCATTCAACTCCGTCTACATGATGGCTGATTCCGGTGCCCGGGGTTCCGCGGCACAGATCCGGCAGCTTGCAGGTATGCGGGGCCTGATGGCCAAGCCGGATGGCTCAATCATCGAAACCCCGATCACCGCGAACTTCCGGGAAGGTCTGAACGTACTTCAGTACTTCATCTCAACCCACGGTGCACGGAAAGGCCTGGCGGATACCGCACTGTAAACGGCGAACTCCGGTTACCTGACTCGTCGCCTTGTGGACGTATCCCAGGATCTGGTGGTTACCGAAGAAGATTGCGGAACTGATGATGGCCTGCTGATGACACCGCACATCGAGGGTGGTGACGTTGTTGTGCCTCTGGGTGATCGTGTGCTGGGTCGCGTTACAGCACGTGATGCCTTTACACCGACCGACAAGGACAATGCAGTTATTGCTGCGGGTACGCTGCTGGACGAGAAAGCGGTTGAAGTCCTGGAAAGTGCCGGTGTCGACGAGGTCTGGGTGCGCTCGGCCATTACCTGTGAGACCCGTCACGGCATTTGCTCCAAGTGTTACGGGCGAGACCTGGCGCGTGGGCACCGTGTCAACGTTGGTGAAGCCGTGGGTGTTATTGCTGCTCAGTCCATCGGTGAGCCGGGCACCCAGTTGACGATGCGTACCTTCCACATCGGTGGTGCGGCAAGCCGGGCATCGGCGGTCGACAATATTCAGGTCAAGCACGGTGGTACTGTGCGCCTGCATAACCTGAAGTGCCTTGAAAAGAGCGACGGATCACTGGTTGTTGTATCCCGTTCTTCCGCACTTGCTATCGCTGATGAGCAGGGGCGTGAGCGTGAGTGGTACAAGCTGCCTTATGGTGCTGTACTGTCGGTCAAGAACGGCGCAGAGGTTGAAGCGGGCGTTGTGGTTGCCAAGTGGGATCCGCACACGCACCCGATCATTGCCGAGGTTGAGGGCACGGCCAAGTTCGTCAACATGGATCAGGGCATTACCGTCCGGACCCAGACAGATGATCTGACGGGTCTTTCAACGATGGAAGTGATCGATCCCAAAGAACGCCCGGCCGCTGGCAAAGATATCCGTCCGGCTATCCAGATACTGGATGAGAATGGCGAAGATGTGGAACTGCCGGGTGGCGGTGCCGCTATCTACTTCCTGCCAGCTCATGCGCTGGTCACTATGGCGAACGGCGCCAACATTGCCCTCGGTGATGTGGTTGCGCGTATTCCGCGGGAAAGCTCGAAAACACGGGATATTACCGGTGGTCTGCCACGTGTGGCCGACCTGTTCGAAGCCCGTCGCCCGAAAGAATCCTCCATTCTGGCGGAAATCAGCGGCATGATTTCCTTCGGTAAGGAAACTAAAGGCAAGAAGCGTCTGGTGATTACACCGAAAGACGGTGATGCGTATGAGGTTCTGATTCCGAAGCATCGTCAGATGAACGTGTTTGAGGGTGAAACGGTAGAAAAGGGTGAGGTTGTGTCGGATGGTCCGTCCAATCCCCATGACATCCTTCGCTTGCTGGGTGTGGTCGCTCTGGCCAAATACATCACCAACGAGATACAGGATGTCTACCGTCTGCAGGGTGTTGTGATCAACGATAAGCACATTGAGGTTATCGTCCGTCAGATGCTGAGAAAGGTGGAAGTCACCGATCCGGGCGATACTCCTCTGCTGTCAGGTGATCAGGTTGAAATTACCCAGCTTCTGGAGGCCAATGAAGAGGCTATTCAGGCAGACAAGGAGCCGGCACGGTTCAATCGTTTGCTGCTCGGTATCACCAAGGCATCGCTGGCAACAGAATCGTTTATTTCGGCAGCCTCCTTCCAGGAGACTACCCGCGTGCTCACCGAAGGTGCGGTAACGGGTAAGCGGGACTACCTGCGCGGCCTGAAGGAAAACGTCGTTGTCGGGCGCCTGATTCCGGCGGGAACCGGTCTGGCGTACCACGCCGAGCGTCGTCGCAGGCGGGAACTGGAAGCTCAGGGCATCACAGCAGCCGATGTGGAAGAGGCGCTGAGCGCCGAGCTTAACCGCGAAAGTTGAGTTAAGCAGCGACACCACCTCCGGGTAGTTACCTATCCGGAAGGTGGTTAAAAAGAGATCAGTCGTCTTGACTGACCCGGGGCGCAGGCTTACACTTGCGTCCCTTAAATTTTACCCCCTTCACTGGGGGTAAGTTTCATTGATATGGTTTTGGAGTTTGCTTACATGGCAACGATTAATCAGTTGGTGCGTAAGCCTCGTAAACGTAAGGTAGCCAAGAGCGATGTACCTGCTCTTCAGGCCTGCCCTCAGCGCCGTGGTGTTTGTACCCGTGTGTACACCACTACGCCGAAGAAGCCGAACTCAGCACTCCGTAAAGTGTGCCGTGTTCGCCTGACCAACGGTTTCGAG
>CAYUTG010000262.1:0-3086 GCA_964447555.1 uncultured Marinobacter sp.
CAGCTACAAGTGGGCGGAAGTGCTGGCAGCGGATGCGTTCTCGCTGTTTGAGGAGAAGGGCATTTTTGATCCAAAAACCGGCAAAGCGTTTCTCCAGAATATTCTGGAGAAGGGCGGGTCGAGAGAGCCCATGGAACTGTTCATGGCGTTCCGTGGCCGTGAACCGGAAGTGGATGCCTTGTTGAAGCAATCCGGCATTACGGACAACGCCGCCTGATTTTTTGTGCTCCGGCGGTCATGCTGATAACCGGAGCCGCTTACCATCGGAGTCTGTTATGAGAAACCCGAAGCGCTTTATTGCGGGTGCCATGTGCCCACGCTGTTCAGAGATGGATAAAATTGTCATGTTTTATGGTGACGATGGAGCACAGGTGCGGGAGTGTGTGGCCTGCGGGTTTACCGATGCCCTGGCTGAAAATGAAGTGGCTGAGCCTGAGGATATTCATCTGGATACACGGGTGAACAAGCGTAGCAATGAGGATGACCATACGGTTAAGCAAGTGGTGTTCTTCAAGTCGGTTGATGAGGATTAACTGGCTTTAGTGCGTCATCTGGGGGGCTGCAGTAAAACTCAAACGCCCCGCCCACCTTATTTCTGTTGCCGCACGGTCTCTTAATAAGTAGTATACCGAATGCATGTTTAAGATTGATGAGAGCATGCTTGCGGTATCAACCCACGTCCATTTCCTACTTAGCCCCGAGGTTTCCCATGACCACTCAAGCTGACATTCCCGAGTACGCCTCCTACCCCTTTGATGCCCGTGCCATTGCGCACCGGTTCCGCCACTCAGCTATTTTTGGCGCACTGGATGCCTTGCAGCCGGGCGAGGCCATGCGCTTCGTAAATGACCACGACCCCATTCCCCTGATCGGCCAGATGCAGCAACGGTATGGCGAGGGCGTGCAGGTGATCTATCAGCAGCGGGCACCGGGTGCGATTGTTATTGATTTTCTTGTGGTAGATCTTCTGGAGGCATAAATGGCAACGCCGGCTTTTTTTGATCGGGTTCCACCTCTGCGCGTTCACGACGGCCTGGCCCAGCTTCTGGGAGCGTCGGACGACGGCATGCTGGAGTATCGCTATACCGATGCTGTGTTACTGGCCGGGCACTCCTGCCCTACCGTAGCCGGAGCCTGGTTGTGCGCTAATGCAGCACTGAAGGAACTGTACGGCGATGACATACCCGAACGCGGTGGTGTCAGCGTCTATATGGACGACGCGGAAGACTCCGGAGTAACCGGTGTAATTGCGCAGGTGTTCACCCTGCTGACGGGAGCCACCGCCGAAAACGGATTCAAAGGCCTGGCTGGCCGCCACGCCCGTAACCACCTGCTGCATTACGCCAGCAAAGGCGTACAGGGTGTTCGCGTTCGCCGGAACGACACCGGTCAGCAGGTTGAAGTGAACCTGGATGCCAGCACCGTGCCCTCAGACCCGGCACAGCAATCGCTGATTCCACTGGTGCTTGGTGGCCAGGCCACCCCTGAGCAGGAACAGGAGTTCGGCCGTTTGTGGCAAGATCGCGTGCGCAGGCTGCTGCTTGACCATGCAAACGATCCAAAGGTTGTTCAGGTGAGAAACATCGTCTGAATAAACGGTGGGCAAACACCAAAAGTTCAAGGTAAGAAGGGTAGGAACTGTTTTTCCGCCAGAAATGGATGTCTGAGCGCAGCGAGTTCCATTTCCAAGGAAAAACAGTTCCTACCCTTCTTGCCCTACTCCAAATGATCAGAGAACCATTGCCGCCAGCCACCCAAAGCCCAGCAGCGGCAGATTATAGTGCAGGAACGTAGGCACCACCGTATCCCAGATATGGTTATGCTGCCCATCCACGTTCAGACCAGCCGTTGGCCCAAGGGTAGAATCTGAAGCCGGAGACCCGGCATCCCCCAGCGCCCCCGCAGTACCCACCAGCGCAACAATCGCCAGCGGACTAAAGCCCATCTGCAGAGCCAAAGGCACATACAGCGCGGCAATAATAGGAATGGTCGAAAACGACGAACCAATCCCCAATGTAATCATCAGACCAACCAGCAACATCAGCAGCGCCGCCATCGGCTTGTTATTGCCAATAATCTCCACCGAACTCTGAACCAGCGTTGTAATCTCACCCGTCTGCCGCATAACCTCCGCAAAACCAGAGGCAGCAATCATGATAAAACCGATCATCGCCAGCATCTTCATACCCTCAGTGAACAGATCATCGGCCTCCTTCCACTTCACCACACCCGACAAGTTAAACAACAGGAACCCTGCCAGAGCACCCAGAATCATCGAATCCAGCCACAACTGGACAACAAACGACGCCACAATGGCAACCAGTGCCATCAACAGCGTCCGGGGGCTGTACTTAACCTCAACCCGCTCAGTGCGGGAAATCGCCTCCATATCGTATTCACGATCACCCCGATAGCTGAAGAACACCGCCACCAGCAAGCCACACAGCATACCCAGAGCCGGCAAAGCCATCGCCTTCATAACACTCAGCCCCGTGGTATCCACACCGTTGGCGCCAATTTTAGCCATCAGTATTTCATTCAGGTAAATGCCACCAAACCCGATGGGCAAGAACATATACGGCGTGATCAAACCGAAGGTCAGCACGCAGGCTATCAGACGGCGATCCATTTTCAGCCTGGCCATTACAAACAACAGCGGAGGTACCACCAGTGGCACAAAGGCAATGTGAATGGGCAGAATGTTCTGGGAAGACAACGCAATCAGAATCAGCATGCCAATAATCAGAAACCGGACCCCGGTCGCTGCGCTGCCTTCACTCTGTTTGCCAATCAGCGCCAGAGTTTTATCGGCCAGTGCATGCGCCAGACCAGACTTGCCGATAGCAACCGCAAACGCACCCAGCGTGGCGTATGACAAAGCAACGGTTGCACCGCCGCCCAGGCCACTGTTAAACGCGTCAATGGTGGCGTCCAGAGACATACCGGCCATCAGGCCACCGGCAACAGCTCCGACAATCAGGGCAACAACAACGTGAATGCGGCACAAGCTCAAAATGAGCATAATGGCGACCGCAGCAACAACGGCATTCATGGCAGACTCCGGGTAGGAATAGCAGATTGTCCGG
>CAYUTG010000263.1:0-2994 GCA_964447555.1 uncultured Marinobacter sp.
CACCGGCCTGCTGACCTGGAGTGGCGGCCGGTTCCGGGTAACCGACACCCGTAAGGAAGGGGCTAACCATCTGCATATAGGCACACTGATTGAGGGTGAGCTGTTTCCCGGCCTTGAAGTTGATGCCCGCATAGACCACGCCAGGCGTGAGCGCACGAAGCGTAATCACTCAGCAACGCACCTGCTGCATGCGGCGCTCAGAAAGGTTTTGGGCGATCACGTTACCCAGAAAGGCTCGCTGGTTGATCCGGATAAACTGCGGTTTGACTTCTCACACCTTGAAGCGGTGACATCTGAGCAGTTGATGGAAATTGAGCGTCAGGTGAATGAGCAGATTCTGGAAAACACCCCGGTAGAAACCGAAATCACCGATATGGAGCGGGCTCGTGAAAAAGGAGCCATGGCCCTGTTTGGTGAAAAGTATGGTGATCAGGTGCGCGTGCTGAGCATGGGGGCCGATAACTACTCGGTTGAACTGTGTGGTGGCACCCATGTTAGCCGTACCGGCGATATCGGCTTGCTCCGTATTACGTCAGAAAGCGGTATATCCTCTGGCGTACGGCGGATTGAAGCTGTGACCGGTTTCGGTGCTTTGGCCTGGGTCGACAACACAGAGCGCACACTGCGTGAAACAGCCCGGCTGGTTAAGGGAACCCGTGATTCCGTGCTGGAAAAAGTTCAGCACACGGTCGAGCGTAACCGCCAGCTTGAGAAAGAGGTTCATGCCCTGAAGGCTAAGCTGGCGAATTCCACCGGTAGCGATCTTGCCAGCAGTGCTGTTGAGGTTGCGGGGCTGAAGGTGGTGGCTTCAGAACTGGAAGGGGCTGACCGGAAAACGCTGATGGAAACCGCAGACCAGCTAAAGAACAAGCTGGGCGAAGGTGTGGTGGTTCTGGCCAGTGTTGAGGATGGCAAAGTGACACTGGTTGCCGGCGTGACGAAAACCGCAACTGGCCGGATTAAGGCCGGTGATCTGATGAAACACCTGGCTGCCCAGGTAGGCGGAAAGGGGGGCGGCAGGCCCGACATGGCGCAGGGAGGCGGAAGCGAACCAGCCAAACTGGCCGACGCGCTTGCCGGCGTACCTGACTGGATAGAAAAAAATATCGCTTAAGCAACTGTCGTGAAAGCGGGCCGGGGTTTATAATCCGGTCCGTTTGCTTCTGGCTGGCGGAGTGCTGGATAACGACAGCGCCGCTGTGAGTCCCCGTTTCAGATATTTGGGAATAAAATGGCCCTGTTAGTTCAGAAATTTGGTGGCACCTCGGTTGGAACAACCGAACGTATAGAAGCGGTTGCCGATAAAATATGCGGTTTCCGGAAAGAGGGGCATGACATCGTGGTTGTGGTGTCTGCCATGAGTGGCGAAACCAATCGGTTGATCGCCCTGGCGGATGCTATTACCGATGAACCAGAGCCTCGTGAGCTGGATGTACTTGTTTCTACCGGTGAGCAGGTCACGATTGCGCTGCTCTCCATGGCACTGATGAAACGCGGCTGTGAGGCGCGTTCTTATACTGGCTCTCAGGTGCGGGTTCTGACAGACAGTGCCCATACCAAGGCGCGGATCCGGGAAATAGATGAGCGACACATTCGGGCTGACCTGAACGCTGGTCGTGTTGTTGTTGTGGCCGGGTTTCAGGGTATTGATGAGCAAGGAAATATAACCACACTCGGCCGTGGTGGTTCTGACACCACAGCCGTTGCGCTGGCAGCTACACTGAAAGCAGATGAGTGTCAGATCTACACAGACGTTGATGGCGTTTACACAACGGACCCTCGTGTTGTGGACAGTGCCCGCCGGCTGGAGAAAATAACGTTTGAAGAGATGATGGAAATGGCGAGCCTGGGGTCCAAGGTTCTCCAGATCCGGGCCGTAGAGTTCGCCGGCAAATACAATGTGCCATTACGGGTTCTTTCCAGCTTTCAGGAAGGAGATGGCACCCTGATTACCTTTGAGGAAGAAAACGCCATGGAGCAACCGGTTGTTTCCGGCATCGCATTTAGCCGTGACGAAGCAAAACTGACCATCTCCGGTGTCCCCGACACCCCGGGCAACGCTTTGCGCATACTGATGCCGGTGAGTGATGCCAACATTGATGTGGACATGATCGTTCAGAACGTTGGTGAGGATAATAAAACGGCGTTTACATTTACCGTTCACCGTAACGATGTTAAACGTGCCCACAGCGTTCTTCAGCGGGTTGCCGATGAATTGGGCGCGCGGGAAGTGAGCGGTGACAACAAAATAGCCAAAGTGAGCATTGTGGGTGTGGGTATGCGCTCGCATGCAGGTGTTGCCACCAAGATGTTCTCGGCGCTGTCGGAAGAAGGCATTAATATTCAGATGATCTCTACATCAGAAATCAAAATTTCTGTAGTGATCAATGAAAAGTATCTCGAGCTGGCCGTTCGTGCGCTTCACAGTGCATTTGAATTGGAGAAGCCCGCGGTAGAAGAGGTCATGAATCGTATTTAACAGGCTTGATTCGGAATTCCTGATACAGTGCCTGAACACCCGGTATCTGAGGCAGGTCTGAGGTGAGTAGGTATAAGGGAATGTGCGTCTTTTGACTGGTTTGTGATCCCACTATAAAAGCAATAAGTAAATAATAAGTAATTCGTCGGAACAGTTAGCTTTTTGATAGGGAGTATGGAATATGTTGATTTTAACACGCCGCGTTGGCGAGACTCTGATGGTCGGTGACGATATTACGGTTACCGTACTCGGAGTGAAGGGGAATCAGGTGCGAATTGGCGTGAACGCCCCAAAGGAAGTGGCGGTGCACCGTGAGGAAATATATCAGCGGATTCAGTCTGAAAAAGACTCTGAAGACCCGGAACCGGGTAACCACTGATCAATCGAAAGCCGTTCAAGATAAGTCTGAACGGTTTTTTTGTTTTCAGATAAATCAAAGCCCGAAAAAACTCGCGTCAAGCCTATGAAAACAGAAAAATTATGGTAGTATACGCCCCGTTCTCAAGGAGAGGTGG
>CAYUTG010000264.1:0-2994 GCA_964447555.1 uncultured Marinobacter sp.
ACCGATGGCCACGTTCGGGTTGATGTCTTTTATACCAACTGGAGCCATAAAACCAAGGCCATTGTGAATCTGCTGGGTGCCATCCTGTTTGTTATTCCGTTTGCCTACCTGATTGCCACATATGGTTACGACTTCACGCTCGATTCCTACAACATGGGCGAAGGCAGTGGCGACCCTGGTGGCCTGCCGTATCGATGGATTATCAAGTCGGTTATTCCGGTCACGGCGTTCTTTATTGCCACCAGTGGCGTCGGCATGGTAACTCACGCCATCCGGGTACTGTCCGGAGAAAAGACCTACGAAGCGGAAAACGGCGGGGAGGGTCTCGCATGATTGGTGTCGTTATGTTTGGGGCGGCACTCATCATGCTGATGCTGGGCTTCCCGGTTGCCTTTACCTTCGGTGGTGTTGCGCTGTTTTTTGGTATCTATGCCCAGGGCATGGAGCTGTTTGCCTTTATGCCCTATCGCATAATGAGCGTTATGCAGAATACGGTTCTGATGGCCGTTCCCCTGTTTATTTTTATGGGTGTGGTGTTGCAGCGTACCAAGCTGGCTGAACAGCTTTTGTCGTCTATGGGCCGCCTGTTTGGCGGACTGCCGGGCGGGCTGGCAATTTCGACCATTGTTGTTGGCGCGCTGCTGGCGGCATCAACCGGTGTTGTTGGCGCAAGCGTTGTGGCCATGGGCCTGATTTCACTCCCCGTTATGCTGGCGCACAAATATGACAAGCGGCTGGCAACAGGCACTATTTGTGCCTCTGGCACCCTGGGGCAGATAGTACCGCCGTCCATTATTCTGATTATTCTTGGGGATGTACTTGGCCTGCCCGTAGGCGACCTGTTCCGGGCGGCCGTGTGGCCGGGCGTGGTGCTGATCAGCCTGTACATTGCCTACATTCTGATCATGACCCGGCTGAAGCCGGAAACAGCACCGCCCATGCCCCATGATCCTGACAGCTCCCGCAAACAGGAAATCGCGTCAGCCCTGCTTGCTATCATTCCGCCACTGGCGCTGATTGTGGTGGTTCTTGGCTCTATCTTTACCGGCATAGCCACACCCACTGAATCGTCTGCGCTGGGCGGTGTCGGGGCCGTGGTGCTGGCGATTATCTACCGCCAGTTCTCATTCAGAATGGTGTGGGACAGCGCCAGAGACACAGTGAAAGTAACCGCGATGGTGTTTGCCATTCTGATCGGTGCGACCGCATTCTCGATGGTATTCAGCTACACGGGTGGCGATTACCTTCTGGAAGATCTGCTTCACCAGCTGCCGGGACAACACTGGGGCTTTATTATTCTGTCCATGCTGGTCATTCTGATACTTGGTTTCTTCATCGACTTTGTGGAAATCTCGTTCATTATTGTGCCCATCCTTGCCCCAGTGGCAGAAGCCATGGGTATCAACATGCTGTGGTTTGCCATTCTGATCGCCATGAACCTGCAAACCAGCTTCCTGACACCACCCTTCGGGTTCTCGCTGTTTTACCTTAAAGGCGTGGCTCCGCCCAGTGTCAAAACGGTAGATATCTACCGAGGCATTATTCCGTTTATTCTGATTCAGATACTGGTACTGGCATTGATTGTCATCTTCCCGGAATGGTTTGGAATGAGCGCAACCTATTAACACCTAATCTGAAGGAGCCGGTTATCAGCCATACCGGCTCCTTCAGGCACTCACCTTCGCCACGGCCTTTTTCCTCCCGCCCTACCAAGCTTTAATTTTCCTGCAACCTGACAATTCCTGATCCTTTCCTATACTGAACACACCATCGGTCATTCTCAGCTCAGCATTCGGGATAGCCTGAAGCGCCCAGCGCGAAGGCACGGAAACAGAAGGGAGAGAGGAAACCATGAACCAGAGCACTGCTCAGAAAACCGAGCCGGAAGCTCCTCAGGAGAACACGCCTCACATACTGACACTGCCCACCGGCCAAGTACATACCGACAGAACCCCACACAGTTACGAACGCTGGCTCATTGCCAGGCTGCTACGAATGGCAGGGGCACCCCCGGTTCGCTTTCAGTTATGGAATGGCGAAATAATAGAACCTGAGAACAGGCAGGTAGAGTTCACCCTGCACCTTTCAGATCCCAAAGCCCTGTATGCACTAATGGCAAACCCCAACCTTGCGTTTGGTGACCTGTACAGTGCCGGCCGTATTCGTGTAGAAGGCGACCTGCCGGAACTGATGGAAGCTTTGTACCGCGCCATTCATGCGGCCCGGAAAACCTGGCCAAAGTGGCTTGAAGCCTTCTGGCGCAATCATACCCCCCGTGCAACAAGCATTCCCGAGGCCAGGGAAAACATTCATCACCACTACGATCTTGGCAATGATTTTTACCAGCTCTGGCTGGATCAGGCCGCCATGCAGTACACCTGCGCCTATTACGAACGTGAGGAACTCACTCTGGAACAGGCCCAGCTTGCAAAGCTGGAGCATGTTTGCCGCAAACTACGGCTGAAGCCCGGAATGACTGTGGTGGAAGCTGGCTGCGGCTGGGGTGGCCTGGCCAGGTATATGGCCAGCCACTACGGGGTGAAGGTCGATTCTTACAACATTTCACGGGAGCAGCTTACCTACGCAAGAGCACGGGCAGAAGAAGATGGCCTGTCCCATCTGGTGAATTATGTTGAAGATGATTATCGCAACATTAACGGCCAGTACGACGCCTTTGTTTCCGTGGGCATGCTGGAGCACGTTGGCAAGGAGAATTATCCGGAGTTGTCCGACGTTATAAAACGCTCTCTGAAACCAGATGGCATCGCACTGCTGCACAGTATTGGCCGGAACCGGCCCATGCTGATGAACGCATGGATAGAAAAACGCATTTTCCCGGGTGCCTATCCGCCGGGGATAGGTGAGCTTATAAGCATTTGTGAACAAGGAGGCTTCTCTGTTCTGGATGTTGAGAACCTGCGACTGCACTATGCCCAGACCCTGACCCACTGGCTGGCACGATTCACCAAGAATGAACAGAAAGTGGCCAACATG
>CAYUTG010000265.1:0-2985 GCA_964447555.1 uncultured Marinobacter sp.
AGTGCCATGTTACACCTCATTATTTGCGATGCGATTAAATACAGCCGAACCGTGCATCTCAACAGCCCGGCTATTCAGCAACCCCCTACCGGGCATTACTGGTGCTTACCAGACGACGAGGAATCAGATTGACTACCCCACCTTCCGGGAATGCTTCTGCCAACCCCACAAAACGCCGGTCGCCGCCTGCATACAGGCGAACCATACCTTCAAGGGGTTGGTTGGGTATTCTAACCGCTTGCCCGTTTAATATCGACATCAGCGGTGCCCCCGCCAGTTCGGCCTCGGGGAACATGGAAAGCGCCGCATCCGGAGCAACCAGCAGACCATCAAGGCTTTCGCCCCGCTCGCGCATAGCCTCCAGTTCCGGCACTTCCCGGGCATCTGACAGCGTAAATCCGGCAGCCAGGGTACGGCGTAAAGCAACCACATGCGCACCACAACCCAGCGCCTCACCGATATCTTCAACCAGTGAGCGAATGTACGTACCTTTGGTGCAGCTTACCGCTACATCCAGTTCGTTTTCACGCACATCAAGTAATGTCAGCTCGTAAATGGTGACCGGGCGGGCAGGGCGTTCTATTTCGATCCCTTCGCGGGCGTATTCGTAAAGAGGCCGCCCTTTATGTTTTAGCGCCGAGTACATGGAAGGAACCTGCTGGATATCACCCCGAAAACGATCAAGAACCGGTTCGAGGGTGGCGGCAGTAAGGTCGCCGGGGACGGGCTTTTCCTCAACCACAGCGCCTTCACTGTCACCCGTTTCTGTCCGCACACCCAGCCGCGCAGTGGTGATATACGCTTTATCGCTCTCCAGCATCATCTGGGAAAACTTGGTAGCCTCACCAAAACACAACGGCAATACGCCCGTGGCCAGGGGGTCCAGTGCGCCGGTATGCCCCGCTTTCGCAGCACCGTACAGGCGCTTGACCTGTTGCAGAATACCGTTCGAGGTAATACCAGCCGGCTTGTCGATCACCAGAATGCCGTTGACGTTACGGCCTTTGTGCCTGCGGCTCAAGAGTCGCGCTCCGGGTTATTTCGGTCAGTGCCTTCAGCATCATCCCGGGATACAGCCGGAGCATCACCAACCGCTTTACGGATAAGGTTGTCCATTTTCCGGCTATAGCCCTGCAGTGCGTCAAAATGAAACCGCAACTGGGGCACCACCCGAAGCTTCATGGCCCGGCCAACCTGGCCCCGCAAAAAGCCTGCCGCCCTGTTCAGAACGGCAAGGGACTCCTCCACTTCAGGAGACTCCCCGGTAAGCTCCTCGGTCGAGAGCAGCGAAACGTAGATATCGGCATAGCCGAGATCACGGCTCACTTTAACCGCGTTAACCGTCACCATACCGACCCGCGGGTCTTTAATTTCCCGCTGGATCAGTTGGGCCAGTTCACGTTGCATCTGATCGCCAATACGATCAATACGGCTGAACTCTCTAGGCATCAGGCCCCCGTAGATTCAAGCTTGCGCTCGACTCTGACACGATCAAATACTTCGATCTGGTCACCCACTTTTACGTCGTAGCCCTTAACGCCGATACCGCATTCCATACCGCTACGCACATCAGCCACATCATCTTTAAAGCGACGCAGAGACTCCAGTTCGCCCTCGAAGATAACCACGTTATCCCGGAGCACACGGATAGGCTTGTTGCGGTGTACATTGCCTTCGGTGACCATGCAACCAGCCACCTGGCCAAATTTAGGTGAGCGGAACACATCCCGCACATCGGCGATGCCAATGATATCTTCGCGGAACTCAGGCGCCAGCATACCGGTCAGCGCGGCTTTCACATCATCAATCAGGTTGTAGATGATGCTGTAGTAGCGCAGATCCAGCCCTTCCTGTTCAACCAGGCGCTTGGCAGAAGCATCGGCACGCACGTTAAAGCCAAAAATAACCGCATTGGTGGCCATCGCCAGGCTCACGTCAGTTTCGGCAATACCGCCGACACCTGAAGACACCATTTTCACCTGAACCTCATCGTTGCCCAGGTCCTGGAGTGACTTGGTGATCGCTTCAAGAGAGCCGCGCACGTCTGTTTTGAGTACCACATTGAGGGTTTTGACGTCGTCTTTACCCATGTTCTCAAACAGATTCTCAAGCTTGGCTGCCTGCTGCCGCTGCAATCTCTGCTCACGCTCACGAACCTGACGGAATTCAGCCAGTTCTTTGGCTTTCTTCTCATCAGCTACCGCGAAAAACTCGTCCCCAGCGTTCGGCGTGCCGTTCAGGCCCAGAATTTCTACCGGTATCGACGGCCCGGCTTCCTTGGTCTGCTTGCCGGCTTCGTCGGTCATTGCGCGCACTTTACCGAAGAAAGAACCCGCAACAACCATATCGCCCTTGTTCAGGGTGCCGTTCTGAACCAGCACAGTGGCTACGGAGCCGCGCCCCCGCTCAAGGCTGGACTCGATAACAATACCCTTGGCCGGAGCGTCAGGAGAGGCTTCAAGCTCAAGAATCTCCGCCTGAAGAATCAGCGATTCAAGAAGCTCATCAATACCCTCGCCGGTATGAGCGGAGATGGGCACAAACTGCACATCGCCGCCCCAGTCTTCCGGAATTACTTCCATTCCGGCGAGCTCGGTTTTCACACGGTCTGGATCAGCCTCTTCCTTGTCCATCTTGTTGATGGCAACAACCAGGGGCACACCGGCAGAGCGGGCATGCTGAACAGCTTCTTTGGTTTGCGGCATAACGCCGTCATCCGCAGCAACAACCAGAATAACGATATCTGTGCACTGAGCACCACGAGCCCGCATTGCGGTGAATGCCGCGTGGCCCGGTGTATCCAGGAAGGACACCATACCCTGAGCGGTTTTTACGTGGTAAGCCCCGATATGCTGGGTGATACCACCAGATTCACCTGAAGCCACTTTGGTGCGACGAATGTAATCCAGCAGCGACGTTTTACCGTGGTCAACGTGGCCCATAACACTCACGACCGGCGCACGCTTCACTTTTTCGCCGCCTTCA
>CAYUTG010000266.1:0-2979 GCA_964447555.1 uncultured Marinobacter sp.
GCGCAGTGATTACCATTGAACTGGCGTTCCTGTCGCTGGCACTGGCGCTTGCCCTCGGGCTGATAGGTGCCTCGTCAAAGTTGTCTGCAAACCGTGTGGCAAAAGGCCTGGCCACCGGCTACACCACATTGATACGCGGTGTACCAGATCTGGTCATGATGCTGCTGTTCTATTACGGTGGGCAAGTGTGCGTGAACATGCTGTCTGACTGGTTGTATGACACCTATGAAATCGATTTCTTCTTTCAGTTCGATCCGTTTATTGCTGGCGTGATAACCATCGGGCTGATCTTCGGCGCCTATATGACGGAAACCTTCCGGGGCGCTTTTCTTGCCGTGGACAAGGGCCAGATTGAGGCTGCAAAAGCCTACGCATTTACACCCTGGCATACCTTTCGCCGCATTATTTTTCCTCAGATGCTGCGCCATGCATTGCCCGGTGTTGGTAACAACTGGCAGGTTCTGCTTAAAACAACCGCGCTGGTGTCCATCATCGGCCTGACCGACATGGTACGGGTTGCGGAGGAAGCGGCGAAAGCCGAGCGCATGCCGTTCCACTTTTTTGTTCCGGTGGCGTTCGTGTATCTGGCGTTAACAGCCGGTTCTGAGCTGTTTATCAAATGGCTGGATAAACGCGCCAATGTTGGCGTGGTTCAGGGGGGATAACACATGCCGGATTTTATCGCCCAGTGGCTGAGCCATAACGATATTTTTACCGCGATGACCATCATGGAGTACTGGAATGGCTTTGTTCATACCGTACAACTGGTGTTCTTGTCTCTGATCATCGGCCTGCTCTGCGCTGTCCCACTGGCCATTCTGCGCACCGTAAAAAACCCGTTCGTGTCTGGCCCAATCTGGCTTTACACCTACCTGTTTCGCGGCACGCCACTGCTGATTCAGCTGTATATTATTTACTACGGCGTTGCCCAGATTCCCGGCATTCAGGAAACCTTCTGGTGGGAAATATTCCGGGAGCCCTTCTACCCGGCTCTGCTGGCCTTTGTGCTGAACACCTGCGCCTACACCACGGAAATCATCCGGGGGGCCATTGTGGCCACGCCTCATGGTGAGCTGGAAGCCGCCAAGGCCTATGGCATGAGCTGGTTTCTGCGTATGCGCCGCATTGTGCTGCCAAGCGCCGCCCGCCGCGCGGTGCAGGCTTACTCCAACGAAGTTATCTTCATGCTGCACTCAAGCGCCATTGCCAGTGTGGTTACGATTGTGGACCTGACCGGCGCAGCCAGAAATATTTATTCGCGCTTCTACGCGCCCTTCGAAGCGTTTATTTTTGTAGCACTGATTTACATGGCCATGACGTTCACGCTGGTATTCCTGTTCCACAAACTCGAAAACCACCTGTTACGGCATCAGCAACCGGTTAAATCCTGATGACCTCCCTGCAGAATCTGTTTGGCTCATCACCTGACTGGCTGGCGCACTCACTCGAGCACGCCTCATCGGAATGCCCTGAGACCAGCACGGAACTGCCCGATGGCACTCGTGTCATCCGGCGTGCGGCAGGCGTTCTTGAATGCACCCCGCCACGCACTGATGGTGATGCAACAGGTAGCGAGACACTGATTATTTCTGCAGGGGTCCATGGCAACGAAACTGCACCGATTGAAGTGCTTAATGGCCTGGTCAGTGAACTGCTTCATGGTCGCTGGCAGCTGGCCTGCCCGGCCCTGCTGATTCTTGGCAACCCACCGGCCATGGTGGCGGCAGAGCGTTTCATTGATGCCAACATGAACCGCCTGTTCCACGGTGCGCACAGCCAGCAAACGTATCATGGCTTTCCGGAAGCGGTTCGCGCCCGGCAACTTGAGGTACTCTGCCAGCAGTTTGCAACCGCCCACACGGGTGCCTTGTCTCACTACGACCTGCATACAGCCATACGCCCCTCCATGCGGGAAAAATTCGCGCTCTACCCGTTTGTCGCCAACCGGAAGGTGCCAGAAAATCAGTGCCGGTTCTTGCTGGAGGCTCAGATTAAAACCCTGCTGTTACAGCACAAGGCAGGCACTACCTTTTCATCGTTTACATCATCTCAGTTGCGCGCAGAGAGCTTCACAATAGAGCTGGGGAAGGTGCGACCGTTTGGCCAGAATGATCTGTCGCGGTTCAAGGGTATAGAAGATGCGTTACGCCGCCGTCTTCAGGGCAAGGCTCAGGTTGCGCCCCCCAGCGACACACTGACGGCCTTTGAGGTAGTGCATGAAATTCTGAATACCGGTAAAGGTTTTCGTTTGCATATCCCGGATAACGCCGCAAACTTTACTGAATACTCACCCGGCACTCTGATATGGGAAGATTCAGAGACCTGCTACCGGGTTGGAGATCTGCCAGAAGCCATTGTTTTCCCCAACCGGAAGGTACCGATTGGCCAGCGGGCCGGGCTGATGATCCGGCAGAAACAAGCGCAGCCATCCTGCTGAGCCACCTGCTCCGTTGAACCAGACACCCTGCCCCGGTTTCAGGCCGGGACGTTTTCAGGTTCTGAAACCGGAACTTTGATCACCTGAGTACACACCGCCGGCACCACCAGCAGGGTCAGCACCGTCGAGGCCAGTAAGCCGGAAATAATGGCCCAGGCCATGGGTGGCCAAAGTGTAGAGCTGGAAAACGCCAGGGGCAGCAGGCCGGCTACGGTGGTTGCAGTGGTCAGCAAAATCGGCCGTGTTCGCTGCTCCACGGCTTTACGTACCGCTTCACGAATGCCCTCTCCCTGTGCCATTTCCCGGTCCATAACATCCAGCAGCACAATCGCATTATTCACTACAATGCCCACCAGTGCGATGACACCCAGCAATGATTGAAAGCCGAACGGCGAACCGGATAACACCAGCCCGGGGAATATCCCCACGGTGGCCAGGGGCACCGTCAACAGAATAATGCCCACCCGGCGGAAGGAATTGAATTGCAGAAGCAGGAAGAATAACAGCAGCAACACACCAATCGGCGCGGCGGTCAGAAGTGC
>CAYUTG010000267.1:0-2939 GCA_964447555.1 uncultured Marinobacter sp.
CCCGTCTACTGCGCATATTCCAAAATCTATTTGCCTGAACGTTCGCTTTGCGACCGTAGCTTGCGTTTGTACTTCCGCCAACCAATCTGCGAGCATCCCGGTTTCAATCGCAATGTTGACTAAAGTTTTCCGCCCCAGGTATGTCGCCAGTGCGCCGTCGCCAATCGCTGAATCCCTCACTCCTTAGTTCTGCCGGTTAAGTTCGACTCGTTCTCGTTAGTCCGGAGGCCACCCGGAATTTCCGATGATGTCAGCACTATCTAGCAAGCAGGCGGGCACTCTTCAGTGCCAACGGCCGGCTAAACTATGAGTTCAAGAACACTTTTTCGTTTAATCGTTCCTGTATCGATACGTATCACTGTAACGATACAGTTTGATACGTGGTGGTCCCATGATATGTAACGATACAGTGATATGTATCGTTACAGGCGCGGAGCTTGTGACTCAGTTCAGTGGTCTGTCGGTCAAGGGGCTGGTAGGGCTGAGTGGCCAATTCAGGGGCCATAGACTCTCAGGACTCGATTAGGTGGGCCGCCGTCCATATTCAGGCCAGATGAGCCTTTCTTTTTGCCAGTCCTACCTGTTGGTTTTTTCGTGTCTACAGTGGCGTCTAGTCTAAAAGGAGCTAGCAGTAGAGGCGTGTCTCGGGCCGGGTTGGTTGGGCAGTCTGCAATACTGGCTTGGGGCGAATGCTCTTTGGAGATTCGGTGTCTCTTGATGTGTTTTGACTGGCGGGCGTCCGGATAGAAGTTTCGCTTTGTATCGTGTGGTTACAAGAGTGGTTATTTTTCGAGGAGAGAGAATGAAAAAGGGCTTGCAGTTGCCTGCAAGCCCTTGAAAAATATGGCGCGCCCGAGAGGATTCGAACCTCTGACCTCTGCCTCCGGAGGGCAGCGCTCTATCCAGCTGAGCTACGGGCGCATTCGACATTAACGGCTGTGCGTCAATTTCGAGTGCGCAATCTTACGTGCGAAGTATCCTTCTGTCCAGCCCTTGTCGTAGCCTGACTGAGTCACAGGTGTGTCCCCGATACCCCAGCGGGCACAGGCTCGCAGTAAGCGAGGTGTCCTCATTGTTGTTTACCTGTATACATCGTTTTCACATCAAATATACTTTTTCAGAATTCATCAGGGTTTTTATATAACTGTATCGATTAAAAAACGATGTTGATATCTGAAACGTAATTTACCTATCGCCAGTCCCGCCTTTCACCCTCTAGAAGTCATGTCCGAGAAAACATGTGCTTAGAGGTCACACTGTAAATACCCACGTCAGATCACCACCAAATTCATGACCTTTTTGTGTGCCCAAAAAAATTATCCTTCTGTAACAGGAAGTTAATGGATTATTGCTGTAGGTTTCCGGGCTGTTACTGAGCGCCCTCAGGTTGGGTTGAGTTACCCGTCGGGCAAGTGGTGCTGCAAGAACTGGTTGAGACAAACAACAACACGGCGCGGCACCTGAATCGTTAAAACAACGGAATGAAATGGGAGCAGAGTGGGATGCACGTAAGCATATTTGGTATGGGATACGTTGGTGCTGTTTGTACTGCCAGCCTGGCCCGCCGTGGTCATGACGTGACCGGGGTGGATGTGTCGTCGGTAAAAATTGACCTGATCAATGAAGGCCGGTCGCCCATTGTTGAACCCGGCCTGGAAGAGCTTTTGGCTGAAGGTGTCAGGGCGCAGCGGGTTCGTGGGGTTACCGAAGGTTTTGATGCAGTACTGGAAACAGACCTGTCGATGATCTGTGTGGGTACGCCAAGCAAGTCCAATGGCGACCTTGATCTGAATTACGTTGAGAAAGTGTCACGGGATATTGGTCTGGCGTTGCGCTCTAAACCGGACTGGCATCTGGTGGTGGTGCGCAGCACGGTGCTTCCGGGCACCGTTCGCGATGTAGTCATCCCGTTGCTGGAGGAAGCCTCAGGAAAGCGTGCCGGTGAAGATTTCGGCGTTTGTGTAAACCCCGAGTTTCTGCGGGAAAGTACCGCTATTGCAGACTACGACCACCCGCCTATGACGGTGATTGGCGAGTTGGATGAGCGCTCGGGCGATCTGCTTTCCGAGCTTTACAGTGGCCTGGACGCGCCGCTGGTTCGCAAACCGATTGAAGTGGCTGAAATGATCAAATACACCTGCAATGTCTGGCACGCTACGAAGGTCAGCTTTGCCAACGAAATCGGCAGCATTGCCAAATCCATGGGTGTTGATGGCCGGGACGTAATGGATGTTATGTGCCTGGACAACAAACTCAATATATCCCGTTACTACATGCGACCTGGCTTTGCCTTTGGTGGCTCGTGCCTTCCCAAAGACGTTCGGGCACTGACCTACCGGGCCAGCCAGATGGATGTCGGGCATCCATTACTCAGTTCCATCATGAGCAGTAACAATGAGCAGGTTACCAAGGCCTTCAACATTGTTACCGGCTATGGCTGTCGGAAAATCAGCATGCTGGGGCTCAGCTTCAAATCGAATACCGATGACCTGCGGGAAAGCCCGCTTGTTGAGTTGGCGGAAATGCTGATCGGTAAGGGGTACGAGCTGAAAATATTCGACCGGAATGTGGATTATGCCCGCACCCACGGCGCTAACCGTGACTACATCAACCAGAAGATTCCGCATCTTTCTAATCTGATGGAGAGCGATCTGCGTGGCGTTATCGAGCACGGAGATGTTGTTGTGCTCGGCAATAACGATGAACTGTTCGAAACCGTGATTGCCGATCTTCCCGAGGGCAAGCGGGTAGTAGATCTGGTTGGCTTCATGAAAACCACCACCAATGGTGTTCTTGAAGGTATTTGCTGGTGATGGATAACGCCTTTACCCGCACAGGTGGATGGCTGCTGTATCTCGCGGTGCTCGGTGCCCTTGCGGGGTCCTTACCGCGGGTGTTCATGGTGCCTGGCGGGGCGCAGTTAATCCTGCTGATTGGTG
>CAYUTG010000268.1:0-2920 GCA_964447555.1 uncultured Marinobacter sp.
GTTGGCTTGCAGATATCGCAGCCATGTCCCTTGCCATGCTGCTGGATCAGCGTCCGGAAGGTGCGGATGCCGTTGACCTTCACGATGTGGAACAGTTCCTGACGGCTGTAGGGGAAGTGTTCACACAGGCTTTTGCTTACCTCAACGCCACGTTTTTCCAATTCGTTGTCAACGACCGTTTTGAGCAGGGCCGCGCAGCCACCGCAACCAGTGCTGGCTCTGGTTTCAGCTTTAATGCTGGTGAGATCGCTGCAGCCGCCATCAATGGCGTTACAAATGTCGCCCTTGGTGACGTTGTGGCACGAACAGATGGAAGCGGTCTCGGGCAGCGCGCCCGGCCCCAGAGCAGGGGCTCCACCCTGGCTCTCCGGCAGGATGAGGGATTCCGGAGTGTCTGGCAGAGCAATACCGTTCAGGGTGTATTGCAGCAAGGTGTCGTAGTAATGGTTATCTCCCACCAGAATCGCACCCAATAGCGTCTTGCCATCTTTGCTGATCACCATTCGGCGGTAATGGCCGGCCTGCTCATCGTGAAAGCGAATGCTGCGGGCGCCGGGTGTCTGGGCATGAGCGTCGCCGATAGAGCCGACGTCCACGCCCAGCAATTTGAGCCTGGTGCTCATGTCGGCACCGGTAAAAGCGGCGTTGTGGTCGCCGTTCAGAACAGAGACCAGCGTTCGGGCCATGGTATATCCAGGCGCGACCAACCCGTAAATTCGTTGATTCCAGAGGGCGCATTCACCAATTGCATGAATGTTTGGGTTTGAGGTGGTGCACTGGTTGTTGATAACAATGCCGCCGCGTTCGCCCGTTTCCAGGCCACTGTTCCGGGCCAGAGCATCCTGCGGGCGAATACCGGCAGAAAAGACGATCAGATCGGTTTCCAGATGACTGTCATCGCTGAAATTCATGCGAAGGCGAGCATTTTCACCGGCAACGATAGCTGAGGTGGCTTTCCCGGTGTGAATCTGAACACCCAGCTCCTCAATTTTGTGACGCAGCAAGGCGCCACCGTCAGTGTCTAGCTGCACGGGCATCAACCGAGGGGCAAACTCCACCACATGTGCGTTCAGGCCCAGGCTTTTCAGTGCGTTGGCTGCTTCCAGGCCAAGCAACCCACCACCCACAACCACTCCGGACCTGCCGTCCCGAGCGCTGGCACGGATGGCGTCAAGATCGCTCAGGGTCCGGTAGACGAAACAGTGTGGATGCTCATGGCCGTTAATGGGTGGTACAAATGGGAAAGACCCGGTCGCCAGCACCAGTTCGTCATAGCCATAATCACCTTTTGGTGTGCTTACGGTATGTTGATCGGGATTCAGGCCGGTAACCGGCTCGTTCAGGTGCAACTGAATATCGTGTGTGGCGTACCAGTCAGCTGCGCTCATGGCGAGATCAGCGTGGGTAGACCCGGTGAAATATTCAGACAGGTGCACCCGGTCATAGGCCGGCAGTGCCTCCTCACCAAACACCAGTACGTTATAGTCCGCCGCGGCCGGGCTGGCGGCAAACTGTTCCAGAAAGTGATGGCCGACCATGCCATTGCCGATAACGATCAGGGTCTTCTTGCTCATGGTTAAGTCCTCTCTGGTGGGCTGCAGTTCAGGCTGCGGCTTCGCAAAACGGTTTGCCAAAGGGCAGCGTAGCCCGGAAGGGGTCAATGTCGGTGTGATGGGTGATCAGTTCCTGATACCAGGGACCCTGGCTGGTGTTACCCACCAGAATGGCACCCGTCAAACGGTTATTGCGAATCAGCAAATGGCTGTAGCTACCGGTTGCATAGTCTTGCCAGATCAAAGATTCCGTATGCTTGTCTGGAACCTGCTGACCACAGGAGAAAATAGGCATGCCGCTGATTTTCAAACGGGTGGCGATGGCTGATGACTGGTATGGGGCTGTGTGTCTGGCTCCGGAAAGTACGTTCGCAAGGATGTGTGCGTGCTGGTACCCCGGCTCTACAAGACCAAAGGTTTCGCCGTTGAGCTCACAGCATTCCCCCAGAGCGAAGATGTCCGGGTTACTGGTTTGTAGATGCCCGTTGACCTGAATGCCCCGGCCGCAGGCAAGCCCGGCGCTCTGTGCAAGTTCGCGGTTGGGGGTGATGCCCGTGGCAATGACGACCAGATCTGTGTTGATCAGCGTCTGGTCGTTTAGCTGGACGGCGCGCACACTGCCTCCCTCTCGTTCTACGAACTGAATTGGCGAGACTGATGTCATAACCCTGATGCTGCGGGCTGTCAGTGCATCAGACAGGAGTTTGCCGCTGTCCGGGTCCAGTTGTCGGTTCAGCAGATGGCTACTGCGATGCAGAACGGTGACAGCCATCCCCCGGCGTAACAGGCCCTCGGCCGCCTCAAGCCCCAGAAAACCACCGCCAACTACCACGGCCCGCTGCCGCTTCTGGCTTAGCTCAATCAGGGTGCGGGTGTCGTTGAGATCCCGGAAATTCATCACACCGCCCAGTGCTTCTCCGGGGATTCCGAGGCGGGCGGGGCTGGCTCCGGTTGCGATAACCAGTGTGTCATATCCGTAAACGCGGCCAGTGCTTGTTGTTACGGTGTGGTTGTCGGGTGTGATCGCCTGAACGGACTCTCCGTGATAAACCCGAATGCCGTGACGGTTAAACCAGGCCTCCGGCTTCAGAGGCAGGCTGTCTTCGTCAGCATCGCCGCTGAGCACCGCGGACAACTGAACCCGGTTGTATGCCGCAAAGGCCTCACTGCTGAACACAAGGATAGTCCGATAGGGTATGGACGGTTTGCTCACTAATTCTTCAAGCAGTCGCTGGGCCACCATTCCGTGGCCGCAGACGATTAACGTGGGCTGATGTTTACGGATCATCTCTGCACCTTTGCTTCTGTTACGCAGAAAGAAGGCTTAAGCCTTTCATCCACTGAGTTGCTCATCATTGAGCAGTACA
>CAYUTG010000269.1:0-2895 GCA_964447555.1 uncultured Marinobacter sp.
GAGGTATCCCATGCAAGCAAAACATCATGTTCAGGAATCCCGCGCTCAGCAGGCTCAGGCGGCCCGGCTGCTTCTGCAGGCCAATCTTGCTTATGGCGAATCCAACAGCTACGGGCATAGCCATGTTCAGCGTCTGAAGGCCCGGCAGGAATGCCGTGGTTACCTTAATGAGGTGATTGCACTTGCCCCGGATAACGCTGCAGCACTGGGATTGCTGGGTCGGGTGGAGATGGATGACGGGCAGTTTGAAAAAGCTCACACCCTGTTCACCACCAGCCTTAGCCACCAGCCGAATCAGGCACAGCAATACTGCAACCTGGGTTACTGGGCGCTGAAAACTGAGCGGCCTGCGCTGGCTGAGCAGTATTTCTTGCAGGCACTGGAACAAAACCGGCAATCCGCCGCCGCTTTTTGCGGAGTGGCGCACGCCAAGCGGTTGCAGGGCCAGTTCGATGTCGCCTACCTGCATTACCGCAAACTGCTGCACACGGGCGCGGAATGGGATTCCGTGTACAGCGGCATGCTTACCTGCGCCCATCACCTGAGCGTTGACAAGGCCAATGCAGAACTGGCGCAGGATGCCATCGCTCTGCTACGAAAAGACAACCTGCCCCACCAGGAGCTTGGCCGGTTTGTTGGTGCCATTATTCACCAGCAATACGACCTTGATAACCCGAACGCTCAGATTTTTCTGGAGGCGGCGTGCGACGATGAACTTCTGCTTCTGGCCCTGCAAAAAACGCTGATGCCCAGCCCGGCAGTTGAAGAACTGATCACCCTGTTACGCCGGGCCATTCTTGCCGAGGTGGCTCAAACCGTTGAATTGCGTGATGAATTGCAACCATTAGCGCTGGCAATCGCGCTGTACGCAGACCGCACAGGTTACGTGCTTTCTGCAGAAGACGATGAAAGCCGGCTTGTTGCAGCGGTGAACGACAGCATTCAGGCCCAGTTTGCGCTTGGCGAATCTCAGGATGCAATGACAGGTTCGCTGATGATCAGCGCCATGTACGGGGCCTTCTTTCACCAATCGTTTGCCGTGCAGCTTGGCCAGTGGAACCTGACCGACTGGCCGCTGGCGCTGCAGCAAGTGCTGGCCGCCAGCTACTATGACCGCGCGGCTGAAGAGGCCATCAAACAGAATTTTGATGAGAAGGCTGAAGAGCTCTGCCTGGCGAAAGCCGACGTTCCCCAGGCATGGCCGGCCTGGTCTCGCCTGGCCACTCGAACCGAAAGCAGCCTGAAAAGCCTGATGGCTACGGAACTAAAGCTCTCCACAGACCACCTGCCAGACACCCTGCGAATTATGGTATGCGGCGCCCAGTCCGGCCAGCGGGCAATGGAACTGGCCAGGTATCTGGACGATGTTGAAGTGATCGCGGTAGACGAATCTCTTGCCAATATTGCCAAAGCCACACGCATGGCGGGCGATGCAAATTTGGAGAACATTGTTTTCTGGCCCTGGTCGATTGCCCGGCAGTTTGTCGCCGATGGCCATCAGGTTCACTGGATTGAAGTGGGCCACCTGCCCTCACCGGCAATGACGGAGCTGTCTCTGTCAGCGCTGATCAATACAGCCACCTCCGGTGGTGCCGTGGTACACCTGAACACCACCATCACCGCACAAACGGCTGGAGACAGGCACATTCACAAGCTGATTGAAGAGCACAAACTTGAACCCACCCGCACCGCGTTACGGCAACTACGCCGCATGGTGCTTACCAACCGCGATGATACCACCTGGCAGGAACTGCTTAACGATGAAGGCTTCTACAGCCTTGGCGGCTGCCAAAGCCGCTGGTTCAAACCCCAGAACCCGGCTCAGTTAAAAGAACTGATGGCGATGATGAGCAATGAGGTTGAGTGGAAACTGATAAAAGCCCGCGATGAAGACGGCCACAGCCTGGCCACCCAGCCGGTGCAGCAGCAGATTCAGGCGGAAGCGCTTGGCAGTGAGGTGCAAAGCCTGGTTGGGCAGGGGCTTAGCGTGTATTTTCAGCGACGGCGGTGAGGGAGTTCGGGGTCAGATGAAAGAATTCCTAGATATACGGAATCAGCGACTCCCCATATAAATGCAGCTCTTCCAGAATATGCTGCCTTTCCGGCGTCAGGTCAGGATCGGCCGCCAGGCGTTGGAGTTCGTTGCCGTATTCTTCCAGGGATCGCCAGCCTTTTTTGGGCTGCATCAGGCGTTTTGTGCGGAAGATTTCCCAGCGCTCGGATTCTTCTCCGGTCAGGGTGTCCGGGTAGTTTCTTGCGCGGTAGCGGAACAGTAACTCCTGCAGGCGATCATCGGCGAAGTTTATGTCCTGCTCTCCCAGAGTTTCCACAGGTTGTTGCAACAGCCAGTTCAGTTTCTCCCTGTCGGCTTTGCTGATAAAACCACCGGCGTAGAGTTGTTCATCCGGGTCTGTCAGATCACCTTCGTGGGGGTGATCGAAAGCCTGGGCGATTTTTGCGGGCAAATCGGGGGCGTTTCGCAGCAGTTTCAGGTTAGCCCGTAAGGTATCACCCTCCAGCTTCAGTTCACTCAGGCGCTCCGAAGACAGTGTCGATAGCATAGTTGCCGGGGCCAGTACCGGGCACTTGTTCAGTTGCACACCTTTCAGAGGAAACCGGCTTACGCCCTCCCCTAATTCAGACTGACGGGTAAATACCCGCTCACGTATCTCGTCTGCGGTGGCGTTAATCAGTGCTTCCGGGTTTTCCCGAAGGTCGTACACGATCACCAGGTTTTTGTTGGTCGGGTGCTCTGCCACCGGAGCAACCAATGCACAACAGCCCTGAATGGCCGGGTATTTGGCGGATATATGAAATACCGGCTTCATTTCTGCCGTATTCAGCATGGCACGGGCCGAGTGTTTGTCTTTGTTCTGTAAAACAAAATCAAACAGC
>CAYUTG010000270.1:0-2885 GCA_964447555.1 uncultured Marinobacter sp.
AAACGGAGAGGGTGTGATCATGCGTCGAATCATTTCTGTTTTGCTGGAAAACGAGCCGGGTGCTCTGTCTCGGGTTGTCGGGCTGTTTTCCCAGCGCAACTACAATATTGAAACACTGACGGTTGCGCCAACTGAAGACGAAACTCTGTCCCGCCTTACCGTAACCACCACAGGCTCTGAGAAGGTCATTGAGCAGATAACCAAGCAACTGAACAAGTTGATTGAGGTGGTAAAGCTGGTGGACCTGACGGAAGGTGCTCATGTTGAGCGTGAGTTGATGTTGGTCAAACTGAAAGCTACAGGTTCCCAGCGTGCGGAAATCAAGCGCACAGTGGATATCTTCCGGGGTCAGATCGTAGACGTAACCAGTTCGGTCTACACCGTACAGCTAACCGGCGACAGCGAAAAACTGGACGGCTTTATCCAGGCTGTCGGCACCCTGGGGGTGCTTGAGGTTGTACGCACCGGCGTGTCTGGCATTGCCCGTGGCGAAAAAGTGCTTAGCCTTTAACCGTATCTGAAAATCTGAACACTGTGGCCTGGCAGGCCATTACAAATAACAGAGGTTTGTTATGAAGGTTTATTACGATAAAGATTGTGATCTTTCCATCATTCAGGGAAAGAAAGTTGCCATTATTGGTTTTGGTTCTCAGGGGCACGCTCATGCCTGCAACCTGAACGAAACCGGCGTTGACGTGACTGTTGGCCTGCGCCCCGGCTCATCGTCAGTTGCCAAGGCAGAAGCTTACGGGCTGAAAACCAGCGATGTGGCATCTGCCGTTGCCGCCGCTGATGTGGTTATGGTTCTGACCCCCGACGAGTTTCAGTCACAGCTGTACACGAATGAAATTGAGCCAAACCTGAAGCAGGGCGCAACACTGGCGTTCGCGCACGGTTTTGCTATCCACTACAACCAGATTGTACCCCGCAAAGATCTTGACGTTGTGATGATTGCACCGAAAGCGCCGGGCCATACCGTTCGCACAGAGTTTACCCGCGGCGGTGGTATTCCTGACCTGGTTGCTGTTTTCCAGGATGCTTCAGGCAATGCTAAAAATCTGGCGCTGTCCTATGCCAGTGGTATTGGTGGCGGCCGTACTGGCATCATCGAAACAACCTTCAAGGATGAAACAGAAACTGATCTGTTTGGTGAGCAGGCTGTTTTGTGTGGTGGTACCGTTGAGCTGGTTAAAGCCGCTTTTGAAACCCTCGTAGAGGGTGGTTATGCGCCGGAGATGGCTTACTTCGAATGCCTGCACGAGCTCAAGCTGATTGTTGACCTGATGTACGAAGGCGGCATCGCCAACATGAACTACTCAATTTCCAATAACGCAGAATACGGTGAGTATGTGACCGGTCCGGAAGTCATTAACGATCAGTCCCGTGCCGCTATGCGTAATGCGCTGAAGCGTATCCAGAGTGGTGAGTATGCGAAGATGTTCATCTCTGAGGGTGCGCACAACTATCCATCCATGACAGCCCGTCGTCGTCAGAACGCCGAGCACCAGATCGAAATTGTGGGTGAAAAGCTGCGGGGTATGATGCCATGGATTTCCGCAAATAAAATTGTTGATAAAGACAAAAACTAAGCTGAATTTCAGCTTGATTCTGAAAAACGCGGCCCGTATGGCCGCGTTTTTCGTATATACTCCGCCCAAATGCTTTCCGGAGTGATGGGAATGACCAACGATAAAGATAAGGTGGATGCAGCAGTCTCTGCCAAAGGCGCAGAGCAGGAGTCAGAGCCGATGATGGATGATCATGATCCAGAGGCCGGCGAGGTTATTGAAGAAGAGCTGGTTGAGGGTGCGCCGGTTCGTCGGAAAGGCATATACCTGTTACCCAATGCCCTGACTACGGCGTCCCTGTTTTCGGCGTTTTATGCCATTGTGTCGGCAGCTTCAGCTGCCTCGACTGGCAGTGGTGCTTATGAGAATGCCGCAATCGCGATTTTTGTGTCCATGATTCTCGATGGTCTGGACGGCAGAGTTGCTCGAATGACCAACACTCAAAGCAAGTTTGGGGAAGAGTACGACTCGCTGGCAGACATGGTCGCTTTTGGTGTTGCACCTGGTTTTGTTGCGTTTTTCTGGTTGCTTAGCGACCTTGGAAAAGTAGGGTGGGCTATTACCTTTATCTATGTTGCCTGCGCGGCTCTTCGTTTGGCGCGGTTCAATACGCAGATTGGTTCTGTGGATAAAAAATACTTTGTCGGTTTGCCCAGCCCGGCCGCGGCGGCGTGTGTTGCTGGTCTGGTGTGGTGTTTTCACCGGTTCGAGCCGTCTTCATGGTTGACGTTACTCGCCATCGTAGTTGTTGCCGGGGCTGGTGTGCTAATGGTTAGTAATGTCCTGTACCGCAGTTTTAAAGACCTGGATCTGCGGGGCCGGGTGCCATTTGCGGCAATATTGCTGGTTGTGCTGATGTTTGTAGTGGTTGCCCTGGACCCGGCAACAGTGCTCTTTGCAGGTTTTCTTGTATATGCGCTTTCTGGCCCGGTTCGGGCATTGTTCAGGCGTAAGCCGCGGCGTGCTCCAGGAGGGCCGCTTTGATCAAGGGGGTGTGGTGAGGCAAAGGCGCTGCCTCGGCAGTATTGACTGAATTGTGTTCATTCTGGTTGTTCCTTGAACGGCAGGGTAGGTGGAAACCGAAGCTCTGGTGAATTAATTCAAAAACCTCGTTGACAGTTTTCCTCAGGCCTGTAGAATGCGCTCCACTTCTGAGGGATAACGCATCCACAAGATGTAATTCTCAAGGAATCAACTGTTTGAAATAAAAGAAGAAAGTTATTTAAATATTCTTCATTAAACGGTTGACAAGATCGCGGTGAGATGTAGAATACGCGGCCTTGATTGAGCAACAGCTCAAACGCTCTTTAACAAGTT
>CAYUTG010000271.1:0-2879 GCA_964447555.1 uncultured Marinobacter sp.
CAACAACGCTGGCAGGCGGTGAAGCCTTCTGCCGCGCCATTAAATTTGGCCCGGAGCGCACCGTACGCCGCCTCCAGGATCTCCACGCAGGAAAGTGAGACTATGGCTGACAGAGTACCTATGACAAAGCTGGGTGAAGCCCGGCTCCGTGAGGAGCTTCAGACGCTGAAGTCCAAAGACCGGCCGCGGGTGATTGCGGCCATTGCTGAAGCCCGTGAGCATGGTGATCTGAAGGAAAACGCGGAGTACCATGCGGCCCGTGAGCAGCAGAGTTTTATTGAGGGGCGTATCCAGGAGGTTGAGGGCAAATTGTCCTCGGCGCAGGTGATTGATGTCACCACTATGGAGAATACCGGCAAGGTGATATTTGGCACTACGGTGCACCTGCTAAATGTAGATACGGACGAGCAGGTTGTGTATCAGATTGTTGGTGAGGATGAAGCCGATATTAAAGCTGGTAAAATTTCGGTTTCTTCGCCCATTGCCCGGGCTCTGATAGGAAAAAATGAAGGTGATGTTGTCGCTATCCGCGTGCCATCCGGCACCGTGGAATACGAAATTGAAGAAGTAGAGTATATCTGAATGCGGCACAGGGTCAGATCAGCCATGATCTGACCCTGTCGCCTGCCTTACCGGCCTCGTAACAGGTTCGACAGTTTCGGGTTCGGCTTTTTTGCCCGCCGCATAATGACCGCAATTTTACCGATGGTTTGCACCAGTTCTGCACCGTTTGCCGCGCACAGTTCACTGATCGTTTCCTGCCGTACTTCCCTGTCCGTGCTGGCTATTTTGATTTTGATCAGCTCATGGTCATTCAGGGCGCGCTCCAGTTCTTCCTGCACGCCTTCGGATAAACCTTTGTCGCCAATAATGATGACCGGTTTCAGGTTGTGGGCGATAGCCCGGTATTCCCGGCGCTGTTCGGGTGAAAGGCTCATGATCGAATCTCTTTATGGGTGCAATTAATAAAAGGTCAGCGACGTGTCTGCTGACATAATCGTATAATCTGCGAATTGTAGCGGCGAATTGTAACAGATAGTGCTCTGGCAAGAATGGTCGTTAATACATACAGCCTGTTCTGAAACAGGTTTTACAGGTAAGTTCCGGAGGTTTGATTTGGCTCGCTCAAAGTCCAGCGGTCGGTGGCTGAAAGAGCATTTTGATGATGTCTGGGTGAAAAAATCCCAGGAGGATGGCTACCGGTCCCGTGCCAGTTACAAGCTTATTGAGCTGAACAGCAAAGACAAACTGTTCCGCCCGGGGCAACTGGTTGTGGATCTGGGGGCTGCGCCTGGTGGCTGGTCGCAGGTGGCGGTTGAGCAAGTGGGCGATTCAGGCGTGGTGGTTGCCAGCGACATTCTGCCTATGAGCCCCATTGCCGGGGTGGACTTTGTTCAGGGTGATTTTACCGACGATGCCGTATACGAAGAATTGCTCGCCTTGCTGGGAGATCGACGGGCAGACGTTGTAATTTCAGATATGGCACCCAATATGAGTGGTATGGCCGCCGTTGATGTTCCCAAGGCTATGGGGCTGGTTGAACTGGCTCTGGATATGGCAAAGCGGGTTTTGCGTCCCGGTGGTGTGTTTGTTGCCAAGGTGTTTCAGGGCGAGGGCTTTGATGCGCTGCTGGCAGATATGCGTGGCAGCTTCAGTTCGGTTGTAAGTCGCAAACCTGATTCGTCCCGGGCCAGATCCCGGGAGGTTTATCAGGTGTGCAAGGGCTTTCGGGGCTGACGGTATGAGTCCTGTTTTGCGGTCGATACGGATGGGCCGCTTCTGGTCGGCACACATACAATTAGTGTAAGGTGTCAGAAAGGTGTTGGTCCCGAGGGGGCAGCTCTTCAATTCACAGGTGATGATCCTTGAACGATATGGCAAAAAATCTGGTTCTCTGGCTAGTGATAGCCGCCGTGCTGCTGATGGTGTTTCAGAATTTCACTCCCACCACCAGCGGGCAACAAGTTAACTATTCCCAGTTTGTCGAAATGGTCCAGCAGGGCCAGGTCAGCAAAGTTACTATTGATGGCCTGGAAATTGATGGTACCCGTGGTGACGGGTCTCAGTTTCAGACCATTCGCCCGCAGGTCTCTGATAACAAGCTGATGGACGACCTGCTGGCCAATAAAGTAGAAGTTATTGGTAAAGAACCAGAGCGCCAGAGTTTATGGACTCAGCTGCTGGTGGCAGCGTTCCCCATACTGATCATTATTGCTCTGTTCGTGTTCTTCATGCGCCAGATGCAAGGCGGTGGCGGCGGCAAAGGCCCCATGTCGTTCGGCAAGAGCAAAGCTCGATTGATGAGCGAAGATCAGATCAAGACCACCTTTGCTGATGTGGCGGGCGTGGATGAAGCTAAAGAAGATGTTAAAGAACTGGTTGATTTCCTTCGGGATCCCAGCAAGTTCCAGCGGCTTGGTGGCTCCATCCCGAAAGGTGTATTGATGGTGGGTCAGCCAGGTACGGGTAAAACCCTGCTTGCCAAGGCAATTGCCGGTGAAGCAAAAGTGCCATTTTTCTCCATTTCAGGTTCTGACTTTGTGGAAATGTTTGTTGGTGTGGGCGCATCCCGGGTTCGGGATATGTTCGAACAGGCCAAGAAACAGAGCCCGTGTATTATCTTTATCGATGAGATTGATGCGGTGGGTCGCCATCGTGGTGCCGGCATGGGTGGCGGGCACGATGAGCGTGAGCAGACTCTGAACCAGTTACTGGTTGAAATGGACGGCTTTGAAGGTAACGAAGGCGTGATTGTTATCGCCGCGACCAACCGGCCAGACGTTCTTGATCCGGCGCTGCTCAGGCCTGGCCGGTTTGACCGCCAGGTAGTTGTTGGTCTGCCTGACATTATTGGTCGCGAACAAATTCTGAAAGTGCAC
>CAYUTG010000272.1:0-2865 GCA_964447555.1 uncultured Marinobacter sp.
CTCGGAACTGAACCAGAACGAATTCAGATTCTCTGGATTTGTACTATGCGCACCGCCTATCGTTTCGTAATTTTCATACTCTTTCTTTGCATCGTCCTTGGTGGCATTTTTGGCTACAAATTCTATCAGTTCGGCCAGATGAAGGAACAAATGAGCCAGCCACAACCACCGGCTCAGGTTTCGGCTGTCAAAGCTAAAACGGAAAAGTGGACACCCGCCATTAAAGCTGTCGGCAGTGTGAAAGCTGTTAATGGTGTTCAGGTAGCCAACGAAGTGCCCGGTGTTATTGAGACCCTGAACTTTGAATCTGGCGACGTGGTCAAGAAAGGCGACGTACTGATTCGCCTTAACTCCGCCATTGACGAGGCCGCGCTGCGCACCCGTAAGGCAGAAGCACAACTGACCGAGCAGGAATTCAAGCGGGTGTCTGACCTGCTGCCGAAAAGGGCAGTCTCGCAATCTCAGTACGACGAAGCCAAAGCAAATCTGGATGCTGCCAGAGCACGCGTCAACGAAGCAGAAGCTCAGTTGAGCAAAAAGATCATAAGAGCACCTTTCGACGGAACACTGGGCATCCGGATGGTAGACCGTGGTGAGTACATTCCCACCGGCACGCCGATTGTTGAGATCAATATGCTCGACCCGATTTATGTCGACTACACCCTGTCTGAAAAGAATCTCCCGGAGGTTGCAGCCGGCTACCCGGTGCAGGTCACGGTTGCGGCCGTACCAGGGAAGACCTTTGAGGGATCGGTCAGTGCCATCAATACGTCTGTGAACCCGGAAACCCGCACTATTCGTATTCGCGCCACCCTGAATAACAAGGAAAACCAGCTGCGCCCCGGCATGTTCGCCACCATCATGACCCGCCAGCCAAAAGAGAATGAGGTAATCACCGTGCCGCGTACGGCGATTTCCTATAACACCTACGGGGATTACGCGTTTGTTATCGAAAAGAACGATGACGGTAAACAGGTGGTGAAGCGCCGGACGGTTACCACCGGTGAAATCCGCAACGGCCGGGTTGCTGTGCTATCTGGCCTTGAAGCTAGTGAAACCGTGGTTTCCAAAGGACTGCTGAGGCTGAGAGCCGGCCAGCCGGTGGAAATTCAGGACGAATCCGACAAGCCAAAAGATGAGTCTGATAAGCCGCAGGGGGCATCTGAATAATGCGCTTTACCGACATATTCATACGCCGGCCGGTGCTGGCGACCGTTATCAGCCTGCTGATTCTTCTGGTGGGCGTTCGCGCTGCCATGGAGATGGAAATCCGGCAGTACCCGGAACTTGAAAGCACCACGGTTACCGTGACCACTGCGTACCCGGGGGCAAGCTCTGAACTGATTCAGGGGTTCATTACCACACCACTCCAGCAGGCCATTGCTGAAGCCAGCGGCATTGACTACCTGACCTCAACCAGCACTCAGGGTAAGTCCACCATCGAAGCAAAGATGGAGCTGAACTACGATGCCAATGCGGCACTGGCTGAAATACAGGCGAAAGTAGCCAGCCAGCGGAACGTTCTGCCGGCAGAGGCCCAGGACCCGGTCATCAGCTCAACCACTGGTGACTCCACAGCGCTGATGTACATCGCCTTTTACAGCAGTGACATGCAGGTACCCCAGATTACGGACTACCTGACCCGGGTAGTTCAGCCAAAACTTCAGGCTCTGCCTGGCGTTGGTAAGGCCCGCTTATTCGGGCGCACCTTTGCACTGCGGGTCTGGCTGGACCCGGAACGCCTGGCGGCTGTGGACATGACACCCACTGAAGTCGTTGCCAAGCTACGCGCCAACAACTATCAGGCGGCCGTAGGCGACACCAAAGGCAAGTACACAAAAATCAGCATGACCGGCGACACCGATATTGCCGACCCGGACGAATTCCGGAACCTGGTGGTCAAGCAGGTTAACGGTACGCAAATTCGCCTTCAGGATATCGCCCGGGTAGAGCTTGGCTCACAAACCTACAGCCAGTTGGCGCTGTACAAGGGCCAGCCTGCCACCTATGCGGCCATTGAGCTGGCCCCCGGAGCCAACCCGCTCACGGTTGCGAAGCTGGTCAAAGACGCCATGCCCGAGCTGGAAAGCCAGTTGCCCGCTGACCTGAAGGCCAGAATTGCCTACGACGCCTCGGACTTCATTGAAGATTCCATCAACGAGGTGATCAAAACGCTGCTCGAAGCCCTGGCTATTGTATTAGTGGTGGTCTTTCTGTGCCTTGGCTCTGTCCGGGCGTCCGTTGTTCCCTCAGTTGCGGTTCCGCTGTCTCTGGTTGGCGGCGCGTTTGTCATGCTCATGTTCGGATTTTCCCTGAACCTGCTGACCTTGTTGTCCATGGTACTGGCCATCGGTCTGGTGGTAGACGATGCCATTATTATGGTGGAAAACGTACACCGCCATATCGAGCAAGGGGAATCCAAGCTGGATGCCGCCATTAATGGTGCCCGGGAGATGGCCGTGCCCATTATTGCCATGACCACTACCCTGGTCGCGGTTTATGCCCCCATCGGGTTCATGGGTGGCCTGGTTGGCTCACTGTTCACAGAATTTGCGTTTACGCTGGCCGGCACGGTGGTTATTTCGGGCATTATTGCCCTGACCCTTTCCCCCATGTTGTCTGGCAAGATACTGAAGCCCCATGGCGACCCAGGAAAATTTGAACAGATTGTAGAAAAAACCTTCAATGGCCTGGCCAGCGGCTACAAGTCATTTCTTGGCTCACTGATGGAAACCAAATCGGTTGTGGTGTTCTTTGCCATCGTCGTGCTCGGCTCCATCTACTTTATGGTGATGATGAGCCAGAACGAACTGGCCCCCACCGAAGACCAGGGCATCCTGTTCTATCAGGGCCTGGGGCCGGAAA
>CAYUTG010000273.1:0-2859 GCA_964447555.1 uncultured Marinobacter sp.
TTTCCATTGAAGACATCAAGAATTTCCGCCAGTTGCACTCAAAAACACCTGGCCATCCGGAATACGGTTACACCCCCGGCGTAGAAACCACCACCGGCCCGCTGGGGCAAGGCGTTGCTAACGCCGTGGGCTTCGCTCTGGCGGAAAAAACGCTGGCGGCGCAGTTCAACCGCCCGGGCCACAACGTGGTTGATCATTACACCTACGGGTTTATGGGCGATGGCTGCCTGATGGAAGGCATCTCTCACGAAGTCTCGTCGTTGGCAGGCACTCTGGGCCTGGGCAAACTGATCATGTTCTACGACGACAACGGCATTTCCATTGATGGCGAGGTCGACGGCTGGTTCACCGACAACACACCGCAGCGGTTTGACGCCTATGGCTGGCAGGTTATTGCCAATGTTGACGGCCACGACGCCGATGCCATCCGCGCAGCCATTGAAGCGGGCCGTGCCAACACCGATCAGCCCACATTGATCTGCTGCAAAACCATTATTGGTTTCGGTTCACCGAATAAGCAGGGCACTGAAAGCAGTCACGGCGCAGCACTGGGCGAAGATGAAATTGTACTTACTCGCGAAGCTCTGGGCTGGGCTCATGGTGCATTTGAAATTCCGGCGGATATTTACAGCGCCTGGGATGCCAGAGATAAAGGCGCCAGTGCTGAAAGCGTCTGGAACGATGCCTTTGCCGCCTATGAGAAAGCTGAGCCGGAACTGGCGGCCGAACTGAAGCGCCGCATGGCCGGTGACCTGCCTGCCGATTTCTCTGAAAAAGCCCAGGCGTATATTCAGGAGTGTCAGGACAAGAGCGAAACCATTGCCAGCCGTAAGGCTTCCCTGAACGCCCTGAACGCGTATGGCCCACTGTTGCCAGAACTGCTTGGCGGCTCTGCAGACCTGGCCGGCTCTAATCTGACGATCTGGAACGGTGCCAAAGGTGTGACTAAAGAAGACGCCAGCGGCAACTACGTTTACTACGGCGTACGCGAGTTCGGCATGGCTGCCATCATGAACGGCATCGCCCTGCACGGTGGTTTCGTACCCTACGGCGCCACCTTCCTGATCTTCATGGAATACTGCCGTAATGCCGTGCGCATGGCGGCGCTGATGAAGCAGCGCTCTATCTTTGTATTTACCCACGACTCCATTGGCCTGGGTGAAGACGGCCCGACTCACCAGCCGATCGAACAACTGGCCAGCCTGCGTACAACGCCGAACATGAGCACCTGGCGCCCGGCCGACGCCGTAGAGTCGGCCGTCGCCTGGAAAGCGGCTCTGGAGCGTAAAGATGGCCCAACGGCTATGATCTTCTCTCGTCAGGGCCTGCCCGGCCAGGCGCGTGATGCACAGCAGTTGGCCGACATTGCCAAAGGCGCTTACGTTCTGTCTGACAGCGAAGGCGAGCCAGATCTTATCCTGATTGCCACCGGCTCCGAAGTTGGCCTGGCGCAGGACAGTGCGGCCAAGTTGCGGGAGCAGGGCAAAAAGGTGCGTGTCGTATCCATGCCATCTACCGATGTATTCGATGCCCAGAGCGCGGAATACAAGCAGCAGGTACTGCCGATTGAAGTGGGCAACCGCATTGCCATTGAAGCCGCCATTGCCGATTACTGGTACAAGTACGTTGGCCTGGAAGGCCGCGTGATTGGCATGACCACCTTTGGTGAATCTGCACCGGCGGGCGAGCTGTTCAAAGAGTTCGGCTTCAGTGTAGAGAACGTGCTTGAAGTGGCTGCCGAATTGCTGGACGCGTAATGGCTAATTCTGCCCCTTTTCGCATTGCCCTCAATGGCTATGGCCGGATTGGCCAGTGCGTGCTGCGTGCGCTGTATGAAAACGGTTTCCGTGACCGTCTTCAGGTGGTTGCCATCAATGAGCTGGCAACCATCGACACCATTGCACACCTGACCCGGTATGATTCCACCCACGGGCGGTTTCATGGGGAAGTGGCGGTGCAGGGGCAGGATTTGCTGGTCAATGGCGATGCCATTCGCGTGCTGCGCCATTCAGACCCGGCCGAACTGCCCTGGCGTGAGTTGGGGATAGATCTGGTGCTGGAATGCTCCGGCGCCTATTCAGACCGGGCGACCGCGGAACGGCACCTGCAGGCCGGGGCCGATCGTTTACTGTTCTCTCAGCCGGCACAGCCCGACGTGGACCGCACGGTAGTTTTCGGCATTAACGAAGCCGAGCTGACCAGCAGTGATCGCATTGTCTCGGCCGGTTCCTGCACCACCCATTGCCTGGTGCCGGTGATTCAGGTTCTGGACCAGGCGTTTGGTATAGAGCAGGGCAGCACAACCACCATTCATGCGGCAATGAACGACCAGCCGGTTATTGATGCCTACCACCACCAGGACATGCGCCGCACCCGCAGCGCGCTGCATAATATTGTGCCCGTAGACACCGGCCTGGCCAGGGGTATAGAACGGCTGCTGCCGCACATGGAAAACAAGTTCAGCTCGGTAGCCATGCGCATACCCACCCTGAACGTATCTGCCATTGATATGGTGGTGAACGTACGCGAAAGCACCAGTGTAGACGCCGTTAACAACCTGCTGAAAGACGCCGCCAAAGGCCGGCTACAGGGCATTCTGGATTATACTGACGAACCCCTGGCCAGCTCGGACTTTAACCACGACGCCCATTCCGGCGTTGTAGACGGCGGCCAGACACGAGTAACCGGCGGCACCATGGTAAAAGTACTCTGCTGGTTTGATAACGAGTGGGGCTTTGCAAACCGAATGCTGGATGTAAGCCAGAGCTGGCTAGAGGGCGGGGCCGAACAAGGGGGCTGACCCCAACTCAGACTCAACCCCCAGCTCCAGACAATCACGAAAAAGGGGTCTGACCCCAC
>CAYUTG010000274.1:0-2853 GCA_964447555.1 uncultured Marinobacter sp.
AAAAGGCAGCAGGTAGTACCCGTAACGGTCGCGATTCCGAGTCGAAACGACTTGGTGTGAAGCGCTACGGTGGCGAAGCAGTATCTGCAGGCAGCATCATTATTCGTCAGCGCGGAACCCGTTTCCACGCAGGCGCCAATGTTGGCCTGGGCAAAGACCATACGCTGTTTGCGAAAGCAGATGGCCAGGTTAAGTTCGAAGTGAAAGGTCCGCAGAACCGCAAGTTCGTAAGCATCGTTCCGGCTGCGTAAGCAGCGGCGATCGGTTCTGTCGAACCTTGGGTAGTCCTGATATCCTGCTGTAAGGCAGGAGCCAGAACCGCCCGGAGCCCCGCAAAGCTTCCCTGAGGCTGCGGGGCTTTTTAGTTTATGCGCTATGCGCAAAGGGTTGATTCATGAAATTCGTAGACGAAGCCACCATTATTGTAGAGGCCGGTAAGGGCGGGCACGGTTGCCTGAGCTTCAGGCGTGAGAAATACGTTCCCAGAGGTGGCCCTGATGGTGGCGACGGTGGCGATGGTGGTTCTGTTTATCTGGAAGCCGACAGCTCACTGAATACGCTGATCGATTATCGCTTTCAGCGCAAGCACAAGGCGCAAAACGGCGAGCCGGGCTCCGGGCGTAACTGTACGGGTATCAAGGGTGATGATCTGGTGCTGCCAGTTCCTGTGGGCACTACGGTTGTGGATATGGACACCCATGAGGTGCTTGGCGATCTCACCCATGCCGGGCAGCAACTGAAGGTGGCTCAGGCCGGGTTCCACGGGTTGGGCAACACCCGTTTCAAGTCCTCCGTAAACCGTGCGCCACGGCAAACCACCAAAGGGTCTGAAGGTGAACTTCGGAACCTGCGACTGGAGCTGAAAGTTCTGGCCGATGTGGGGCTTCTGGGGATGCCCAATGCCGGTAAATCAACGTTTATCCGGTCCGTTTCTGCCGCCCGCCCGAAGGTGGCGGATTACCCCTTCACCACGCTGGTTCCTAATCTTGGTGTGGTCAGTGTGCAGGCACACCAGAGTTTTGTCATTGCTGATATTCCGGGGCTGATTGAAGGTGCTGCAGAAGGTGCGGGTCTGGGGATTCGTTTCCTGAAGCATTTGGTGCGCACCCGGTTGTTGCTGCACCTGGTCGACGTTGCGCCTTATGACGAGTCGTCGCCTGCGGATTCTGTGCGGGCCATTGAGCATGAGCTGGAAAAATTCAGCGAAACGCTGGCAAACCGTGAGCGGTGGCTGGTGCTTAATAAGGTGGATGTGGTTGCCGGGGAAGATCGGGCAGAGCATTGTCAGGCCATTATTGATGAGCTGAACTGGCAGGGGCCGGTTTTCCAGATTTCCGCGCTGAGTGGTGAGGGCACGAAAACACTGGCTCAGGCGGTTATGCGCTGGATTGAGGATCAGGCGGAAGAAGAGGCTCAGAATCCGGAGGTTGCAGAGCGCGAAGCGGCCCGCCGTCGCCAGATGGACGAAGAGGCCAGGGCGAGAATTGAGGCGGAGCGACAGGCTCGCCGGGAAGCCCGCCTGAATGAAGATGACGACGACTTTGATGATGACGATGATGGTGTCGAAGTTGTATACGCACCGGAATAACTCGGGAGAGTCCGCTTAAGCCATGAGTGAACGCATTCAGCTCAGCCAGGCTCACCGCCTGGTTGTGAAGATTGGAAGTGCTCTGCTGACCAATGATGGCAAAGGCCTTGATGCCTCCGTGGTTGGCAGCTGGGTCGATCAGATTGCCGCGTTAATTCAGAGTGGCGTAGAAGTGGTGGTGGTGTCTTCGGGCTCCGTTGCCGAGGGTATGAGCCGCCTGGGTTGGGCAAAGCGGCCGGAGCACCTGCATGAGTTGCAGGCAGCTGCTGCGGTTGGTCAGATGGGGCTGGTGCAAACCTGGGAAACCGAATTTAAGCGCCATGGTGTCCGCACGGCGCAGGTGCTTCTTACTCATGATGACCTGTCTGATCGCAAGCGCTATCTGAACGCCCGTGGCACCCTGCGCGCACTACTGGATTTTGGCGTGGTGCCCATTGTTAACGAAAACGACACTGTGGTAACCGATGAGATCCGGTTTGGTGATAACGACACGCTGGGTGCGTTGGTGGCAAATCTGGTGGAAGCAGACGGGCTGATTCTGCTAACCGACCAGTTGGGGCTGTTCAATAAAGACCCCCGGAAACATGCGGATGCGCAACTGGTAACTGAGCGCAAAGCGGGAGACCCGGAGTTGGATGCCATGGCCGGTGGTAGTGCCGGAGCTCTCGGGCGTGGTGGTATGCAGACAAAAGTCCGGGCCGCCCGGCTTGCAGCGCGTTCAGGTGCATTCACTATTATTGTTGGTGGCCGGGTTGAGGGTGTTATCGACCGCCTGCACAAGGGTGAGGCTATCGGTACCTTGCTGCTCGCTGAGCAGGGCCGGACGGCTGCCCGAAAGCGCTGGCTGGCCAGCCAGTTACGAACCCGTGGCAAACTAACGCTGGACGACGGCGCCGTGAAGGTGTTGTGCCAGGGGGGGCGAAGCCTGTTGCCGGTTGGGGTGAAAGACATAGCTGGAAAGTTTCGCCGGGGTGAAATGGTTACCTGCATAGATCAGAATGGCCGGGAGATTGCCCGCGGGCTGGTCAATTACGACGCTGACGATGCCCGGGCGATAGCAGGTTATTCCAGTGAGCGCATTGTGGATATTCTGGGGTATGTCTCTGGTGAGGAGATGATTCACCGGGATAATCTGGTGATTGTCTAGCATCGGGGTCGGAACTTCAGTTCTGACCCCCAGTCACAAAAAAACCGGCCAGTTGGCCGGTTTTTTTGATTCTGAAGAAAAGCCCGCTTACGCGCTCTTCAGAGCCTTGATCTTGGCG
>CAYUTG010000275.1:0-2834 GCA_964447555.1 uncultured Marinobacter sp.
GATCGGAATCATTACGGGTATACAGGTATGTGTCCGGGAAAAAGCGGCCTTCCGGGTGCTGGCCTTCAGCACCCACAGACTTCATGATGTCATCGGCTGTCCAGTCGGTCGTCTCTTTCCGCATATGCTCAGCCTGCGCCAGCGCCGATCGCATATCCCTGAATGTCCAGCCTTCAATGAATTGAATGGGCCAGTGTTTGGTATCACCGGCTACCATAGCAGCCACGATGGCACTGGGCGTCATACCGCTGGTAATTTCGTACTCACCTGCTTTGATGTTTGCCTGCTCCGGGTGAAGCCGGCCATAGATGCGCAACCAGAGGCTTTTTTCGACCAGGCCTCGCTGCTCCAGCGTTCTGGCAACATGACTGAACGCCGTTCCGTCTGGCACGTTCAGCAAAACCGGTTCATCGAGGGCCAATGGCTTGTCGAGGGTTTGCAACCCCTGCCAGAGCCAGAGTCCGGTTCCCGCTGAAACCAGCAGTACGGCACTTACGGTGATTATCAGTAACTTCCTGAGCAAGCGTATTATTCCAGTGTTTCGAGAAGATCGCAGATTGTCGCAAGTCCGCCATCAACTGGCAAATGATGGCCGGCACATTCACGCACCGGAACAACACCCGATACGCTGTTCAGCAGAAACAACCCAAGACAATCAGAGCCGGAGATATCAGCCACGGTGAGGTGCCGTTCAGACACAGGTTCACCCCGTTCACGCAGGCGATCAAAGACCCATTGACGCATCACCCCGGCAACGGCCAGCGAGGGGCCTGGCGGGCTAACCCAGCCACTGGGCGTTTTCAGCAAAAGATTGGTCCGGGAACCTTCCACCAGGTGCCCTTCGTGATTGCACATGATGACTTCGTAGAGGTGGTCACCTGTCTCCTGCGCAGCCATAACCTGTTCAATTCGGTTCAGCGACTTGATACCGGCGAACAGTGGATTAACGGTTAGCGTGACCCTCGAAAAATCAACAGTGACCCCTGAGGGGCTCACGGGCGGTGGAAGCCCGGCAGAGGAAACCAGAAGATTTGGTTTCATGGCGGCATCAGGACGATAACCCCGGCCACCAGAACCACGGGTCAGCACCAGCTTTAATACCCAGCCGGCGCTCTGATATCTGGCCGAAAACCGGTCTGCGGCCTGCGCACAAACTTCTTTGAGTTCGTTGCGTGAAACCGGAATACCCAAACGGCCTGCATCGCGAGCCATACGCTCAATATGCCGGCTTAAAAGCGCGCCCCGGACACCCTCCATGCGCAGGGTTTCAAACAGGCCATCGCCGTAAGCCAGCCCTCTGTCATTTGCAGGAAGGCCACCCTCTTCTGCCCAGAACAGATTATGCATAACAGTCGTCAGTCTTCGTAGCGGCTGAATATGAGTGTGCCGTTTGTACCACCAAAACCAAAGGAGTTGGAGAGCGCTACCCGAACATCCGCTTTACGGCTCTTATTGGCCACAAAATCGAGATCACACCCGGTATCCGGATTATCCAGGTTAATCGTCGGGGGCAGGATGCCGTCACGAATGGCAAGCACTGAAAAAATCCCCTCAACCGCACCGGCCGCACCCAGAAGGTGCCCGGTCATGGATTTGGTGCTGCTCATTGCCAGTTTTTCTGCATGAGCCCCGAATACACGCCGGGTGGCGGCAACTTCTGCCAGATCACCCACCTGGGTAGAGGTACCGTGAGCGTTAATGTAATCGACATCTTCCGGTTTCAGGCCAGCATCACCAATTGCGTTCAGCATAGAGCGCGCGGCGCCCTCTCCGTCTTCCGGAGGCGCGGTTATATGATGGCCGTCATCACTCATGCCAAAACCGACAACCTCGCCATAAATCTTCGCTTTGCGCCTCTTTGCATGTTCCAGCTCTTCAAGAACCACAACACCAGCGCCGTCACTCAGAACAAAGCCATCACGGTCGCGATCCCAGGGCCGGCTCGCCCTTTCGGGCTCATCGTTTCTTGTAGATAAAGCCCGTGCCGCCGAAAATGCAGCAATTCCGGTGCGGGTTGTTGCCATCTCAGAACCACCTGCCATCATCACATCGGCATCGCCATAGGCGATTGTGCGGGCAGCATAGCCAATGTTATGGGTGCCTGTCGTACACGCGGTAACAATCGCGATATTCGGCCCGCGAAACCCAAACCGGATAGCGGCGTTCCCGGAAATCATATTGACCACAGAGGCAGGTACAAAAAAGGGCGACACCTTGCGGGGACCAGATTTGTCCATAGTCAGAACACTTTTCTCGATGTACTCAAGCCCACCAATACCCGAGCCTATCGCCAGACCAGCCCGGTTTTTATCCAGACCGCCGTACTCGGCAAGGCCGCTGTCATCCAGTGCCTGTTGCGCGGCAACCAATCCGTAGTGAATGAATGCATCCAGTTTTCTGGCGTCTTTGGGCGACAGCCAGGCATCCAGATCCAGGGCTTTTACCGCACCACCAATGCGAGTGTTGTAGGCAGAAGCATCAAAACGCTCTATTGCACCAATGCCACTCCGACCCTCCTGAATGCCAGCCCAGGACGTTTGTACGTCGTTTCCCAGAGGAGACACCATACCCATACCGGTGATGACAACCCGCCGCTTACTCATAACCGCACACACCTGATCTTGTCCATTTGCTCGCTCAACCCGATTCACAGGCAATAAAAAAGCCGCCCTTCGTTTAGTCGCAAGGACGGCTTTTGCCTGGCTGTCTGAAAATGCAGAGTATCAGGTGTGCGCGACGATGTAGTCAATCGCGTCCTGAACACAGGCCAGCTTCTCAGCCTCTTCATGGTGTTTCTCCGAGCGATATTAATGTCCTTTTAATATATTTGGGCC
>CAYUTG010000276.1:0-2793 GCA_964447555.1 uncultured Marinobacter sp.
ATATGGAAGCTTGCGCGGATACACCAATTTCCAATATCGGAATTCCCGCATGGAGAGTCTGTAATATGCGCTTTATGCTCGCTGTCAGTGAGTAAAAGACCGTTTTACCATTTCTGACAAACGGAGCACTATGAGACCCAACCTCAAAGCCTGCGGGCAAGCTATGGCCACGGCCATGGTGAATGCGGTACTGGCAGTAGCACTGATGCTCCTGGTGGAGTTTGCCATCAGTGGTACATTCCATGTACCAGCGGCCTATCTTTGGGCAGGCCTGCTTATCTGGCTGGTTATCTTTGTTGGCCAGTTCTGGCGCCAGAGATACCTTTGTAAATCCTGCCAAACCACCACTGAATCTACCGACCCTTCGCACTGACCCCTCCGCCCTGAAAAAATAATTCTAAAATCATCAGGGGTAATGCCCCCTGGTGCAGCCCGCGACAACGCCATATTTGGTGCTACTCTTTTATCTATTGAGCAACCGTCAATAGATAAGGGCTAACCGAATGAACTTCTTCACGCGTCTCGGGCTAAGAACAAAGATTGCACTGCCATTTGTCATCACTACGGCTACCCTGATCTTCATTGGGCTGTTCAGTGTCGTAACCACGCAAAACCTGGTTGATGATACGGAAAACATCGCCAAAACCTACCTGCCCTCAGTCAGCGAAATCCTTAATGCAGACCGTGATCTTTACCAGGCTCTTGTTGCCCAGATGGCTTATGTGACGGCCATGGCCAACCATGAAGATGGCCGTGCAGACCTTGAAAGCTTCAACGAAAACGCCGCGCAGGCCCTCAACAGATTCCAGCATACCGTGGAAACTCTGCAAGGCACGGGCGTAACCAACGTAACAGCAGGGTTTCAGAGTGCGTACAGTCAATGGTTGAATTCTGCGAAACAGGTCATCGCCCTGGCGGCTTCAGGAAAACCCGAAGAGGCACAAACGCTGGGCCACACAAAAACCGGCCCACTGTTTGACACCTTGAGAACCTATTACGATGAAGTCGGCGCCCATGCGGACAGGCAGGCACATATGCAAGCTTCTGAAGCCTCCTCAGAAAGCCGGCGTGCATATTATACGATACTCACCATCACTCTGATTTCAGTGATCATCAGTGCACTGCTGTTCGTTGTTTTCCTGCGTGCAATTATCACTTCCATCTCTGCACTGAAAAAACAGCTGGATGACATTGCCAGCGGTGAGGGCGACTTAACCCAGCGCATCCCGATCGAGACAGAGGATGATCTTGGCCACCTTGCCAGCAGCTTTAACCTGGTACTGCAAAACCTTCAGCAAATGATTGCCTCTATTCAGCAATTGAGCCAGGAACTGAACCAGGGCGCAACAGACCTTGCATCAGCAGCTGAGGACAATAACAACGGGGTAACCCGGCAAACAGATGCCATTACCATGGTGGCAACCGCTATTAATGAGATGCAGAGCGCCATTGAAGAAGTGGCCGGTAACGCAACCCAGGCAGCAGAAATCACAAAACAGGCGGAATCCAGTGGCCAGGCCAGTGCCGGCATTATCCGCAACTCATCGGAACAGGTGCGAAAGCTGGCACTGCAGATTTCCAAAGCCGTTGATGTCATCAGGAAACTGGCCGGTGATTCTGAAAACATTACATCGGTGCTGGATGTTATCCGCGGAGTGGCGGAACAGACTAACCTGCTGGCACTGAATGCAGCCATTGAAGCCGCGCGGGCGGGTGAACATGGCCGTGGCTTTGCCGTTGTGGCGGATGAAGTCCGGACGCTGGCATCACGCACGCAACAGTCCACCCAGGATATTCAAACCATGATTGGCACCTTGCAAAGCGGTGTTGCCGACATAGTGTCCGTTATGGAGACAGGCAGTGCAGAAGCATCAGAAACCGAAGCACTGGCTGAAGAAGCCGAAAAAGAACTCAATGCAATACTGGTCGCTATCACCCGTATCAGTGATGTAAACACCAGCGTCGCATCTGCCACAGAGCAGCAGACTCAGGTGGTGGATGAGATTAACCGAAGCATCACCGATATTAATGATCTCGCCGCCGACAGTGCCGAACGTTCAAAGGAGATTGACTCGATCAGCAAAACGCTGGAGCGCTATGCGGCAAACCTCCGACAACAGACAGGAAGGTTCCGCGTGTAATCCGGAACCTTCCTTCTGATAGTGCCTTCCTGCCTGAATGGCCTGGTGCGAGCCCGGCAGAACCTGGCAGGATTACTGGCGAATACCTTCAACAGAAATGATGATCTCAACCGTCTCGGCAGATTCCCCGAGATTCATGGGAATGCCAAAATCTTTCAGGCGCAATTCGGTTTCGGCTTCAAACCCCATACGGTAGCCACCCCAGGGATCTGCTCCGTGGCCGATCATTTCTGCATCCAGAGTCACCTCTCTGGTAACGCCGCGCAGAGTCAGGTCGCCAATAATATCCGCTTCACCGTCTTCATCCACCACCACACGCTTACTTTTGAAGCTGGCTTCCGGGTACTTATCTACGTACAAAAGGTCTTTGCTGCGAAGGTGCTTGTCCCGCTCTGCGTGGTTGGTGTCTACACTAGCCGGATCAATGGTTACGCTCACAGAGCTCTTTTCCGGGTTCTCAGCATCATAAACAAACTGACCATCAAAATCGTTGAACCGGCCGTACATCCAGCTAAAACCAAGGTGTGAAATTTTGAAGGTAATAAACTGGTGGTCGTTTTCCTTATCGAACTTGTAGGTGCCACTGGTGTCCTCAGCATGGGCAGCACCGACGACCGCCAGAGAAATGGCAGAGGCAAGCACTAATTTCTTC
>CAYUTG010000277.1:0-2736 GCA_964447555.1 uncultured Marinobacter sp.
CGAAAACCTGATTGGCCCGGGTGAAGGGCAGGGCTTTTTCCAGTTGATGCAGGAACTGGCTTCCGAGCGGTTGCAGGTGGCCATTGGTGCTGTAGCTGCTGCAGAAGCAGCGTGGGAGTGGACGCTGGATTATGTGAAAGAACGCAACGCCTTTGGTAAGCCGGTTATCGCGTTCCAGAATACCCGCTTTAAAATGGCCGAAATGAAAGCCGAGATTACCTCTGCGCGGGTATTTACCGACCGGTGTCTGGAGCTGCATCTTGATAAAAAGCTCGACATTCCAACGGCCGCCATGCTGAAACAGCTCACCACAGATCTTCAGTGCAAAGTGATGGACGAGTGTGTTCAGCTGCACGGCGGCTATGGCTACATGTGGGAGTACCCGATAGCCAGAGCCTGGGCCGATTCGCGGGTACAGCGTATTTATGCGGGCACCAATGAAATTATGAAAGAGATTGTCGCTCGCTCATTTTAACAGTGGAACTCAGCTATCTCAGGCCCCGGCATCGGCTTTCGGGGCCTGAATTCGATGGATCTGTTACCAAAGTTTACAAATTGCCAAACCTATCAAGGTCTCCTTTTCCAGTATCCCCTACAGTGTCTGCACAACCTCAAACAAGGATAAATGGTTGCTGCGATGAAACACCTCCTGTGTCTGTCTGTTTTTGTATTTGCGTTCACTCTTTCCGGCTGTGGAAAGGAATCCGACCAGTTGCCTGTGGATGGCCGGGATTTTGATGGTGTTGAATACAGCAATCAGGGCCCTTATACCGGCAAGGTCATTGATGACTATTTGCGCAATGCGCGAGTCTGGCTGGATATGGATGGGGACAGCCAGTATACCCCCGGCCCGCTGACGCTAACCCTTGAAAATGGTAACGACGTTATTCTGCCTTCCGGTGAGCCTACCGCTATGAGTGGTCCCGGTGGGGTCTTTTCTCTCGACATCGCGGAACTGGAAATACAGCCGGATATAGGCCCGGACCTGAAAGCGACAGATTTCCCGCTATACGCACTGGCAATACCCGGTAAAACCCTGGAAGAAACCCGTAACGGCGACGTAACCATCAGCAAGGCTTACCTGATGTCGGCCGCACCGGGTGTTCGTAATATAACGCCACTCACAACGCTGGCCAGATATCGCTCACTGGCCTTGCTGTTCCCGGGCTCAGGGACAGATCCCACCGCCAGTTATGACGGCATAAATGTGGTGCAGGATTACATTCTTGCTAATGACGAGCAGGGCCATGCCTATGCCCGCGCTCTGGCTCGCTTCATGGCGAGCCAGTTTCCAGAGGCCTACAATACTATACTGAAAGCGCCGGACAGCGATGGCACCGAGCGCTATCTGAGCAAGCCGGCAGCCTACCTGCTGGGTGTCTCCACGGTTCAGAATGCCGGAGATGTCTTTGCGGTGGTCGATAGCCAGGTCGGAGTCGGGGGTTACGCAAATGTTGATACCGACAGCCTGGATTTGCCCGAGGTTCCTCTGGATCTGGACGACCCGGTGCTGCTCACCAGTCAGCGCATTTATGCAGAATCCAAACGTAGCGGAACCTTGCCGGCGAACCGCTCTGATCTGATTATTTCAGCAGAGCTTACCTTTAACTACCGGGAGGATGGCCGCCTGCTTTCTGTATCTGCCGATGGCTGCATGGCACCTTCCATGCCAGAACTGGCCCGCCTGATCCGGGCTGAAGGCTATATGGTGCGCCTTGGCACCCAGTGGCTGCCTGCCGCCGCGCTGTCGTCGCAAAGTGCAGTGAATCACGGAGATAAAAAGCTGGATGAACGTCTGGTGTTTAACTGGGACGAGCAGCGTATTGAATTCGAGACAACAACAACCTGCCACGATCATGAAGGTATTGTGGCCGGCTCTTCCGAACTGGGTGGCAATCCGGAAGTGGTGTATAGCTGGTCCGGCAACAACAGTGCCCTGACTGAGTTGGCGGCGACCATTTCCGCCACCGGTGACACCCGCACGCTAACGCTTCAGACAGCGAACGCAACAGAAGGATTCCCGGGTTACAGGTACAGCGAGAATGAAGTAGAGAAAGCGGCTCTTACCTTCAGTAGCGGCGTTACCTCATGCACCATAGAAGACGACGCTGTTGGTGCTGATCTGGTGGTGAGCGCCAGCCAGGCCTACAGCTTTGACGGGTACGAGCCACAGCCCACCAACTTTGTGGACCTGGCTCTGGAATTTGATAACCGGGAATTCAGCCATCCAGAGGGAGCCGATGGCAAGCTCACCGTGAATCGCTTGCTGAGGTATGGCTTTCTGGACCCTTACAAATCATCCCTTACGGAAGTTGAGGCCGATCGTGGCTTTGAGTGGGTTATGTCGTATCCACGGCTTGATAACGCCAGTTTTGTACCCGGGCAACCCAACCTGATCAGCGAAGCCTACCTGAACAAATACGCAGGAGCGCACAACTGCGGGCGCGAATTCGACAACAAAACCTCCGCACATTATGCCCGCGTTGAGTATCGTTACCAGCACTTGTCGGAGTATCTGACGGGGTTGCTGCAGTAAGCAGCAGCCCTTCAGGGCTTGCCTGGTGCGGACAACACGATTGGGTGTAATGAAGGGCACATGAGGGTGCAGTCGCGCTTAAGACGCTAAGCGAGTGCTTATCCAGGGAGCTTGTTTCTTGAGCTACACTTCCTGAGGAAGGAAGTGGTGCCGAGGAGAGGACTTGAACCTCCACGGGGTTGCCCCCACTAGCACCTGAA
>CAYUTG010000278.1:0-2727 GCA_964447555.1 uncultured Marinobacter sp.
CGGTTCTGAAGTAGAAATGAAAGAGAAGAAGGCCCGCGTTGAAGACGCACTTCACTCTACCCGTGCTGCGGTTGAAGAGGGCATTGTTTCTGGCGGTGGTGTCACCCTGATCCGTGCTATTGCGGCACTGGACAACGTAGATGCCATTAACGATGAACAGAAAGCCGGTGTGAACATTCTGCGCCGTGCCATGGAAGCGCCTCTGCGTCAGATCGTTTATAACGCCGGCGGTGAATCGTCTGTGGTGGTTGCCAAGGTGCGTGAAGGCGAAGGTTCCTTCGGCTATAACGCAGCAACCGAAGCCTACGGCGATATGCTGGAGATGGGTATTCTTGACCCAGCCAAGGTAACCCGTTCTGCACTGCAGGCGGCAGCCTCTGTTGCATCTCTGATCATCACCACCGAGGCGATGGTTGCAGACGAGCCAGCAGACGAGCAAGCTGCAGGTGGCGGTATGCCAGACATGGGTGGCATGGGCGGAATGGGGGGCATGGGCGGCATGATGTGATGCCGGTCATTCCTTGCTGATTACGACCGTGTCTCAAAAATAGAGATGCGGCCTGATCTGCCTTTAAAAACCCCGCGTCGGTTCACACTGACGCGGGGTTTTTTATTTTTTTGTCATGAACTTGCTTATCGCCTTTGCTAGACTCGTTTCCCGGTTAATTGTCTGTGTGTAACTGAATGAGCGACGCTGAATCCAAATCTTTTCTGCGCCCGGCCAAGGTTATTCTCCTTGTGCTTCTGGCCGTGTTTGTCTATCTGGTGGCACTGGTAATCTGGGTTCCGGCTGGCTGGCTCTGGCATCAGGCTTCAGCGTATGTTCCGTTGCCAGCACAGGTGCAGGTGCAACAGGTTTCCGGGCGGGTATGGGATGGCGCAGCGGGTATTGTTGTCAGCGGTTTTCCTGTACGTTTGGGCTGGCAACTTGGCTGGCCTTCCGTAACCGATCTTTCGTTACCTCTTGATATTTCACTGGCTTCGTCACAATCCTCACTGGATGGCAGTGTTACGATCGGCTGGCCGGCCCGGGCACAAATAGACGCACAGGGAAAGCTGGTGGTTGCAGAATTTGAAGAGCTGATTCGCCAGAGTGGCGGGGCGATGATTGAGGGTGATGTGACCATCGACCGGTTAAGCCTGGCCTGGGCCGACGACAGAATTACCCGCGCCGAAGGCAAGGGGCGCTGGCCGGGAGGGCAGGTAAGCTGGCCTATGGGGAACCAGACTGGCCATGCACAGTTTCCGCCCATGCAGGCTGACCTTGCCACCACTCAGGGCGGTGTTGCGCTTACCATCGCGGAACAAGGTGGCGATGGGCCGGCAGCAGATGCCAGCATTTTGTGGAACGGCATGATGGAAGTTCGGGTGTATAAGCGCATGGTCGATCTGGCCGGGCAACCCTGGCCAGACACCGCCCGGCCTGGTGATGTTGTGTTCAGGGTCCGGCAGCCGTTGTTACCGGGGGCTGGCTGATATGATGCTGCAAACCGCACAGGCGCAAAGCCGGGTGTCCAGGCTGCTGGCCAATATTCTGTTACTGGCTCTGGTGCTTTATCTGGGGGGTACGTTCGCCAGAATTACCTGGCTGATTGCCTGGAACGATAAACCGGTGCCCGTGGCTCCTGTGTCGGCCGGTGGAGTTACCAGTGCCGCCGGGCAAACTTACCCGATGGCCAGTTACGAATTTTTTGGCCGGCCGGCGGAACAGACTGGTGTTGCCGAGGCTGTAAAGCGTTCAGCGCCGGAAACCGGCCTTCGGCTGCGGCTGGAAGGTGTACTGGTAGGGCAGCGGCCTGAAGACTCGGGTGCTATAGTTGCAGACAGCAGTGGCGAAACCGCGTATTACCGTGTTGGCGGTATGTTGCCGGGCAATGCCGAACTGGCTGAAGTGGAGCCGACACGCATATTGATTCGCCGCGGAGGGCGGTACGAATCGCTGACCTTTGAAGAGGACGATTCGACCGCGCTGATTGCTGAGCAGGAATCTCAGCCGGCTAACTTAACGCCGGATGCGTTTCTTAGCCAGGCGAGGGAGCAGCTCGATAGCCAGGGCGTAGCGGCACTCAACCGTTATGGCCTTCGCCCTGCTGATGACAGCGGGCAGGGTGGTTACGTTTATGACGGCTCTAACGCCATGTTCAATGCGGTCGGGCTTCAGGCCGGAGATGTGATTACTGCCATTAATGGCCAGCGGCTGGGCGATATTGAACAGGACAAATCATTGCTGGCAGACTGGCGTGGCCAGGCGCAGCTTGATATAGAAATTGAGCGTGGAGGATCCACGCTCACAGTAAGTTATGCCATCCCGGAACAGTGGCGCTGACCGGGCTCATTAAAACAGGACGAAATCGCCAGATGTATAACCACAAGACCAATCTTTTACGGGCCATTGCGCTGCTTATTCTCCTGCCGCTGATGTCAACAGCGTATGCGCAGGAGGAAACCTGGCGGCTGAATCTCAAAGATGCCGATATACGTGCTTTTGTTACCCAGGTTGCAGACATTACCGGTTACAGTTTTGTGGTGGATCCCCGCGTTAAGGGGAAGGTGACGGTGCTTTCCAGCGCTCCGATGAATAAAAACGAAATTTACGATCTTTTTCTTGCCGTGCTGAACGTGCACGGGTTTACCGCCATTCCGGGTGAAGAGGTGATCAAGGTTGTTCAGCAGGTAGACGCCAAACAGTCGGCTGAATCCTTGTCGCGCTTTGAGACGATTCCATCC
>CAYUTG010000279.1:0-2714 GCA_964447555.1 uncultured Marinobacter sp.
GAAGCCGTATCAGGGACCTGGGTATTCTCACGGTTATCCGGCCGGTTCGCACCTACCCTGAAATCATGGTGCGCTCTGTAGTGGCTCCCGGGTCTGAGGCAGTGCTTGAAGACCTGTTTAACTACGAGCACGACCACCCACACCGCTACGACCTTGCGCTGAATGATCTGAACTGGGCGGATATTGTCAGTGCGCTGATCCGGCATGGCATTGGAACAGCACTGGCCTATATCGATGAGAATAATGAGGTGGTTTGCCACCCGCCAGTGGCTGACAAAATCACAGGGAAAGGTTTGATTGTGCTGGTTAAATCATCAGACACACCAGAGCTGAGCGTTATTGAGGATGCGCTGGCACGCTACCGCTCATTTCTGGAGAAGTGGAGGAATATGCAGGAACATGACAACATAGCCAGCCAAAACGGCCCTGTCACCCACTAAGCCTTTGTTATCGGCCACATAATTATGAACTCTGTTGTTTTTCAGCCATTAATTGACGCACTGGCCTCCGGCGATCAACAGGAGGTAAGCAATGCCGCAAACCTGTTTAATGCGGCCGACCTTGCAGAGTTTATTGAACAAAATCTGGATACCAGCACAGGCAGCGCCCTGTTTCAAAGCCTGCCACTGGAACAGCGGGCCAAGGTACTTGGTTACACCAGCCCGGACACTCAACTCACACTTACCCAGGCAACCCCATCCCCGGAACTGGCACTGCTTGCCACAGAAATGCCTTCAGACGAGCGGGCGGACTTTTTCCACCTGCTGGATGAGGAGCGTCAGAAACAGCTGATCAAACGGCTGGATGAGGACGACCGGGAAGACCTGACCGCCCTTCTCGCCTACGAAGAAGGCACCGCCGGCGCCCTGATGAGTACCGATTATGCGGTGTTCGAGTCTGGCACGACCGCCAGCGAGGCCATCGACATTCTGCGCAAAACCGCCACCGATAAAGAGACCATTTACCAGTCTTATGTGGTGGACGAACAGCAGGTCCTCATTGGTGTGGTCTCACTGCGGCGATTGATTGTTGCGCAACCGGATACAGTGATCGACACCTTGCTGGCAACAGGGCTGGTTTCCACGTATACCTATGCTCCGCAGGATGATGCCGCCCGGCTGATTACCAAGTACGATCTGCTGGCCCTGCCCGTGCTGGACGAGCATGAGCGGCTGGCAGGCATTATTACCTACGACGACGCCATGGACGTTATTGAGGCCGAGGCCACAGAAGACATTCATAAGGGCGGCTCTGTCAGCAATCTGGAAAACGGCATTACAACCGCATCGCCTTTTTCGCTGTACCGGTCGCGCATTCAATGGCTGGTTATTCTGGTATTTGCCAATATCTTTACCGGTGCCGGTATCGCGCACTTTGAGCATATTATTGGCGCTCACCTGGCCTTACTTTTTTTTATGCCGTTGCTGGTAGCCAGTGCGGGTAATGCCGGTGCTCAGTCTGCCACACTGGTTATCCGGGGCATTGCCACCGGTGATGTTGTCAACCGCGACTGGCTGAAGCTGTTCAGCAAAGAGCTGCTGGTTGCCTCTACTCTGGGGCTGACCATGGCGCTGACGGTCTGGGTGGTGGGCGTGTACCGGACAGAAATAGCCATTGCCACAACCGTTGCTATTACCATGATTGCCGTTGTGCTGGCCGGTGGGCTGATTGGCGTACTACTGCCTTTGTTGCTGAACCGGATAAAAATTGACCCGGCCGCAGCCAGCATTCCATTGATCACGACGATTGCAGACGTAAGCGGGGTGATGATCTATTTCACCATTGCTACGCTGATACTGGATGCCGCCTGAGCATCAGGCCAGCAGCGCCAACTGGCATTGCCCCAGGGCCCGCTGCTGCAGCAACTGGTTAACCGTTACACCCTGACGCAACTGCCGGCTCAGTTCAGCGAATACATCTTCGGAACCACTTGCTTTTCCGGAGTTCTTTCTGGATTTCTCCAGCAATTGTGAAATCGCTGAACAATTTGCCACAGGTATATCCGCCAGCCAGGCGGCACTCAGGTACTGCAGGAACTCTTCAACAGTAAAAGTGCCGGCCACGGCTTCTTTGGCAGCACCAGCCACCGGCCGGGGCTGCAACTGCAGGCCGGCCAGATAATATCCCTGCTCTGCTTTGCTGACCAGATTCAGAAATACCGGACAGGCTTGCGCCAGTTGCTTTGCCCAGAACATAAGGCGTTCGGGGTTGCCGGATTTTAGCTCAAATTCCACTTCATGAAGCGGTCTCGTTTTCCCACCAGCGATTACCGAGCCGCTATCGACAGCGCATTCAATCAGCGCCTGACCGTCGTCCAGCATCACAATCCGACGGGTGAAGTTGGTTTCAAATACCGGGCTCAACCGTTTCAGGTCAGCCTGCAGGCTTAACGGGGTCTCAGCCAGCAAATCCAGATCAAGTTCAGGCGTTGCCAGTGGCCACTCCCATTCCTGCCGGCGATAGGCTGCGCCCTCTAACTCACCCTGGGTCTTGAGTGTCTGAACAAACCGGCCATTCGCCTCGCGCACTCTCAATGCAGCTCTTCGCGTATTCAACGCCGCTTCAGGGGTATCGTAATACCGGTTCACAAGACGCTTTTGCTTGCCCGTGGTAGCTTCACCCTGAGCCTGAAGCCAGGCAAGCGCCCACTCCTGATTTTCCGCCGACAATGTCAGTTTGATTTCAAGTTCTTCTGCCACACAGTGCTCCGCGCG
>CAYUTG010000280.1:0-2009 GCA_964447555.1 uncultured Marinobacter sp.
GCTGATTACAAGTCAGCTGCTCTACCAACTGAGCTACGCCAGCTCACATTCGCCTGTTCAGCGAGGGCGGTATACTACGGATTTTCTTCCGGTGTTGCAACACTCTCGCAAGGGTTAACTTCAACGAAGTCAAATTCCCCACCGTAATCCGCCTCTACCGCCTGAACCATCTCTTTTACAAGATCTGGCTCAGTCTCAAAAGAGAGCGCGTAGCTTATCTGATTTCGGGGGAAGTTGGCCAGTACCACATTAAGATTCTGGCGTTTTTTTTCTTCTAGCACGGATATTGCTGCACTTCTGGACTCAAACAGGCCCAGGGAGATGGCGTTCTTATTCTCGCCCTCGGTCACCAGGTAAGACTCCACGCCCTGACTTTGCAGCTCCCGGAACTGGCCCAGAGCAACATCGTAGGGCTGGGGCGGAACGATAACCCAATAAAGCGGAGGAAGGCTTCGCTCGATCTCGTCGATTGACAAATCCGGACCCGACCCCGACATACCGGACCGGGCAAGCGCCCGGGCCGCTTTAAGTGACTTGACCCAGCCAACCCTGACACACATGGTGCCATTACGGTTAGCGCCTGCCTGCAACTGATTGCGGGGCGCATCCGGGGATTTCAGGCTAGCCACCCGGGGCAGCACACCGCTGGCCACCGGGGCTGAACCGGATCCAGCTGCGACAGAGCCACCCATCAACCAGACCCCGCCATTAAGGACAACCAGTACAAACGCAACCCACCTCACTCTGCCTGAGCCTCTGAATCGATAACCGCCAGACCGTCCAGTACAAGAGACGGATAACACCGGGCCGCCAATCCGAGTTGCAACAATCTATCTGCATCGCCGCCGGTTACCAGAATGTCCGGCAGCCCCAGAGCATCTGAATCCTGATGGACACGGCCAACCAGTGCGCCTGTCAGCCATGCAAGGCCGTGATTTACACACTCACCGGTTGTTGTACCCGGGCGGGCGCCAGATACCGGCTCAGGGTCAAAACCTATCCGCGCAGCATCGACTTTCAGGCTTTTCAGCATCATATTCAGGCCGGGAAGGATAAACCCACCCAGGTGCCGCCCTGCTGAATTAACATAATCCACGGTGATGGCGCTGCCGGCATCGACGACAACAAAGCCACGCCTGTGCTCCTGCCACGCCCCGTACATGGCATGCCAGCGGTCAGCCCCCATCAGCCTGTAATCCTGATAGGCGTTAACAAGCCCTCCTCGCTGGGGCTCCGCCCAGTAACAGGTTGCGGGTGCCTTAACCTGGCCAGAGAGGTAGCTCAGAAACCGAAGCCGCTTTTCCTCAGACGCCACCGTTGATACGGCCACCCTTGACACATCAGCGCTTCTTGCCAAAACGCCAGGCAAAGGGTCAGCATCCGCAAGGACGCCAGCTCCGTGGTCTACGATGACACCAGCATCATCCAGCCGCCATTTCAGGCGGGAATTACCCGCATCGACCAGCAACCTCATGAAACAGCCCGCAAACTGATTTCTCCGGCGCGGACGGGCACTGTATCGCCATTCGCAGTACGCACGAGATAATTTCCACGTTCATCTATGCCTGAACCGATACCCTGCAGCTCCCCGCTCTTCGCCTGAATCGTCTCATTATAATGAATGTCGCGCGCTTGCCAGGGCGCGCGAAAATGCCCGAACCCCTCACGGGAGAACACATCGGCCGCCTCATAAACTGCGTTGATGATCGCCCCCGCCAACTGGCTTCTGGACCACTCAGTATCCGGGCAGGCCTTGGCCAGGCTGCTCCAGGGCTGATCTACATCCTTCGCCTCAGACATATGTACATTAATGCCAATACCAGCGATCACCTGAACCACGCCTTCCTGCAGCTCACCCTGTAATTCCACCAGAATGCCACCCAGCTTCCCTGAGGGGAGGAATATATCGTTAGGCCATTTCAGGCCGATATCCGGGGAGCCCAGCGACTCAAGCGCCGCTGCCACAGCAACGCCCACCGATCCGGAGCAGACTGATTCCACCGCTCAGC
>CAYUTG010000280.1:2019-2677 GCA_964447555.1 uncultured Marinobacter sp.
CCCAATACGAGACTAAGCCCGTCCAGAACAGAAAATCCCCCGTGGAATGTAAGCCCCATACTCAGGTACAGGTTCTCCCCGCGAGGACTGCGCCAGTTTCGCCCTCTTCTGCCCCGCCCTGCCGTCTGGCAATCCGCTATGGTTACGGGGAGCCCTTCACAACCTTCCGATAACTGCCGTACAACCTCAGCGTTTGTGGAGTCTACTTCGTCCAGCACTCTCAGCGCTATCCGGGACGCCAGCCCTGTACTGAGCTGATTCAGTATCAAGGCCGGCTCCAGCAGATCCACCGGGGATAGCAACTGATAGCCCCGCCCGCGGATTGTGGCCACCTCGAAGCCTTCACTCATGGCACGCCTGATCTGCTTCCAGATGGCGGTTCGGCTTACGCCTAGCTGGCGGGCCAGCGATTCACCCGAATGAACCTGCCCGTCACTGAGCAGGGTTATAAGTGCTTTGGATTTCATCAGACATTATCCGGCCAGAAAAATAGGTACCGCCGGATTAAACACCAGGGAGGCGAAAAAAACAAAGTCGGCGGCCGTGTGAGCTCCACACGGGTCGCCGGAGCTGTCACGGGATAGGCGTCGCTGTGAGGTTTGCCTTTATATCAAAATTTTGCATCTTAACGCCGTAAACTGCGGTTTGTGCACCACCG
>CAYUTG010000281.1:0-2674 GCA_964447555.1 uncultured Marinobacter sp.
TTTGAAGACTGTGCACCCCTCTTGCCAAACCCCGCTCCCGCCCGACCCTGCGGCGCTTGAGCACCGCACTCCATGGCTCCGCAGGGTTTTGGAAAGCGGGTTCCAAAGGCTTCTCGCGGCTAGTGGTGTTAAAGCCATTCCTGAACACCTCTCTCACTGGCGGTAGCCTGCAAGTAATATAGTGAGATATTCGAAATAATAATCCACATCAGGATTTGAGATATGACCGATACACGTATCACCCGATTGAGTGCCTCCCAAAGCGACTTCGACAGCAAGCTGAACACACTGCTGGCGTGGGATGACAGTGTGGATCATCAGGTGAACGAATCGGTGCGGCATATCCTGCATGAGGTAAAAACCAGGGGCGATCAGGCCGTACTGGAATTTACCGGGAAATTTGACCGCCTGAAGGCTGGCACTGTTGCCGAACTGGAAATGAGCCAGAGCCGTTTGCAGCAGGCATTGGCGGCCATTCCGGGTGACCAGCGTGTGGCGCTGGAGCAGGCGGCTGCGCGTGTCAGGGATTATCATGAGCGTCAGAGCCAGCGTGAGCAATCGTGGCAGTATGCAGATGAAGACGGCACCGTGCTGGGGCAGAAGGTTACACCGCTCGACAGGGCAGGGCTGTACGTTCCCGGTGGTAAGGCAGCGTATCCGTCGTCTGTGCTGATGAATGCCATTCCGGCCAAAGTAGCTGGGGTCAGTGAGGTGGTCATGGTGGTTCCCACGCCGGATGGTGTGGTGAACGACCTGGTGCTGGCCGCAGCGGCGATTGCCGGAGTTGATCGGGTATTTACCGTGGGCGGTGCTCAGGCCGTGGCTGCACTTGCGTACGGCACAGAAACGATTCCCTCAGTGGATAAGATTGTCGGGCCCGGTAATATTTTTGTCGCCACCGCCAAGCGTGAAGTATTTGGCACTGTGGGCATCGACATGATTGCCGGCCCGTCTGAAATCCTGGTGATTTGCGATGGCAAAACCGACCCGGACTGGATAGCCATGGACCTGTTCTCACAGGCCGAGCACGATGAACAGGCGCAGGCTATTCTGATCAGCCCGGATGCCGCCTTTCTGGATGCGGTTGAAGAGAGCATCGAAAAATTGCTGCCCACCATGGAGCGGTCTGAAATCATCAGAGAGTCCATCGGTAGCCGGGGGGCGTTTATTCACGTTGCCGATCTGAGCGAAGCGGCCCGGGTATCAAATCGCATTGCCCCGGAACACCTGGAGTTATCAGTAGAAAATCCTCAGGCGCTGGCAGAAGAAATCCGCCACGCCGGGGCTATCTTCATGGGCCGCTACACCGCCGAAGCGCTGGGCGACTACTGCGCCGGCCCGAACCACGTACTGCCGACCAGCGGAACTGCCCGGTTCTCGTCCCCCCTGGGGGTTTACGATTTCCAGAAGCGCTCCTCCATCATCGGCTTCAGCGCTCAGGGTGCTGACCGAATGGGCCGCGTGGCATCGGTTCTGGCAAGAGGTGAGGGCCTGACAGCCCATGCCCGTTCTGCTGAATACCGGATTAAAAACGATTAGTCTGGCTGTCTCCCCGGAGCAAAAAATGAATAAATTCTGGAGCCCCCAGGTAAACGACCTGGTCCCTTACGTGCCAGGTGAACAACCCAAGCTGGCCAACCTGGTAAAACTGAACACCAACGAGAACCCGTTTGGCCCCTCGCCAAAGGTTATCGAAGCCATACAAGCGGAACTCAACGACACTCTGCGCCTCTACCCGGACCCCGAAGGCGAAGGCCTGCGCCAGACCATCGCGTCATACCACGGAGTTGGCCCTGACCAGGTCTTTCTGGGAAACGGCTCAGACGAAGTCCTGGCGCACATATTTTACGCCCTGTTCCAGCACGGTGAACCCATCCTGTTCCCGGATATCACCTACAGCTTCTACCCGGTGTACTGCGGCCTTTATGGCATAGAGGGCAAGCCCGTACCCGTTACCGACACCTTCGAAGTCAACCCCGAAGACTACAGACAACCCAATGGTGGCGTGATATTCCCGAACCCCAACGCACCAACCGGCAGATACCTCGGGCTTGAGCACATAGAAACCATCCTTAAAGCCAACTCAGAGCGAGTGGTTGTGGTCGACGAAGCCTATATCGATTTTGGCGGAGAAACCGCCATCACCCTCGTTGACCAGTATCCCAACCTGCTGGTTTGCCAGACCCTCTCCAAAGCCCGCTCACTGGCCGGCCTGCGAGTGGGCTTCGCTATCGGCCAGACACACCTGATCGATGCTCTGAATCGCGTTAAAAACAGCTTTAACAGCTACCCCCTGGACCGACTCGCACTGGCCGGCGCAAAAGCCGCCTATGAAGACGAAGCCTGGTTCCGGCAATCCTGCGACGGCGTTATATCAGAGCGCGAACGGATGACCAGAAGCCTGAAAGAGCTGGGCTTTGAAGTGCTGCCGTCCAAAGCTAACTTCGTATTTGTACGCCATAACGAGAAAACCGGTGAAAGCCTGGCAAAAGCCCTCAGAGAGCAGGGCATCATTGTCCGCCATTTCAACAAACCCAGAATCAGTAACTTTTTGCGGATCACCATCGGCACACCGGAGCAAAACAATGCACTGATCTCAGGCCTTAAAACGCCAATGACAAATGACTGAACAGCAGACTAACTCATAAAGCCAAGCAGAGGCCGGTAGGCAAGG
>CAYUTG010000282.1:0-2652 GCA_964447555.1 uncultured Marinobacter sp.
CCTTGCGAGATTCTTGGGGTAAGGGGGGCAAATGATCCGGATATACAACACACTTACACAGCAAAAGGAAGCGTTGCAGCCTATTGAACCTGGCAAGGTGCGTATGTACGTCTGTGGCATGACGGTATACGACTACTGCCACCTTGGGCATGCCCGCGTGCTGGTTGCTTTTGATGTGATCACCCGTTACCTGCGCCACAGCGGCTACGATGTTCACTACGTGCGCAACATCACCGATATCGATGACAAAATTCTGCGCCGTGCCGATGAGCGTGGTGAGGTGTATACGGATCTCACCAGCCGGATGATTCAGGCCATGCACGAAGACGAAGCCCGTCTTGGTGTTTTGCCACCAACAGAAGAGCCCCGTGCGACAGGGCATATCACCGAAATGCTGGCCATGATCGACAAGTTGATTGCCGGCGGTTATGCGTATGCGGCTGATAACGGTGACGTGTACTTTGCAGTGAGTTCATTCAGCGACTACGGCAAGCTCAGCAGGAAAAAACTGGAAGATCTGGTGGCCGGCGCCCGTGTCGGTGTGCAGGAAGCCAAGCGGAGCCCTGCTGATTTTGCTCTCTGGAAATCTGCAGATGAGGGCGAGGTGAGCTGGCCTTCGCCCTGGGGGCCGGGGCGTCCTGGCTGGCACATTGAGTGTTCAGCCATGGCCACGAAATGTCTGGGCGACACCTTTGATATTCACGGCGGTGGTCCGGACCTGCTATTCCCGCATCACGAAAATGAAATTGCCCAGTCGGAATGTGCAACCGGGCATGCGTTTGCCAGAACCTGGATGCATGCCGGTGCCATTCGCGTAAATAAGGAGAAGATGTCCAAATCTCTTGGCAACTTTTTCACGATCCGGGAAATACTGGAAACCTACCCAGCGGAAGTCGTGCGTTATTTTCTGGTGTCCAGTCATTACCGAAGCCAGGTAGATTACTCAGAAGACAACCTGGCTGAGGCAGGGCGCACACTTACCAAACTGTATAATGCATTGCGGGGCGTTGTGCCGGCGCAGGCAGGAGCTGTGGCGCAGACAGAGTACGACCGTCGTTTTGCGGAACAGATGAACGATGACTTCAACACCGCCGGTGCTATTGCTGTGCTCCACAGCGTTGCCAATGACATAAATCAACACCGCCGTGAAGGCCGGCAAGCGCAGGCTGCAGAATGCGCCACGGTGCTGATACGGCTTGGTGCGGTGCTTGGGCTGTTGCAGCAGGACCCGGAGGTATTCTTTCAGGCTGGTACTGAGGGAGAGCTCAGCGCAGAGGCCATAGAGGCTAAAATCAAGGCGCGCAAAAATGCCCGGGAAGCCCGTGATTATGCGGAAGCAGACCGCATTCGCGATGAGCTGGCAGAGCAGGGGATTATTCTGGATGACTCCCGTGATGGCACCAGCTGGCGCCGGGGATAAGCACGAATAGCTCCGCTGACCCTGCGCGGCTGCAAGGGGGCTAATGATTTTATAAGCGGTTCCCCGTATAATGCCGCCCCTAAATCAGAATGCCTCCGCTCGTTGACGGAGGTCGAAACGTAACACACTGAGGCAGATGACAATGGCAGAACGCATACAAATCGGCGATATTAAGGTCGCAAAGAATCTGTATGACTTTGTGAACAACGAAGCGATTCCCGGCACTGGTGTCGATGCCGACAAGTTTTGGGCTGAATTCAGCAAAATCGTGAATGAACTGGCCCCCCGCAATCGCGAGTTGCTGGCCAAGCGTGCCACTCTTCAGGACAAGATGAACACCTGGAACCGTGAGCACAAGGGCCAGAAACTGGACATGGCCGAGTACAAGTCTTTCCTTAAAGATATCGGTTATCTGGTTGACGAGCCTTCAGATTTCAAAATTTCTACCACCAATGTAGATGAAGAAGTGGCCACCATGGCCGGCCCACAGCTGGTTGTTCCCATCATGAACGCCCGTTTTGCGCTGAATGCCGCAAACGCCCGCTGGGGTAGCCTCTATGATGCTTTGTATGGCACCGATGCAATTTCTGAAGAAGACGGTGCGGAAAAAGGTGCAGGCTACAACCCGGTTCGCGGTGCAAAAGTTATCGAATGGGCCCGCAATCTTCTGGACAGCTCGGCTCCGCTGGCCACAGGTAGCCATAAAGATGCCGCCGGCTATGTGATTGAAGGCGGAAAGCTGGTTGTCAAACTGCAGAATGGCGAAACGACCGGCCTGAAAGATGAGGCTGGTTTTGTGGGTTATACCGGAGCCGCCGATGCCCCGACCGGCATTTTGCTGGTCAAGAATGGCATGCACTTTGAGATCCAGATAGACGCCAGCCATCCTATTGGTAAGGATGACGGTGCGCACGTTAAAGATGTGCTGATGGAGTCTGCCCTGACGACCATTATGGATTGCGAAGATTCGGTTGCTGCGGTTGATGCGGAAGACAAGGCGCTGGCTTATCGTAACTGGCTGGGCCTGATGAAAGGTGATCTGCAGGAAACCTTCAGCAAAGGTGGCCAGCAGCTTACCCGCAGGTTAAATGATGACCGGACTTATACTGCAGCCGACGGCAGTGAGCTGACCCTGAAGGGCCGCAGCCTGATGTTTATTCGTCACGTTGGGCACCTGATGACTAACCCGGCCGTGTTGCTGAGCGATGGCCAGGAAGTGCCGGAAGGGCTGA
>CAYUTG010000283.1:0-2639 GCA_964447555.1 uncultured Marinobacter sp.
CCACTGGTGGGTTTCAATGTATTTGAGATCTGCGGGTATATCGCTCAAAACCAGAATTCCTGTTTAAATTTTTGCGCAGTTTACCCCAAGAATCTAGCGCCAGCGAACATCACGCGCCATCGCCATGAACGAACTCAGGTAATCCACACCCTGGTCACATTCCCGAACGCCCAGAAAGATCTGCTTGGCAATGCCTTGTTTCCCCAGCCGAACGGCCTTCAGGGCTATTTTGTCGCTGTACTCAGCGACCAGCCAGCGGGGTAAGGCCGCAACACCCCGGCCTGCGGCGACCATTTGCAGCATGATATCCGTCGTTTCAATGGTTTTGTGCCGTGCCGGGGCGGTATTGGCTGGCAGCAGAAACTGGGTGTAGATATCCAGGCGCTCAATTTCCACGGGGTAGGTAATCAGGGTTTCTTTCTCAATATCTGCAGGCTCCAGCCATTCGTGGCTGGCCAGCTTGTGATCCTGCGCCACCACCAGCACCTGCTCATAATCAAACACCGGCTCAAACACCAACCCGGGGCGATGCAGTGGGTCTGGTGTTACCAGCAGGTCAATATCGTAACCAAACAGCGCGCCAATGCCGCCGAACTGAAACTTCTGCTTTACATCCACATCCACGCCCGGCCACTGGTCAAGATACGGGCCAACCACCTTTAGCAGCCATTGATAGCAGGGATGGCACTCCATGCCCACACGCAGGGTGCCTCGCTGGCCCCGTGCATACTGGCCGACCAACATCTCGGCATGTTCAAACTGGGGCAACAGGCGATTGGCGAGTGACAGTAAGTACTCACCAGACTGAGTTAACCGTAGTTGCCTGCCCTCTCTCACCCACAGCGCGGTGCCCAGTTGTTGCTCCAGTTTGCGAATGGCATGGCTCAGTGCCGACTGGGTCAGATGCAGCCTTTCCGCGGCCGCCGTAAGCGAGCCGTGCAAATCAATCGCCCTGAGAATTTCCAGATGGTTACGCTCAATCATATTGCTGTTTTCGGCATGGCCGCCCTAATCGTGAATTTTATTCATAGATCAGTGAAATAATACCATTATTATTCATTACTAACCCGGCATAGGCTAGAACCTTCTGACGTTGTTCATTCCAACTGACCATCGACACCGAATCATCAGGAGCATTTTAACCATGGCCATTACCCATAACCTCGGCTTTCCGCGCATTGGGGCAAGACGGGAATTAAAATTCGCACAAGAGGCTTTCTGGCAAGGCAAGCTCAGCGAGCAGGATCTTCAGGCAACCGGGGCAGACCTCCGCAGCCGGCACTGGGAACTGCAGAACAAACTCGACCTGGTTCCGGCCGGCGACTTTTCGTTCTATGATCAGGTGCTGGACATGAGTTTTACGCTTGGGCACCTGCCCGAGCGAGCCAGAACCGGCGAAGGCAGTGAGCTGGACCGGTACTTTCGTGTTGCCCGTGGGCAGTCTGCCTGTGACACATCCTGCGGCTCTATTCATGCGGGTGAAATGACCAAGTGGTTTGATACCAACTATCACTACATTGTTCCCGAATTTGAAGCCAGTACCGAGTTTTCACTGAATGCTGACCGTCTGCTCGCACAGATCGACGAAGCCAGGCGCCAGGGCCTCACGCCCAAGCCGGTTATTATTGGCCCGGTCACTTACCTCTGGCTGGGCAAGGCCAAAGGTGACATCAACAAGCTGGACCTACTCGACAGCCTGCTGTCGGTGTATACCAGGCTGCTGAATGCACTTGCGGACCAGGGTGTTGAGTGGGTACAGGTTGATGAGCCCGCACTGGTTACGGAACTCGACAGCGAGTGGCGTCACGCCTTCAACCTGGCGTATCACCAACTGAAAGCCAGCAACATCAAGCTGTTAGTAACCACTTACTTTGGCGAACTGCGTGAAAACCTGCAACTGGCTTGCGAATTACCCGTTGCCGGCCTGCACCTTGATGCCATCAGTGCCGCGGATGAAGTAACCAGAGTTGCCGACTGGCTGCCGGCGCACAAGGTGCTCTCGCTTGGCGTTATTAATGGGCGCAATATCTGGAAAACCGATCTCAACAAAACACTGGACCAGTTGGAACCCCTGCATGAAAAGCTTGGCAAGCGGCTTTGGCTGGCGCCATCCTGTTCGCTTCTTCACGTGCCAGTTGATGTCGACATTGAGCAAAAGCTGAGCTCAGACATCAAACCGTGGCTGGCCTTTGCCGTACAGAAGCTGGATGAGCTGACGTTACTGGCGACAGCACTGAGCAATGGCCGGGAGTCTGTGCGGGAGCAGCTTGCCGCCAATGCCCAGGCCATTCAGGCGCGGTCAGCGTCTACACGGGTACACAACCCGGCGGTGCGGAAGGCGGTTGGCGGCTTGAGCCCGGACCTGGGGGTACGCCACAGCCCATACGCTGAGCGAATCAAAGTTCAGCAAAACCACCTGGGGTTGCCGGACTACCCGACAACCACCATTGGCTCTTTCCCACAAACACCGGAAATACGGAAAACCCGCCTGCAGTTCCGTAAAAATGAACTCTCTGAGAGCGAGTACGTGGCGCAGATTCATGGCGAAATTGCCCGCTGCTTAAAAGAGCAGGAAAATCTTGGCCTGGACTTTCTGGTGCATGGCGAGGCAGAACGAAACGACATGGTGGAGTACTTTG
>CAYUTG010000284.1:0-2624 GCA_964447555.1 uncultured Marinobacter sp.
TGGAACGCTGAAAGCCGGCGGCCTGCTGTTCTGGCTGATGCCTCCGGTTTCTCAGTGGCATGCCTTTAAAGACCCCGACTACCAGAGAACCGGCCTGAACCATGGTGGGGAGCATCCGTTCGCCCGACGCATGGCACAGGTTATTGCCGGCGATGCATCGGTTGTTCGTGTGTCCTTCAGTGCTGATATCAGGGCGGGGCGTACAACTGCACTCACTACCGCATTTCCGGCTGATGCGGAGAGTAAACCCGGTTTCCGGGTACAAACCACCGCCGGCCAGCAGGCTCTGGTGAAGCGGTTGGTGCACCTCGGCCTGGGCCGGCGGCGCAGGCCCGTTGTGATCACGGCTGACCGGGGGCGTGGCAAATCCGCTGCTCTGGGCATGGCCGCCGCTGAGCTGTTGAAACAGGGCCGCCGGCAGATTCTGATTACCGCCCCGTTCGAAGACAACACTGCCACGTTGTTTCAGCATGCAAAGCAGGCACTTGGAGCGGAACTCCACAAGGCCACAGAGACTACTCTGGAAACCCGGGCCGGCGGTTGCCTGCGCTTTCTGCCGGTCAGGGAGCTTCTGGCAGAGAAGCCCGAGGCGGAAGTGGTGATGGTGGATGAGGCGGCTGCTATACCCGCATTCCTGTTGAAGCAAGTGCTTCTCGGCTGGCCCAGAGTGGCGTTTTCGTCAACCGTTCACGGTTATGAAGGTTCAGGCCGGGGCTTTGCCATACGCTTCCGGCAGATATTGAGCCGTGAAACGCCGCACTGGCAAGGCATAACGCTAACCGAGCCCGTACGCTGGGCACCGGCTGATCCGCTTGAGGGGCTGGTCTCCAGACTGTTTTTGCTGGCTGCGGAAGAGCATGCGATGTCCTGTGAGGGGGTGAATGGTAAAGAAACCGCCCCCCTTCACTTGCCAGAGTCAGGCCAGCTGATTATTGAGCCCTGGCACCCAGCACAGGCCACAGATGCGAAACTGGCGGGCAGTTTCGGGCTGCTGATTAACGCACACTATCGCACCTCTCCTGCTGATCTCCGGCAATGGCTGGATGACCCGGCGGCTATCACCTGGCGGGCAAGTGTCGATGGCCAGACCCTGGGCATTTTGTGGGCCGCCACTGAGGGTGGCCTGTCTGCAGAACTTGCGGAACAGGTCACCCTGGGCAAACGGCGTGTTCGCGGGCACCTGTTACCTCAGTCTCTGGCGGCCCACAGCGGCTTCCCGGCAGCGGCCCGGCAACGCTGCCTGCGAATTGTCCGGATTGCCGTGGCTGAGGGCGCAAGGCGGCAGGGCATTGGTCGCCAGCTGGTACGTGCAGCAAGCGATTATGCAGAGGCATCCGGGCTGGACACTGTGGGCACCAGCTACGGCGGCAATCAGGACCTGCTGGCATTCTGGCAGGGTTGCGGCCTGAAACTGGTACGCATCGGGCTGCAGCAGGAAGCAACCAGTGGTGAATACCCACTGCAAATGCTGCAGGCCAGAAGCCCTGCGGGAGCCAGGCTGGTGCAGCAGGCACAGGCACGCCTTGCAGGCCACTGGCTGACTCTGATCCCTGTCGCCTGGCCGGCACTGGAGCCTGCCCTGCTGGCAGAGCTGACTCAGGCTCTGCCAGCGCCCATGGCACTTAATGACGATGATCGTCGTGATCTGCACAGCTTTGGTTGTGGCCACCGGGGGTTATTACTTAGCCTGCCAGTACTGCAGCGCCTCAGCCAGATAGCGGGTGTAATGGGCTGGCTGCGGGAGCAGGGCGATGCCGGGCTGTGGTGCGCGGCGGTCCTTCAGGTGCGGAGCTGGTCTGGCTTGCAGAGGCTGGGGCTGTGTCTGGGCCAGAGAGAGGGTGAAGACGCGCTGCGCCGCATGGTGCGTGAGCTTCTGAACAATGGGCCCGAGTTGTGACCCGCTCGATTTAATTCTCATCGATCACTGCTCAGAATAGGCCAGAATGAACTGATCGGGACAAACTTTATGGCCACAACCAGGGGCTTTTCTCTGAGCCTGTTGATGACAGCCTCTCTGGCGTTGGTGCTGGTATCGGGCTGCGCATCACAAGGTGAACCCACCAATCTTCACCATGAAACGGCAACCGCAGCCGGAACACCGCTGATGAGTGCTGCGGAAGCAGGTGATCTTGAGCGGGTTCGGGAACTGACCAGAGCGGGTGTCTCTCTCAATACGCTTACCGAAAATGGATCACCACTGATGGCGGCCGTGGCGGCAGGGCAGGATCGTATTGCGTTGTATCTGCTTTCCGAAGGTGCGGCACCAGACCTGGCAACTGCCGGTGGTGAGACTCCGCTTATGGTCGCCTCTGCCGACGGCAGCCGTCGGTTAGTGCAGTTGCTGCTTTCTGCCGGAGCCGACGTTAATGCGGTCGATGCACAGGGCTACACACCGGTAATGCACGCCGCTGGAAATGGCCATTTATCGGTGCTGAAGGTGCTGCTGGCTGCGGGTGCCAATGTCAACGTAAGCCAGGGTGATGAGTCACTGCTGATGAAAGTGGTGGCCGGTGGCGACCTGCTCACCGTCGAGATGCTTCTGGCGGCAGGTGCCGATGTGAATTATCGTGGTAGCGATGGCCGGACCGCGCTGGACCTTGCCCGGGCCAATAACAACCGGGATC
>CAYUTG010000285.1:0-2619 GCA_964447555.1 uncultured Marinobacter sp.
ATCGGCGTCACCAGCACCGGGCACTGCCACCCGAAAGTAGTGGCTGCTGCGCAGGCGCAAGTCGCCACCATGATTCATGCTCAGGCAACCACGGTGATGAACCCCCGTCTGCCAGAACTTGCCGAAAAACTGGGTGAGCTCACGCCAGACCCACTGAACGCGTTTTTCTTTTCCAACGCCGGCACTGAGGTGGGTGAAGGCGCAATCAGGCTTGTGCGGCAGGCGACCGGACGGCCCAATATTATTGTGTTCCACGGTGGCTTTCATGGCCGCACCATGGGGTCGCTCTCAATGACCACCTCCAGCGTTGCGCTGCGGGCCGGGGTTGGCCCCATGATGGCCGGCGTGGTTGTGGCCCCCTTCCCCCATGCCCACCATTATGGGTGGGACCCGGAAACCACAACAGATTTCTGCCTGAAAGAACTGGACCGCATTTTTGTCACTTATTCTGCTCCCAAAGAAACGGCCGCCATGCTGATTGAGCCGGTACAGGGTGAAGGTGGTTATGTGCCCGCCAATACACGGTTTATGCAGGGCCTTCGGGAGCGCTGTGATAAACATGGCATTATGCTGGTGTTCGATGAAGTACAGGCCGGCTTTGGCCGCAGTGGCAAATTCTGGGCACACGAACATTTCGGCGTAACCCCGGACGCCATGATGATTGCCAAAGGCCTCGCCAGCGGCTTTCCCATCTCGGCCCTTGCGGCCTCTGAAGAAACCATGGCCAAGGGCTGGCCCGGCTCTCAGGGTGGCACCTACGGAGGCAACGCCGTTGCGGCTGCGGCTGCCATAGCCACCATAGATGTCATCCGGGAAGAAGGCCTGGTAGAAAATGCCGATAAAATGGGGGCGCGCCTGCGGGGTAACCTGGAAACCCTCAGAAAAGACTACCCGGACATGGCCGATATCCGTGGCAAGGGCCTGATGATTGGCGTTGAAATGCGCAGAAACAATGAGCCAGATGGCGACCGCGCCGCGAACATTCTGAAGGAGTGTGAAAAGCGCAACCTGCTGATGCTGAGGTGTGGTCCCTACGGTGAAATTGTACGCTGGTTGCCACCACTGATTGTGAACCAGCAGCAGATTGACGGGGCGACGGGTATTTTCGAGGAAGCTTTGAAAGCAACAGCCTGAGGCCGTTAAATCGACAAAAAAAGGGACCTCCGTAATAACGGTTGGTCCCTTTTTATTAACTACTGATTTATTTATCAGCCATCACAAATTCCAGCCGGCCGGGTGCCACGCGCACATCCATAGGCACCATGCCAAACATACGCTGGGCCGTATTTGTCTCATCCAGACGGTAAACCGGCATGGTTTCCAGCATCTGGGCCACCACCCGCATAACCGTGTCTGTTACCGGCTTCAGGTCCCCCTTGAAATACGGCGAGTCTATCCGGCTGTCCAGCAGTTTCAGGCGGCGGATGTAGACGGCTTTCTCTTTGCTGTCATACACAGGCGCACCTTCCACTTTCAGGGAAATATCAACCGGCAGTTTTGCCAGCAGAGCGTTCAGTGCCACCTGCCCTTTCAAATCTATAACCGCAACATCGCGCCCATCCGGCCCAAGGGTTATGTCTGCATTATCAAGGCTGAGACTCAGTGGCGAGCCGCTTTTCAACTGGTTCTGGTCAAAATCGCTGACCACACCCTGAAGGTGCCTTTCCAGTTCCCCTTCCGAAATGGAATAAGGGGATAAGGTGGCACAGCCGCTCAGCAAGGTAAGCGCCAGCACTGCAAATGCCCGCAAGCTTATTTCTGGTAGGTTCGTCATAAAATCGCCTCTTCATGTGTACCTGTATCCTGATACACAACGGGCATTGGGGCAATATCAGAGCGTTAATGATTGGTCAGAATCAGCCGGGCCGGCTATTCATTTTCGGCCCGGGCATCCACCGTTGGGGTCAGTTTATCGTCAAAGGTAACGTGAATCAGAATAGGCTGACAGCATACCTGGCAGTCTTCTACGTATTCCTGCTCTGGCTCTGAGGGGTCGACGCTGATGTCCAGCGTCTCCCAGCAGTAAGGGCATTGAATAAGAACCGAGTCCAGAGCAGGCATAGTTGCACCTCAGAACTGCTGTTTCGCCATCCAGGGAATAATGCGATCAAATGCCATATCCAGTTTCTCACAAGTGGTGGAGAAGCTGATGCGAATGGCGTTGGTACAGCCATCGCCGAAGGCATCGCCGGGCACTACGCACACCCCGGTTTCCTTGAGCATTCGCAGTGCCAGGTCAGAACCATCCACATGCAGTGGCAGGCTGGGGAATGCGTAAAATGCACCGCCCGGCTTATAGCCTGTCATATGCGGGGTCTGGCCCACCAGTTCCACAACCTTGTCCCGACGCTCCCGGTAGATGTTGAGCATGTCCTGAACACACTGCTGGTCTCCGGTCAGCGCTGCGACACCGGCAAACTGGGCCGGCGTGTTGGCAACCGATGTGGTAAACATGTGGTAACGCCGCAGTGACTTGATTGCCGCCTGGCTTGAGATCACCCAGCCTACCCGCAACCCGGCCATGCTGTAGGTTTTTGAGAAGCTGCTCATGCACATAATGTTGTCCAGATCCATGGAGCAACTCAGTACGCTGGCGAAGTCGTCATCATCAAAGACCAT
>CAYUTG010000286.1:0-2609 GCA_964447555.1 uncultured Marinobacter sp.
TTCTTTATCATTGTCATGTCTATCTTGGCTCTGCGCTCATGGAAGCCAGATCAGGTGGAAGAACCTGACTATAAAATGTCCAGCCATAGAGTGAAGGAGGCGTTTTGATGGAGCACTATATCAGTCTCTTCGTAAAGGCCGTTTTCATTGAAAACATGGCGCTCGCGTTTTTCCTGGGGATGTGTACGTTCATCGCGATCTCCAAGAAAATTGAGGCCGCTGTCGGGCTGGGTATTGCGGTTGTTGTGGTTCTGACACTGACCGTGCCGGTTAACAACCTGATTTACAACTATGTGCTTCGGGATGGCGCACTCGCCTGGGCCGGCTTGCCAGATACAGACCTGAGCTTTCTTGGCCTGATTACCTACATCGGTGTTATTGCCGCCATTGTGCAGATTATGGAAATGGTTCTGGATAAATACATTCCTGCGCTTTACTCCGCGCTGGGTGTGTTTCTCCCGCTGATTACCGTTAACTGCGCCATTATGGGGGCAGCTCTGTTCATGGTAGAGCGGGATTACAACTTTGGTGAAAGTGTGGTGTATGGCTTTGGTGCCGGCGTTGGCTGGGCACTGGCGATTGTTGCCCTTGCGGGCATTCGTGAGAAGCTGAAATACAGCGACGTTCCGGCTGGTTTACGTGGCCTGGGCATCACCTTCATGACCGTTGGTCTGATGTCCCTGGGGTTCATGTCTTTTTCCGGCATTTCCCTGTAACTCACCCGGTGATTCGGTTTAACGAAAAGGCGAGACCATGAATACTGAAATTATTCTCGGCGTGGTCATGTTCACCGTGATAGTTCTGGTGCTGGTTGCGATTATCCTCGCGGCCCGCTCCAGGCTGGTAAGCACCGGTGATGTGACCATTGAAATTAATGACGACCCAGAGCACACCCTGAAAACAGCAGCGGGTGGCAAATTGCTGGGTACTCTGGCCAATAATGGCATCTTTTTGTCGTCTGCCTGTGGCGGCGGCGGCACCTGTGCCCAGTGCCGGTGCAAGGTGCTTGACGGTGGTGGGGCGATGGTTCCCACGGAAAAAACCCACTTTACCAACCGGGAAGAGAAAGAAGGCTGGCGGTTATCCTGCCAGGTTCCGGTAAAGCAGGACATGAAGATTGAGGTTCCTGAAGAGTTCTTTGGTGTTAAGAAATGGGAGTGCGAGGTTGTGTCTAACCACAACGTGGCAACCTTTATCAAAGAACTGGTACTCAAACTGCCTGAAGGTGAGGAAGTGGACTTCCGGGCCGGTGGTTACGTTCAGTTGGAGTGTCCTGAATACGATATTGAGTTCAAGAACTTTGATGTCGAGAAAGAGTTCCATGAAGACTGGGACAAGCATGACATCTGGCGCTATCGGGGTATTAACAAGGAGGAGACCATTCGGGCGTACTCCATGGCGAACTACCCGGAAGAGAAAGGTGTGCTCAAGTTCAATATCCGTATTGCAACGCCGCCTCCGGGAACGGACCACCCGCCGGGCATCATGTCTACCTATGTGTTTAACATGAAGCCGGGTGACAAGGTGACGGTGATGGGGCCGTTTGGCGAATTCTTTGCCAAGAAGACTGAAGCCGAAATGGTGTTTATCGGTGGTGGTGCGGGTATGGCACCCATGCGGTCACACATATTTGATCAGCTCAAGCGACTGAACTCCAAGCGGAAAATCAGTTTCTGGTACGGTGCGCGCAGTGTTCGGGAAATGTTCTATGTAGAAGATTTCGACATGCTGCAGGAGCAGAACGAGAACTTCGAGTGGCATGTGGCCCTGTCTGACGCGCAACCGGATGACAACTGGGAAGGACCTACCGGGTTTATTCATAACGTACTGTATGAGAACTACCTGAAGGACCACCCGGCACCAGAGGATTGTGAGTTCTACATGTGCGGGCCTCCGATCATGAACGCATCGGTGATCAAGATGCTGAAAGATCTGGGCGTAGAAGATGAAAATATCATGCTGGATGACTTTGGGGGTTAAAACATTCAAATGACATCCTGCATGTTACGGCCCGTCAGGGTGGTTGTGGCCGGCGCCATTGTGGCGCTGGCAATGGCTGCCCTGGCGGGTTGCTCGTTTCAGCCAGATGAAAAAGTCTGGGAGATATCCGGGCCGGTTTTCGGCACCAGTTATCACATTGATGTGGTGCTGTATGAAGATCAGTCCCGGCTGGAAGATCTGGCATCCGGCATTGAATCGGAGCTTGATCGCGTGGACGCATCCATGTCTACCTGGCGGAAAGATTCCGAATTGTCACAGTTTAACGCCAAATCGGATCAATCGGAGTGGACCCCCATTTCTGAGCCGTTTTATGAGGTTCTTAAAGAAGCCCAGGAGGTTTCCACGCTCACTAATGGCGCATTCGATGTAACCATTGGCCCTGTTGTGAATCTCTGGGGATTTGGCCCCAGGGCACGGCCTGAGCATTCTCCTTCAGATGACGTGCTGGCCAGCGTGCTGGCTCGCACTGGTTATAAACACCTTGAGTTACGGGCCGAGCCACCCGCTGTACGGAGTAGTGTTCCCCAATACGTTGATTTATCTGGTATTGCCAAGGGGTACGGCGTGGATGTTGTTGCCCGATATCTCGACAAACAGGGTGTGAGCGC
>CAYUTG010000287.1:0-2600 GCA_964447555.1 uncultured Marinobacter sp.
AGTTTTCGTACCACTGGCGCTCGATGTTTTCTGGCTGGTAGGTTTTTTCCATGGGGTTTTATTAGTGACCGTTGGTTGATTCGCAAGGGGAATTTTAAAGGCCTGATTATACATGCTCGCCGGTGGTGCGGCGACCATGTCCTTGATTCGTATTAAGCCTTCCGCTGATCGTGAACCCGGGGCTCAATTCCCAGTGTGCGCAGTTGTCGGAAGTGTGACCTGGCAGTATCAAGTGTGTGCGGGTCGTTATGGGCAACCAGAGCAAGACGCCTGTACCGGTCAGCATTCGCTGGCAGAGCGGAGGACAGAATAATTACTGTGTCCCAGTCTTCGGGCATGGGTGGTTTATACAGAATGCCAACCGGGTCAGTCCCTGGTGGTGTTGAACCGGTAACCAGACTGTGGGGAATAAAAGCGTCCGGGCTGACGCTCCAGAGCAGTTCATCCAGCTCCTGTGCCTGCTGTTCTGTGTCGCACAGGATGCAAACACGGTCACCCTGCTGCCAGGCCTTGTCTGCCAGCCTGGCAGCATGAACGTTGCGTGCAGCGGGTGAGCTCTGCGCCAGAATGTGGAACCAATAGCGCTGGTTCCGGTGTGCTGATCCAGGATTACCGGCAGCGGGGCTGCCGGCTTCCTGTGGAGTGCTGCTGTTATCCGGCATGGGACATCAGGTAATGAACCAGCAAGGGCACAGGCCGGCCGGTAGCCCCTTTGGCTTTGCCGGAGTTCCAGGCGGTGCCGGCAATATCAAGGTGCGCCCAACGGTATTCTTTAGTGAAGCGGGACAGGAAGCAGGCCGCTGTGATGGTGCCGGCTGAACGGTCACCAATGTTCTGCATGTCTGCAAAATTGCTGTCGAGCTGGCTCTGGTAATCGTCCCAGAGTGGCAGGCGCCAGGCTCTGTCACCGGTTTGTTCGCCGGCCGTCAGCAGTTCATTGGCCAGTTCATCATTATTCGCGAGCAGGCCGGAAGCGTGGTGGCCAAGGGCAACAATGCAGGCACCGGTCAGCGTCGCCATATCAATGACGGCCTCCGGATCGAATTTTTTAACGTAGGTAAGGGCATCACACAGTACCAGCCGCCCCTCGGCGTCGGTATTCAGAATCTCAACCGTCTGACCAGACAGCGTTGTAACAATGTCGCCCGGACGGGCCGCACCACCATCCGGCATGTTTTCTGCGGCGGCAATCACGGCAACAACGTTAATCTTCGGCTTGAGTTCAGCGAGAACCTGCATGGCACCAAACACACTGGCAGAGCCGCCCATGTCGTATTTCATTTCATCCATGGCTGCACCGGGTTTCAGGCTTATGCCGCCGGAATCAAAGGTAATCCCTTTGCCGACCAGTGCATGAGGCTTGTCTCCTTCTTTGCCACCACGGTATTCCATGACAATTAAGCGAGGGGGTCTGGTGCTGCCTTTGCCAACCGCCAGAATGGTGTTCATCCCCATCTTTGCCATCTGCTTTTCATCAAGTATCTCAGTTTTGATGTTGCCGTACTCTTTGGCGAGATCTTTGGCTTGTTGTGCCAGCCATTCCGGGTGGCAGACATTGGGCGGGGTATTACCGAGATCACGGGTAAAGTTCATGCCGCGGCCCGTCGCCAGGCCCAGGTTGAACGCATCCTTCAGTGCCTGGCTGGCGTCCGTTGCGGCAACGATAACCTTGTTGAGTTTACGCGCATCGGGTTTCTTACTTTTGAAGCCGGTGAACTGATAAAGCTGTTCTTCCAGAGTGCGGCCAGTCAGATTAAGGCGTGCAGTTTCGGAGGTAACGGCGTTGTCACCAGTCAGCGGCGTATCGGCCAGTGTGAGCAGCACAGACTTGGCCGGGCCATCTTTAACCGCGTCAACCGCCGCTACCAATGCCTTACGATAGGCTGCGGGCGTACGCTCAGCGTCATCACCCGTGCCGACAACCAGAAGGCGGCCCCAGGGCTGGTCGCTTAACGGGATAGCCTGAGTGCGGGCATTTTTGCCGCTGATGTCGCCGCTTTTCTGGAGTGTTTTGATCAGCCCGCCCAACGCGTTGTCCACTTGTGTGGTGGATTCCGGCCAGTTGCCTTTTTCCGGCAGACCTACAACGAGGCAGTCGGCGCTGGTGCTTGTAATTGCTTTGTTGTTCAGGCTGAAATTCATAACAGCTCCTGTCGATTGTTCCGGGAAAGCCCGCCGCTGGCGGAAAAAGATATTATGCACCCTAGCATTGGGGCTGGTAAGCCATTTATCAAGCGGTGCAGATAACCGTTACTGCAAGGGCCAATGAGCTCGCGCGTCATCGTAAGCGCTGTCATTCGGCCTGAAGGTTACATAGAATACGCGCAGTTCCCTGTTTCCTCCATGCCTTAAAGGGCAAGACCAGAGAGACGCTTTTGAGCATTATTTTCCGCTATTTAATCCGTCAGGTTATGGTCAGCATGGTTGCCGTATCGGGTATTCTGCTGCTGATATTTATGAGCGGCCGGTTTCTCAAATACCTGGGAAGCGCTGCGGACGGCAATATTTCCGTCGATGTGCTTTTCGCCATTATGGGCTATCGGTTCCCCGGCTTTCTGGAACTTATTTTACCGCTGGGGCTGTTTATCGGTATTTTGCTT
>CAYUTG010000288.1:0-2590 GCA_964447555.1 uncultured Marinobacter sp.
CCGCCTTCATCCGCAGAGGCCAGCTTCAGGCCATCTGATGAGACATATCGAACGACAACTGGCGTCGGTCATCGGTGCATCTACAGCCAGGGTGGTGCTGGAATCCACGCTGACTGGCCGCGACATGCAAATCGAGGATGTGGTCAGCATTGTTGATGAAGCGTCACAGGCAATGACCTTCAGCCGGGAATTGCTCCAGTCGGCTATCGAAAATATCAGCCTTGGCGTTTCTGTAGTGAACCGGCAACAGCAGTTGGTTGTCTGGAACTACCACTACCTTGAGCTGTTCAACTACCCGAAAGGGTTTGTACGGGTGGGCCGCCCCGTTGAAGACCTTATGCGCTACAACCTGACCAACGCCAGCCTTCCCGCACGTCGCATCAACGAAATCATTGATAACCGCTGCGGCAGTATGCGTAACGGCGAGCGTATGTCTTATGAGCGCACACGCCCCGACGGCAGCGTTCTTCGGATAGACGGCAGCCCCATCCCCGGCGGAGGCTACGTAACAACCTTTCAGGACATTACCGCCATACGCCGCACCGAACAGGCGCTGAAAGAGACCAATACTTATCTGGAGCAACGTGTAAAAGAACGAACGCTCGAACTCCAGGTTATCAACGAGCAAATGATTAAAGCCAAATCGGTGGCGGAGCAGGCAAACCAGAGCAAAACCCGCTTTCTTGCCTCGGCAAGCCATGACCTGCTGCAACCTCTTAATGCGGCACGCCTGTTCAGCTCTGCCCTTGCCGGAAAAGCCGCCGATGATGAAATGAAAGACCTGGCCGAACATATCGACAGTTCGCTAGGGGCAGCGGAAGAAATCATCAGCACATTGCTCGATATTTCCAAGCTGGATGCAGGCGCGCTGGAACCGGATATCAACGTTTTTCCGGTCAACGATATTCTCCGTCATCTGGCGAATGACTTCTCAGCCATCGCGAAAGACCAGGGGCTGGACCTGCATGTAATACCAAGTACCGCCTGGGTACGCTCTGACTCCAAACTTCTCCGAAGGGTAATTCAGAATTTCCTTTCCAATGCCATTCGCTACACACCAAGCGGCAAAATCCTCCTGGGCTGCCGACGCCTAAAGGGCTATATCCGTATTGAGGTCTGGGACACCGGGCCAGGTATTCCGGACGACCAGCTCACACAAATTTTCGAAGAGTTCAGGCGTTTCCAGCATGGTCGCGATAAAAAAGGGCTGGGCCTGGGACTGGCAATCGTAGACAGAATCTGTGGCATGCTTAATCACCCGGTTTCCGTACGATCGGTTCAGAGCCACGGCAGCGTGTTTGGTATCACTGTTCCTTCCGTCGTGCCAAGTCAGACGCAGGTAGCAGCCAGTAACGCCACCACCGCCGCTCGCCGGGTATCCAGCCTTAGCGGGCTGCATGTTCTTTGCATCGACAACGACGCTGCTATTCTTCAGGGCATGGCAGCCCTGCTTGGGAACTGGCAATGCGAGGTAACAGCTGCTGAAAGCCTTGAAGACGCACTGCAAAAACTTGATGGCAACCAGCCCGATATTATACTTGCTGACTATCAACTGGATGATAACAAGAATGGACTGGACGCAATGGACAGTATTCGCTCCAGTCTGGACAACGACATTCCGGGCATTCTTGTCACCGGGTATATGGCACCAGAAGTTCGTGAAGATTCCATAGAGAGGGGATACCAGATTCTTTACAAACCGGTAAAGCCTGCGGCATTACGGGCACTGGTTAACAAGCTGATGAACCAGAGGCGCGCATGAACCGCCCGCATAACGCACTGCACGTGAATAGCTTTGGCAAGCTGAGCTACCTGGTTATTGATGACTTTGAGAGCTTCCGCCTCTCCATGCGTCAAATGCTCCGGAGTTGCGGTGCGGACAAAATCGAACTGGTTTCACAGGCAAGAGCAGCCATCCAGTATTGCACCTACAATCATGTTGACGTTGTACTGTGTGATTACAATCTGGGTAAGGGGAAAAACGGCCAGCACATTCTGGAAGAACTGCGATATAAAAAACTTCTTAAACGCTCCTCGCTGTTTTTGATGGTGACAGCAGAAACCTCCAAGGAAATGGTGATGGGTGCGCGGGAATATCAGCCAGATGGATACCTGACAAAACCTATTAACCGCACGGTACTGGAAAAGCGCCTGAGCAGCCTGATTGATCAGCGCAATATCCTGCTGCCCATCAACCGGGAGATTGACCGCGAAAACTACCCGGAAGCCATATCCCTCTGCCTGCAGATAATGCCCAGACAGCCACGCTACAAAACCTGGCTGATGAAAACGCTCGGTGACCTGTATTTCCGGCTTGGGGATATGGCCCATGCCGCAAAAATCTATGACGACGTGCTCGCACAACGGGAGTTATCCTGGGCGTGGCTAGGCCGCTGCAAGGTACTTCTCGCCAGTCACAACCATAACGAAGCGGTAGACAGCCTGAAACAGTTGATCCATAAACACCCGGATTACATGGAAGCCTACGATCTTCTTGCAGAGGGTCTCGAGCGGCAGGGAAAAGCGACACAGGCTCAGGAGGTGCTTGAAAAGGCCGTAGAGCACTCACCAAACGCCCTGCTCAGGCAGC
>CAYUTG010000289.1:0-2587 GCA_964447555.1 uncultured Marinobacter sp.
TAATCTTGCCCAGGCGTTAATGCGCCCATCCGATCTGTTGCTTCTGGATGAGCCCACCAACCACCTGGATCTGGATGCCTGCTTATGGCTGGAAAACTGGCTGCGTCGCTATCCCGGTACTCTGTTGTTTATCTCCCACGACCGGGATTTCATGGATCGGGTTGCCAGCCATGTGGTGCATTTCGACCAGCACAAGCTGGACATGTATACCGGTGACTATTCCGCATTCGAGACCCAGCGTAGCGAGCGACTGGCCCAGCGGCAGGCGGGGTATGAGCGCCAGCAGGCTCAGATCGCCGAGATCCAGCGCTTTATTGACCGTTTCCGGGCCAAGGCCACCAAAGCACGGCAGGCCCAGAGCCGGGTCAAGTCTCTGGAGCGCATGGAAAAAATTGCGCCTGCGCATATTGATTCGCCTTTCAGTTTCACATTCCCGGTGGCTGAAAAAGTGTCTAACCCGTTGCTGTCTATCCGCCATGGTGAGGGTGGGCACGGCAGCACGCGCATTCTCGCCAACATCAACATCACCTTGTTACCCGGAAGCCGCGTGGGCCTGCTGGGGCTGAACGGTGCCGGTAAATCGACGTTGATGAACGCCCTTCTGGGCGGAGAGGCATTGCTCGCGGGTGAGCGAACGGCCGGCGAACACCTTGCTATTGGTTACTTTGCCCAGCATCAGCTGGAATCTCTGGATCTGGATGCCAGCCCCTTCCTTCACCTGCAGCGTCTTGCCCCACGGGCTTCCGAGCAAAGCATCCGGAATTTCCTGGGCGGCTTCGATTTTCACGGTGATGAGGCAATCAGTGCCATTCGGTCCTTCTCCGGAGGTGAAAAAGCCAGGGTCGCATTGGCCGTTATCGCCTGGCAGAAGCCGAACCTTCTGTTGCTGGATGAACCCACGAACCATCTGGATCTGGAAATGCGACAGGCGCTGACGATGGCCCTGCAGAATTTTGAGGGGGCTATTGTGGTGATTTCCCATGATCGCCACTTGCTGCGTAACACGGTTGATGAGTTCTGGCTGGTAAACGATGGCATGGTTGCTGAGTATCAGGGCGACCTTGAGGATTACGAACGCTGGCTTGCAGACCGCCGTAAAGATGATGCGGAAGCACCCAGGCGCCAGGCGGTGGGTCAGGGGGCGGAGACAACATCGTCTGCCACTGAAGGCGAAAGTGCGGTTGATCGCAAGGCCCGCAAGCGGGAGGAGGCGGCACTGCGGCAAAAGCTCAGCCCGTTCCGGAAAAAGCAGGCGCGGCTGGAGCAGGAGATAGACAGCCTGCAGCAAACCCTCAGGGAACTTGAGTCTGATCTTGCTGCACCGGATTTATACGAGGCATCCAACAAGGCACGGCTGAAGGAACTGCTGGCCAGCCAGGCCGAAGCCAATACCCGGCTGGAAGAGGTTGAGGGCGAGTGGCTGAGCGTGAGTGAAACCGTGGAGTCCATGGAGGCAGAACTCGCCGGGTAATCTACCTCAGGCGCTGACAATCTTCAGGGTGAAATCCTGGCGGGCCAGATAGTCCCGTTCGTTGTCCAGATCGGCTACGGTCAGCGGGCGGTCATCAATCCAGCCTTCTGCAAACTCAACCACCAGTTTGTCAGCGGAAGCACGCAGGTTGAAATCCGGTGGTGGTTCCAGGTTACGGGGATGCTGAATCAGAACCGCCATCCTCAGAACAATGCACAAATAGCGAAGCCGCACCCTGTCTTCAGGGTCCAGGTCTTCAAAGATGACGGGTAAAAACTTGCGCCTGTGGCCCCGCACCAGAGTAGCCAGGTCTCTCTGAACCTGTTGGCTGAAGCCCGGCAAGTCGGAATAGCGCAACAGGTAAGCCCCGTGCTTGTGGTACTGGCTTCTGGAAATGGTCAGGCCAACTTCATGAAGCCGGCAGGCCCAGCGCAGAAGATCTTCGTCGCCGGTTGTCTGAAGCCCCCAGGCCTCAGCAACCTGTTGCCACACCGCAATGGCGGTGGCCTCCACGGCAGCGCCGTGAACCTTGTCAATGTGATAACGCTCCTGCAGGGCCGAGATAGTGCGCTCCCGGACATCCTCGTGGCGAATTCTGCCAACAAGGTCGTACAGAAGCCCTTCCCGGAGCGCACCGTCGGTAAAGTCCATTTCCTCAATGCCCAGAGACTGAAATGCGCCCATAAGAATGGCAAATCCCGCCGGGAAAATACTCTGGCGGTCTGAGCGCACACCCAGGTCGCCCAGTGTTTCGGCTTTGCCCATATCGATCAGGCGTTTGCGCAACTCCTGCATGCCCGCCCGGGTAATCGTGCCGTCGGTAATTTTCAGATTGGCCAGTACGCGAGAGATGGATTTGATCGAACCGGATGAGCCCACAACGCTTTGCCAGCCTACCGTGCGATAGCGCTGGCGGATATTCTGCAGTTCCTGCTCGGCGTGGGTTATGGCAATGTCCATTTGCCGGCGGGTGATTCTATCGTCGGGAAAATAACGGTTACGGAATGAGACGCAACCCATGTGCAGGCTTTCCAGTTCCTGCGGTTCAAACCGTTCGCCAATAATGAATTCGGTGCTGCCGCCCCCGATATCAATAACCAGACGCCGGCCTAGATC
>CAYUTG010000290.1:0-2584 GCA_964447555.1 uncultured Marinobacter sp.
TGGCCAAAACCAAATTGGATCCTGAAGAGCAAGAGCTGCTGGAGGCATACGAATCCGGAGAGTTTGAGTCAGATCTGGATGCGGATCGTCGGGAGTATCTGACGAAGACAGCGGAAGAAACATTCAAAAAAGACAAACGGATCAACATACGTATCTCCAGCCGCGACCTGGAGGCACTTCAACGCCGGGCGTTGGAAGAAGGGCTCCCATACCAGTCGTTGGTTTCCAGTGTCCTGCATAAGTATGTCTCCGGTGGCCTAAAGGATATCTCTGCTAACAAGTCAGGACAGCGGTGATCGTAGACAGACACGAACAATCATGTGAAATTCCCTTGCACCAATGCCAATGCTCGCCACCACGCAAGATTGATGCGCAAGAAATGTGCGCATATAATGGGGGTGTCATTTCGCATGAGAACTGAACCAATGTACGCTGCTGAAGTTATTAAATCCGTACGAAAGCCAACGAACTTATCCTTGGATAGTGCTCTTCTCAAAGAGGCGAAAGCCTTGGGGGTCAATATTTCGCGGTCCGCAGAGGTGGGTATCGCCGAGGCTGTGAAACTTCACAAGCAGGAGAAGTGGCTGAAGCAAAATGCCAAAGCCCTGGCCAGCTCGAACGCATTTGTTGAAGCTAACGGTTTGCCTCTCGCACAACATCGTCAGTTCTGATGGCCCGTTTCGATGTTTTTGAAAATAAGGGCGGGGCTGGCTATCTGCTGGACATTCAATCTGATCTGCTCAGTGGTCTGAACACTCGAGTTGTCGTGCCACTGCTGCCCAAATGTTCGGCGCCGTCTCCTGCGCAAAGGCTGAATCCGGTGTTTAACATTGAGGGTCAGGAAGTAGTAATGACCACTCAGTACATGGCTGCTGTGCCCGAAGGCGAATTGCGTTCTGGTGTTAGTAGTCTTGCTGAGCAGCAGGATGAGATTTTAGCGGCGATGGACATGTTGTTTTTGGGCTTTTGAGGCATGATCAATCATCATGGACAGGCACAGCTTAGCCTCATGGACAGGCACAGCTTAGCCATGAGTCTGAATTTGAGAGAATAATGCAAACCGTCTATAAATCCGGTGCCTGGTTCGTCATCGCTACGGCCTTTATGTGCGTCCTGTTTGCGGATTTTCTTCCCCTGCCGTTTGGTGCTTATGCATCCCAACGGTTTGTGTTGGTGGGGCTGGTAGCGCTGGCTGTTGCTTTTCCTTTAACAATTCTACTGTGCAGACATGGCTGGTCGTTGCTCACGTTTATATGGCCAGCCTTATTATTTGCGGTGGGCTTTATTCTGCTTGCGATACCTTTCCGGCAAACGCCATACAACTGGGTAGAGCCCGGCATGTATGCAGCGTTCTTTCTGGGCTTTGTACTTACCGGCTGTTTACTGAGCAGAAGCGGGTATAGGCAGACTTCAATCGTTGCTCTGGTTACCGTAGCGGCGGTTACCGTCGTTTTTTATGGTGGTGCTACGATAACCGTCTACCTGTTTGCGCTTTCCGATCAAGTGGCAAACTTATCAAACTATATCCCCTGGGGTTTTGTAAACATCCGGTACTGGAGCCATATCGCAACCTGGCTATTACCGCTTTTGCCACTGGCTGTTTTTATTGGGCCGTTTAAAGATGAACGGCTCTGGCGATTCCTTGTTGCACTTGGCGCTGCGCTTTGGTGGTGGGTTGAGTTTCTCTCTGCCTCGCGGGGAAGTATGTTGGGCATTGCATTCGGTGTTATTTTTGCAGGTCTGCTGATCGGGCGCCCTGCGCTGCCATGGCTGCGAGTGTCGGTGCGTTATCTGGCCTATGGGGTAGTGACATGGCTGCTACTCTCCGTTGTTATCCCCTCAGTGGTTATGGATGATGTCAGCGTGCGCTCACTACATACAGATTCATCTGGCCGTATGCCACTGTTTGTCGAGGCCTGGCGCATGAGCCTTGAAAACGCGCCCTTCGGAATGGGTCCGCAATCCTGGCTGACGCATGAAATTCTGACTGATGGGTACAAGCAGTCTCATAAATTTGGCCACCCTCATAATATGTATCTGATGTGGGCCGCAGAATACGGGTGGCTGTTAGTTGGTGCACTTATACTGTTTGTCGGGCAGGCTGTACGATTATTCTGGCACCAGCGAACTGAAGTCCGGGCCACTGGTGATAGCAGCCTGGCGTTATCCCTGGCTGCGTTCACTGCCTCCGTTTCCGCCGCGTTACTCCATGCGGGTGTGTCGGCCGTATTCATGGCCCCGGGCTCAATGTTGATTGGGTTTCTCGTACTTTCCGTTTTCTGGGTTCTGATTACTTCCGATTCACGGCTCCAGGCTAATAAGGCGCGCAGCGGGAAAAGACTGATGGCGGCTTTTGTAGTGTTGTTGGCTGTCGGAGGCGCATGTGCTTATTGGCTGTCTGAAGTGTCGGCCTATTATGAAGCCATGGAGGACGATCTGGAGTTCTATTATGAAAATGTACCTGAGGGCACGTTGCCGAGATTCTGGTTCCACGGAAACTTCCCCCGGGAGTTTGGGGTCAGATGAAAAACTCTTGGCTATACGATATCAAGCGAAGTCTTGCTAAGGGGCGCAGGGAAGGCCT
>CAYUTG010000291.1:0-2579 GCA_964447555.1 uncultured Marinobacter sp.
GCCGCATCCGCATCTTTGCCGGTGATGTCCTGTTTGATCAGGCTGACCAGGAACAGGTGATTTTTTGTGCCTCCGGAGATAACATCAAACCCACGCTCCATAAACACCTGAGCCATAGCCGACGCGTTCTTCACTACCTGTTGCTGATAGGTTTTGAATTCATCGCTCATGGCTTCTTTAAAGCAGATGGCCTTGCCAGCAATCACGTGCATCAGCGGGCCACCCTGGCCGCCGGGGAACACGGCGGAATTCAGTTTTTTGTGCAGGTCGGCATCGTCGCAGGCCAGAATCAGACCACCCCGGGGACCACGCAGGGTTTTATGGGTCGTTGTGGTTACCACATGAGAGTGCGGCATAGGGTCCGGATACACGCCCGCTGCAACCAGCCCGGCCACATGGGCCATATCAACAAACAGATAGGCACCGACTTTATCGGCAATTTCGCGGAACCGTGCGAAATTCAGCTCCTGCGAATAGGCCGAAAACCCGGCAATAATCATTTTCGGCTTGTGCTCAACAGCCAGTGCTTCAAGCTCATCGTAATCAATCAGGCCGGTTTCGGTATCAATACCGTATTGCACGGCATTGTAGATTTTGCCCGAGAAACTCACACTGGCACCGTGAGTCAGGTGACCGCCATGGGCCAGGCTCATGCCAAGCACCGTATCGCCCGGCTTCAGCAAAGCCATAAAGACAGCAGCATTGGCCTGAGACCCCGAATGCGGCTGTACGTTCGCGTAGGCGGCTCCGAACAGTTCTTTGGCGCGGTCGATTGCCAGTTGCTCGGCTATGTCGACATACTCGCAGCCACCGTAGTAGCGCTTGCCAGGATAGCCTTCCGCATACTTGTTGGTCAGCACGCTGCCCTGAGCTTCCATGACCCGCGGACTGGTGTAATTTTCAGACGCGATCAGCTCAATGTGAGCCTCCTGCCGTTTTTCTTCGGCCTGCATTGCGTTACATATTTCGTCATCAAAGCCCGAAATATTCAAAACTCGATTAAACAAGAAATCGCTGCCCCAGTGTGCGTGGCTGACCCGAAAGCTGAAAATGCTTTGCAGGCTCCCTTAAATCAGCGCGTCATTCTATCCCACAACCGGGTCAAAAATCATCCTTTATGCCGCGCACCACGCCCGTTAAGACTGCGGCAATCAACGGATGCCACGGGGAACCGCTGTCAATTGCTATCACTCTCGTGTTTAGCTACCGTACAGGGCTGATCTTCAAACGCCTGCAATGGCATTTTCCGGTTACATTTTTGCTTTTAACAGAGGACACAGCCGGCTATGGCCCAGTATGTATACACCATGAACCGCGTGGGCAAAGTGGTTCCGCCCAAACGTGAAATTCTCAAGGACATCTCTCTCAGCTTCTTCCCGGGAGCCAAGATTGGCGTTCTGGGCCTTAACGGCTCTGGTAAGTCCACCTTGCTGCGCATCATGGCTGGCATAGACCAGGATTTTATCGGCGAGGCCCGCCCTCAGCCCGGCATCAACGTTGGCTACCTGCCCCAGGAGCCGGAACTGGACGACAGCAAAACCGTAAAAGAAATTGTAGACGAAGCGGTGGCTGACGTTCACAACGCACTGGCCGAACTGGATCAGGTGTACGCCGATTACGCCGAACCAGATGCCGATTTTGACGCGCTCGCCAAAAGGCAGGGCGAGCTGGAAGCTTTAATTCAGGCCACCGATGGCCATGACATTGAGCGTAAAATGGAAGTTGCCGCCGACGCCCTGCGCCTGCCGGCCTGGGACCAGCCAGTGGTCAATCTTTCCGGTGGTGAGCGCCGCCGGGTAGCCCTGTGCCGCCTGCTGCTTTCCGGCCCGGACATGTTGCTACTGGACGAGCCAACCAACCATTTGGACGCCGAATCCGTTGCCTGGCTTGAGCGCTTCCTTCACGACTACAGCGGTACCGTCGTTGCCATTACCCACGACCGCTACTTTCTGGACAACGTGGCCGGCTGGATTCTGGAGCTGGACCGTGGCCACGGCATTCCCTTTGAAGGTAACTACAGCCAGTGGCTAGAGAACAAGGAAAAACGTCTGGAGATGGAGGCCAAGCAGGAAGCCGCTCACCAGAAAGCCGTTAAACACGAGCTGGAATGGGTGCGCAGTAACGCCAAAGGCCGGCAATCCAAGAGCAAGGCGCGCCTGGCCCGGTTTGAGGAAATGAGTTCTCAGGAATTCCAGAAACGTAACGAAACCAACGAGCTGTACATTCCACCCGGACCGCGTCTTGGCGATAAGGTGATCGAAGTGGAAGGCATCAGCAAATCCTTTGATGACCGCCTGTTGTATGAGGATGTCTCGTTTAGCGTTCCACCAGGGGCGATTGTGGGCATTATCGGTGGTAACGGTGCGGGTAAATCGACCCTGTTCCGCATGATTGCCGGTAAAGACCAGGCGGATACCGGCAGCATTACGGTTGGTGAAACGGTGGAACTGGCCTACGTAGACCAGATGCGCGACCTGAACGATGACAAAACCGTTTGGGAAGAGCTGAGTGACGGGAACGACATCATCAAGGTTGGCAACTACGAAACGCCGTCCCGGGCCTATGTTGGCCGCTTTAAC
>CAYUTG010000292.1:0-2519 GCA_964447555.1 uncultured Marinobacter sp.
GCCGTGAATACATGCCGGTAAGACCAACCGGCGATAAAGCTACCGGCATCGACAGAGTTTCATCGAACATGCGGGTTTCCAGGCTCAGCTCAGACATGTCGTTCAGCACTCGCTGGCGCAGAGCAATATTGGATAAATCCTCTACATTGCGCCGCAATGTGTGCTCGGCATAAGCGCCACCATCAATGTAATGAAACAGAAAAGGAGGCAGCCGGCGCCTGGCAGCTTCACGGTAATCGGTGGAGGCAGAGATGATCATCGGACAACCTTCTGTAATAACCAGTTAAGGATTTATAAATTGGTAATACCAATTGACAACACACTTTAATCAGCCTAGAGTATCGGCAGATAATTTGTCAATGAATTATCGCTAGCCATTAGTCTACTGCGATTTTTCACAGTGGCAGATATAACCTTTTTCAGAATTGATTGGTCAGGCCAATAAGGAAAATACTATGGATGTCGGGCACATCCGGCAACGCAGACTTTCAGATACCATTGTTGAACAACTGGAAACCATGATTCTGGAAGGCACGTTAACGCCTGGTGAGAGGTTACCGGCAGAGCGCAGCCTCGCAGAGCAGTTCGGTGTATCCCGCCCATCCTTGCGCGAGGCAATACAAAAGCTGATTGCCAAAGGGTTATTAACCAGCCGCCAGGGGGGCGGTAATTACGTCAGCAAAAATCTTGGATCAAGCTTTAGCGACCCCCTGTTACCGCTTTTGGAGACCCATCCCGAAGCGCATCACGACTTGCTGGAATTTCGTCATACGCTGGAGGCTGACTGTGCCTATTACGCGGCCCTGCGCGCCACGGAGGTAGACCGGAACCACCTGGAAGCCGCTTATACTGAGTTGATGGCCAGCTACAGCAATAGTTCCGAAACCGGGCGAACCCGGCAAGCAGCAGCAGATGCCCGCTTTCACCTGGCTATTGCGGAAGCAAGCCATAACGTGGTTCTTCTGCACACTATGCGCGGATTGTTCAATCTGCTTGAGAGTAGCGTACTTGCCAATATTGACGGTATGCAGGTCGTAAAGGAGCAAACCAGACAAGCACTGATGAACCAGCACCGCGATCTGTTTGCTGCCATCATGCAGGCAAATACCAGTGAAGCCCGGCACATTGCGGGCAACCACATTCGTTATGTTCAGGATGTGCTGGCCCAGAGCCAGGAGGAACAAGCACGCGTTGACAGGGCATTGCGCCGCAATGTGCACTCAATATAAGAGCTCCCACCGATGTAATCTCAAAGGGTACTGAAAAGCGTCTTCAGCACCTTACCCGGCAGCAGGCTCAGCGCCTGACTACTGGTTTGGCGGATGCCTTGCCACTCCTGATCACCTCGCCTTCCAGATTGATAACTGCAGGTGTGGCGATCAGGCCGCGGTCGATTAACAACTCTGTCAGCCACGTCTGAATATCGGCAGCGGCTGTACCTTGAGCTTCCTGTTGGCTGATGAGAGCCCGCGCTCGCATAATGCTGTCATCCATGGCCTCAATGCGAGCAAGAACAGCCCTGGCCGATTCACTCAGCCCCTTCGCCACGTCCGCCTCTGAATAGCTGGCAAGCCATAGCCGGGAATCATGCGGCAGTATCGGAACCGCGTCGGCTTTGATGGTTTCCAGTGCGGTATTCAATTGTGCCAGCTCCCTGTCACGAAGCTGCTGATAGCCATACTCCTGCCCCACAACTGCGACCGGAGGCAGTTCCGGAATCTGGCCGTTAAAGGTTGTTCGGGTCAGTTCAACGTCTGAGCCATCGCGGCGACACGTCAATGTTGCTTCCGTTGGCCGGAACTCCGCTTCCAGGTTGAAGTGCAGCTGATTCACCGTTGTGCTGTCATGCCGCTGGGCCGCTACTTCAATGCGTTTTTGTTCACCTCCGGCATTCCGTACATCAACCCAGCAGATACCGGTTGTGCTGGACATATCTGGCTCAGGCAAATCAAACACATTGCCGTAGTTGCCGTGAAATACCGGATAGATAACCGCGTTGGTGCCATCCGGATCATAGCCACCCAGAATCGTCGCCACGGGCACACCGGTTTTTACCGGAGCGGGCACCGCTTGCGATGCCTGAAAGTGATGGGCCTTATATTTGCCGGATTGTGTATCCCACTTTTTATAGCCGGTTTCATAGGTTTCATCCGGGATGGGAAACCTTGCCAGGTCCTGCTGAATCAGGCGTGCCGAAAAGCTGGTATAGAGCGTATAGGATGAGAATGGAGAGCTGCCCCAGCCACCGGACATCGCATCCTTGCGGTACTCAATGTGCCCCATGAAGTGCGTACCGAAGGGCTTGGCTTCGTCAGTCCAGCTATTGTTATGAAGGTTATCGCGCATGCGGTTACGGTAAGCAATGTACCCCCAGCCACTGTCTGCATGGTGCCGTTGCCAGCGGCCGTCTTCGGTCAGTTTGCTGCCGGGATAGTGGCCGAGCCCGTACGCATGCCCCCATTCGTGGCTCGCTTCATTGCCACTGCTGGCGGACAAGGTGCCGATGCCATTGCCGCCAC